>JANQHV010000650.1 GCA_028282505.1 SAR324 cluster bacterium | reverse complement strand
GGCATCCTCTTTGCCCATGAGACAATCTCCTGAAAACTGTCACCCTGAGCGTAGTCGAAGCATCTCAGAGACCCTTCGACTACGCTCAGGGTGACATGGCATTCAATGTGCCAAACAAAACCAAAATCTCACTACTATAGCTAATTTTTGATTATATGTTAGGTGATTAGCTAATCTCAGACTTTTATTTAAGCACTCTAAAAATAGTTATGTTCAGAAATTGAACATAGCGTTTTCTTGAAAGTTGTCAAGTTCTTTGGCTTATCACTCGTTTGGCGATTATTTCAAAAATTTACGAACGATTTACAGTTATAACGGCAGTTTTCAAGTTATCTACAATATAATTCATATCCTCTTCGTTCAGATGTGGTCCTACAGGTAGGGCAATCGAGTGGTTGCTAATCAATGACGCTATCGGAAATTCATTGTCTTGATAACCATATTTGTTTTTGTAATAGCTTAGCAAGGGAACGGGTTTGGGATAATACACACTGGTTCCAATACCTTTGTCTTTTAAAAAATTAATGATGTCAATTCGTTTGTCTGTCAATTCGTTCTCCAAGAGAATAGAGAGACAGTAATAACTACTCTGGTATTCATCGTGACTTGACTGAAGTTGTTTGATTTCACTGATTTCCATAAGTCCTTGGGAGAGAACTTCATAATTTTGTTGACGTTTCTGTAAGATACTATCTAACCTTTTGATTTGTTCAATTCCCATGGCTGCTTGCAATTCATTCATCCGATAGTTGAAGCCAAGCATGGTCACGTCATAAACCGGTTGCTTTCTTTCTCCAATGTGACGATCGACTCCAAAAGCACGGGTGCGTCTGACAGTATTTGCAATTTTTTCGTTCTTGGTAATCAACATCCCCCCTTCTGCTGTCGTCATATGTTTAACAGGGTAGAATGAGAAACACCCCACATCACCATGCAATCCTGCGTGCACTCCTTTGTAATAAGTTCCAATCGCTAATGCTGTGTCTTCTACAATGAATAGATCATGCTTCTCTGCAATCTCTTTAATACGGTCCATATTCAATGGCATACCCAGAAATGGAACTACAGATATAGCACGGGTTTTTTCTGTAATTTTAGCTTCAATTTGTTCAATATCGATATTGCCTGTTCTTATTTCTGCATCTACAAATACTGTTTTTCCTCCACACAACTCAACAGCATGAGCAGTGGCTGTATGAGTTTGTGCCGGGACAATCACTTCATCATCAGGACCAATGTTTAAATAGAAATAGGCCAGGTGCAAAGCGGCTGTACATGAAGAAACGGAGACTGCATATGGAGCATTTGTGTATTGAGCAAATGCATCTTCAAATTTTTTGGAAAGTGGGCCATGGACAAACATATGCCCCTGTAATACTTCCATTACTGCATTTCTTTCTTCATCACCAATAATTGGCCTTCCAAAAGGAACTTCTCTCATAAAACCTTTAATTATTATACGGGATTTAGGGAAAAATAGATTGTTAGTATTTGATCTAAATCATATTGCCAATGGGGGAGGGTCATTTTTTTGTAAATTTGCTGAAACCGCTCTAAATCTTCCGGCAAATCTATGGATAACTGTAATTCTCCCAATGTCTTGTCTGTGGAAAAATTGTAAATATTGAATTGTTCAGGTCTTTTGTAAAAATACTGAGTAACATGTTCAAAGTCATCGGAATCTTGAAAATCTAAATAAGCACTGCAAAATTTTTCAGCATCGATCACTTCTACAGATTGTCCCTTTGGAAATGAACGGGGAAAGGTATTGGTGACTAGATCACAATTTCTTTTTTGAAAGTGCGCTATTCCTTGTTCAATCAATTGAGGGTCCAATAAAGGACTGTCGCCATTGACACGAACTATCGTATCGAATGAATGCGCTTTTATAATTTCGTAAAACCTGGATGCTACATTCGCTAATGCACCTCTATGACATGAATAATTATTATTTATGCAAAAATCATAAATCTGAGTATCTAGTTCCTCTGTTGAAGTTGCAACTATTATTTCATCTAAATTTGAACAATGCTGGATTCTCTCTAGAAGAAATTGTAATAAGGGCCTGCCGTCAACCTCGGTTAATACTTTTCCTGGGAGCCTCGTAGAATTCATACGAGCTTGCACGATTGCGCCAATTTTCATATTTGGGGTAGGAATTAAAAGCAGTCAATTGATGCTGGTATCATGAATGATTTTAGAGAAATATAAATATATTCAATACATTGAAAGGATTTTGTTCAATAATTGAACGATCAAATTTTAACTTCCACAAGAAAATCGTCAAGTTTTTTATCAAAATCTTTATCCTCAGTGAGCGTTCTTTTTGCTGGTCATGAATAAAAGCAGAACACCGAACATTTCGTAAAATTATATTTCCGTAATGTTGTCAGCATTTCGATTCGTATTGAAAATCAGCGAAATCTATGTAATTTTTATAACTTGTCTATCATTTGCCCCGCCCAGGTAATACGATTCCAATTCAATTGTTAAATCCCTGAATACTTTTCCAAATACAAGCATATGCAATTTAAAACGGTGTTCTTCTCTCAGCCTGTGTTTCTTATCATGGTTTTTTTATGGCTGAGTGGATTGACCTGGATTGGCTATTATGATTCTCTGAATGTTGTGTTTCATTTTGATGACATTCCTTTTATCCTGGAAAATCCCATTATCAGGGATTTGGATGGAATTATAAAAAAATTCTTCGAATTGACTAACTCTCGGAGGGCGATTCCCATTCTAACCTTATATCTCAATTACACTCTCCACGGTTTTGAAGTTCCAGGGTACCATATTGTCAATATTTGTATTCATGCCCTTAATGGCTTTTTAATTTTTTTATTGATCTCTCAATTACTGCCTAGTGTTTATGGGGGATCTTCTGTTAAAAAAGAAAATGTTCCCACTGCTTTTTCAATTAAATTGACGGCAATCAGTATTGCTTCGATTTTTACGGTTCATCCTCTCTTGACCGCTTCTGTGACGTATATCACTCAACGCAGCGGGCAGATTGCAACATTGTTCTATGTGGCAGCCTTCATCAGCTATTTATATACGAGAAAATTTTCCCCTTCTGATAAAAAATTTTGGGGATGGCTGGTATTCACTCTACTGTGCTATTGGCTTGCGTTCAAATCGAAGGAAATGACATTGACGTGGTTGCTGATCCCTTTTGCATATGAAATCCTTTCAAGATTTAATGATTGGTCGCGTTTACGCAATGTGGCTAAATGGGCTGCTTTGCTATTGATAATTTTTAGTGCAGTGATGACCTGGTATTTATTGAATTCGAATTACTTGAGTGGGAATTATTTTGTTGGCTTTGGTTCAAAAACGTTATGGGGTCCATGGACGCAGATAGAGACTATGGCCCGCGCATTAGTGAATTATTGGAAACTATTAGTGATTCCTTTACCCCAATGGATGAACATTGATCATGATTTTATCCCTTCACGAGAAACAATTGATGCCTGGGCACTTGCCTCTTTAGTACTGCATATTCTCATCGTAAGTGCCGCCATATTTTCAGCAAGAAAAGGATTTGTCCTTTTTGCTTTAGGGGTTTTCTGGTTTTACATTACTTTTGGACCATATATTGTCGTTCCAGAAAGAGATTTGTTGGTTGAGTATAAGTCATATCTCCCTTCTGTGGGTTTAATGTTAATTTTTGCAGAATTATTGTTTTGGTTACAAAAAAAATTAGCTTCTCGACAATATTATTTATATGCGGGTGTGTTGATCATCATTGTCTTAGGAATTATGGGGACCTGGGAAAGAAACGCAGTCTATGCTACAACAGCCAGTGCATGGAAAGATGCCATTAATAAAGCTCCTTACAAAGCCAGAACTCTTCATAACTTAGGATATGCTTACGCACAAGATGGGCATCTCAATGCTGGTAAAGTGTATTTTCAAAAATCACTGCAAATGAGCCCTGGGTTTGTTTTAGCAAGGTTGAATCTAGCAAGGGTGTACATCAGAGATGGAGCCTATCAGGAAGGTTTGGCTGAATATAGTATGATGATCAAACTGGCCAGTGAATTTCCTACAGGAGAACTAGCAGGACTTATGAAGGACGCTTATCATGAAATGGGAGATACCCATGCCAGGCAGCGTAAGTACCTTGAGTCCATTCCTTACTATCAAAAATCCCTCCAGATAGAGAACACCCTCAAAACAAACTTGGCACTCGGAAAAATATATTTGGAGTTGAATAAGTTAGAAGAGGCAAGGAATCACTTGAGAGTTGTGATGAATCACCTCCCAAATGCTCCTGACATTAACTTAAATATGGGAATTATTGCATTAAAGCTACAAAAACTTGACGAAGCCTTACAGTGGTTTTTAAGAACAATAGAACTGTCTCCTAATCATCCAGATGCTTATAACAATTTAGCGATTGTGCATGCGATGAAAGGAAACATTACAGCCAGCATACAAGCATTTGAGAAAGTGTTACAGATTTCACCAAATCACAAGGAAGCAATAAAAAATTTAAATGCTTTGAAAAAACAACTGTCCTCAGCATCTAAAAAACAGTGAAAATTTTCAACGTTTTGTTGAGATATGAGGATGACAAAGAGCTTGAGTTTATTTGGGTTACGTAACAAAATATTTTCAATTGCCACAACATTTGTAAATACCTGAAACAATAAATAGGGCATGATCATATTTGCATCCGATAAATACTTTTCATATAACAGAAATGCTCTCTGAGCTTGTTGAAGAAGATATTCTGGCTTTGCTATGACAAGCTCAGTAGACAGAATGGCGGAAAATATGATCATACCCAACAAATACAAAGCAATTCATTGTTACATCAATATAACAGCAAATATGATACAGTAGGACATTGGAAAACAATTTTTTGTATTTTGCTTTTTATTTTGCAAGGATGCTATTCCCCTCAAATGAGTTTTGAATGGGGATGGACTACTGATCGTATTGAGGGGGTGATGACCAACCAGGAGGGAAGAGGAGCATTTCCCAATGAAGGTTTTATTCTAGTTCGCCAATATTATTCACAGTTTGTACAGTTTGGAGAAGAAGCCCCTATTTATTATCCAATTGCCCGCTTGGTATTTCCTGATGAGCATGGAAAATTTTTGATTCCTTTTGATTTAAAAGCTTCAAAAATTGATCTAACTTTTGTAATGTCAGGCCATGTTATGCAAAACTTGTCTTTCCGACGGCAAATCGGCGTTGGAACCTTATTTTATGAGGCTCGAATGCAAAAAACCGCAGGTTGGCAGGATCATTTCTTTGTGACAATCGTTCCCTTTTTACAACAGTTTATAGCAGATCCACGTTTCCAACTGGCTCAGGCTCATCAACTGTTTTTGGGGGAATGGTTGGAACAGGAAAAAACAAAATATAGTCCTTATTCCTCATCGTAAATAAAACGTATATTAAACTTTCATCAATTTAAGGAGATCTATGACTAGACCATTTAAAGTTCTTGGAATACAACAAGTAGCAATTGGTGGCGAAGATAAGTCGAAGCTGGCCAAATTTTGGGTTGATATTCTGGGGTTGTCCACAGTTAAAACATTTAAAAGTGAGAAAGAAAACGTTGATGAAGACGTATTAAAGATTGGTGACGGCCCAACTTCTGTTGAAGTAGATATTATGCAACCCCTTGATTTTGATAAAAAACCACGTGTTGATAAACCACAATTGAACCATGTTGGCTTGTGGATTGATGATTTGGAAAAATGTGTTGAGTGGCTTAAAGAGCAAGGCGTTCGTTTTACACCTGGTGGTATCCGACCAGGGGCAAGTGGGCACAATATTACTTTTGTGCATCCAAAAGGTAACGAGGAATTTCCTTTATGCTCAGAGGGTGTACTTGTTGAGTTAGTACAAGCACCACAGGATGTAATTGATGCATTAGGTTAGGTTAACAACAGGTTCTGATCGACAAAAATATAATCCTGTGATTTATGTATGGGGGGCTGTGAAGGTTGCCCTCTTAATGTAATTCGAAGATGGTGTCCTAGGATAATCTGGACATCATCCACCTAAGAAGCCTTCCAAAAAATCAAAAAAATCCCTCCTAACTTTGCCTTTACTTGCCTTTTTTCAGATGGTATCATTTTCAACAAATTTTTGATTTTCCTATATGGAGAAAATTGCCATGCTCGATTATGAAAACAGTGCTCCAATCCAATGCCGAAAGTGTCAACAGATTGCAGCATATCCCTCGGAAGAAGGTTATTGTTGTGAAGAGTGTGGGTATACTCTGAACTGGAGCTTTTTTAAAGTTTCGAAACTTAAATGCGGTTGTGCGAGGTGCAAAGCCGATTTAGAACAAGATTTTTGGAAAAATATCCCTCCTTATACATTAGGGGGGGATTATAAGGATTTTCAAATTTAAAGAATCCGTTGAATGCCAGTACCTATGGTCGGTATCCTGGGAATGGGATATTTGGGCAAACAGTTATTGAAGCAGTTGCCCGATGAACAAGTTTCCTGGGTAACCTTGCAACAGCAAACGTTGGACACAACCTGTGTTAAAAAAAATAATCACTCTGTTATTTTTCAATGGGAATCCCCTGCAACGTGGTCTAATTTGCCCGATGCACCTGCCTCTCTAGTATTGACCATTCCTCCAGTTTTGAAAGAAGTTCAGGCAGAAATAAAACGTCTATCTCATTGGGGGCAGTGGATGAATCGAGAACGTCCCCAAATCAAAAAGTTGATTTATATCTCCTCCACTGGTGTTTATCCTTCTGAGAACGGCACCTGGAAAGAAACTGATATTTTTCAACCAGATCATGCCGCCGGTAAATTACGACTCGAAACAGAAAAAGTTTTGAACCATTATTTTCAGACTTATGTTATTCGTCCGGGAGGAATCTATGGACCTGGTCGACATATAGGACAACGGGTATTGAATCAAAAACCAATCCCAGCTGGAGAGCGTCCTGTTCACCGTATCCATGTTGTCGATTTGGCAAATATCGTGCAATATCTAATTGAAAACGACAATCCTCCCCCCTGTGTTAATGCAGTCGATCAAAACCCAGCCCCATCAAGTAAAGTAGTTGCCTGGCTAATACAGTCTAATTTATTAAAACTGCCTTCAGACATATCGGTTGCTTATCAAGATAAGGCAGTTGCTTCAAATAGCGTGCGATATCAAACAAAAGAACATCGTTTCATCTCCAACCAACGACTCTTACAAGAAATGAAATATCATTTACAATTCCCTACCTACCGTGAAGGCTTTGCTGCTATTTTTGACAATGTGGATACTTAGGCGCTTTCTGCACAATCTGGGTAAATTTATTCTTGGAAATCAACTGAGCAAGCCTCGGTCTCTTCGTCATGTCAAGCAGCATTACTTTTGGGAGAAGAGGAAGAAGTAGACGTTTTTGACTCACTACTTTTCGAAGATGATGAAGCTTCTGCTGGTTTGGAAGATGATTTTTTATCAGAAGATTTGTTTTCCGACGATGTCTCTGTAGAAGATTTTTGACTGGAAGCATGGTATCCATCTTTATACCAGCCTCCTCCTTTTAAATGAAAAGAACTCACAGACATCTTACGAGTCAATTCCTCCTGGTGGCATGCTGGACATTCTACTAAAAGAGGATCATTGAATTTTTGTACTTCCTCTAATTCATGACCACAACTCTTGCAAACGTATTCGTAAATTGGCATATTTGAGTACTCCTGAATGGAAATTGTATACAAGAAAATATAAACAGTTGGAGTTGATATATTATTAGCACTCTATAAGAAGAAGTGCTAATTGTCAATCAATTATAACTCCCAGGCCTGTGATTGAACAAAAAGTTACCCCAACTCATCATTAATAATTGTTAAAGGGATAATTTCTTGAATTCTTAATTTCGCAATAGCAATATCAGATGAAGAAGTTAGTTGCACAAGGGTTAAAAAAAGCATACAAAAGTCGTCATGTTGTCAAAGGAATCTCCATCGAGGTTAAACAGGGGGAGGTTGTCGGATTACTTGGTCCAAATGGTGCGGGAAAAACCACTTCATTTTATATGATTACAGGAGTCATTCGTCCCGATGAAGGGCAGATTGCTTTGGGCGATAAAGATATCACAGAACTTTCTATGCATCATCGCGCACGAGTGGGCTTAGGGTACCTCCCACAAGAGCGATCTATTTTCCGGAAACTGACCGTAGAGCAAAATTTACTGGCTGTTATGGAAGTCTTGCACTTAGCAAAAGAGGAGAAACGATCTCGTTTAGAAACTTTGTTAAAAGAACTGGGAATTGCTCATATTCGACAGCTGAAAGGATATGCTCTTTCAGGTGGAGAAAGTAGACGTGTCGAAATTGCCCGTTCTCTGGTGATGAATCCCTTATTTATTCTGCTGGATGAACCATTTGCCGGCGTCGATCCGATTGCCGTTTTAGATATTCAGGAGATTATTCGACATTTGAAGGACAAGAATATTGGTGTACTGATCACCGATCATAATGTGCGAGAGACCTTCGGAATTATCGACCATGGATATATTATGAATGAAGGGGAGTTACTGGCACACGGTACTCCAGAAGAATTAACACAGAATGAGCAGGCTCGAAAAGTATATTTGGGAGAGTCATTTACGATTTAGGAAAATGATGAAATTGACTTTCATTATCCCGCATTCTGTGGCAACATGGCATTGAATTAGTGAATGTAAACTGAGTTGCAGAAAGATTAATTATGGCAATGGAAATGAAGCTGCAAATGCGGCTTTCTCAGCAATTGATCATGACTCCTCAATTGCAGCAGGCTATTAAACTGTTGCAGTTGTCAAGAACGGAGTTGGAAGAACTGATTGAGCAATCGTTGATTGAAAATCCTGTTCTGGAAGAAGGAATTGATATTGATACAGATCCTTCTCCAGAAGATGAAGTGTATTCTGCAGATGCTCCAGAGTTGTCTGAGGAACCAGAGCCCTTTGAAAGTGCAAAAGAGATTCAAAAAGAAGAGTCCACGGAAGAAGTGGATTGGCAACAGTATGTCGAGTTTGGAGGTGCCCAAGGTGATCGTAGAGGGCCTGGGAATGATGAATATCCGTCATTGGAAGCGACGTTAGCGCAAAGTAAATCCCTCTCCGACCATTTGTTGTGGCAACTGGACATGTTTGACCTGGAAGACCTGGAGCACGAGATAGGAGTCCACCTCATCGGGAATATTGGGGATGATGGATATCTGACGGTGAGTATACGTGAATTACTGGAATCCAATTCAGAATTGCATCATGAGATTAAAGCATGGACAAAAGGGCATTCTATTGATACTGCCGATTTTGATACTGCTGATATTGATAGCAAGTATCAAACAGCGAAAATAACGACAGAAGCTTCATCGAATGCAGCACTTCCTCCTGTGTTTGGAGAAGAAGAGAACAGCCCTGATGATTTGTTGGAGAAACCTTTAGAAATTTCTCTTGAAGAAGTCTGTTTTGTGAATGATGTTCTCAAAAGAATTCAACAGTTCGATCCTCCAGGAGTAGGGGCACGGAGTTTGCGGGAATGCTTGTTGGTACAACTGGAGTTGTTGGAAATGAAAAATGATTTGAGCTACCAGATTGTGAAAGATGACATGTCTTTGCTCGAATCTAAAGATTTGAAAAAGATTGCACGTCGTCACAAGGAAAGCCTGGAACTGGTGATCGACGGATATAAATTGATCATGTCTCTGGAACCCAAACCTGGGCGTGCTTTTGGTTCAACGTCTGCCCACAATTATATCATTCCCGATGTTTTTATTTATCGCACCAATACTGGGGAATTTAAAGTGACTCTCAATGGTGGTGGTGTTCCCAGGTTACGTATTAGTGGTTACTATAGAAATCTGGTTGAACATATGGAAGAAGATGGCAATTTGACAAAAGAATATATCCAGGAAAAAATAAAAGCTGGCCAATGGTTGATGAAGAGTATCGAGCAGCGTCAAAAAACGATTTACCGTGTGACGCAAAGCATCCTCAAATTTCAACAGGATTTTTTCGAAAAAGGTATCAATTTTCTCAAACCACTTGTGTTGAAAGATGTTGCTGAAGATATCAATGTCCATGAATCTACGGTCAGTCGTATTACCACCAATAAGTATGTGCATACACCACAGGGTATTTTTGAATTGAAATACTTTTTTACCAGTGGCATTGAACAGGGAGGCGGAGAAGCAGTATCTTCGAAACGAATTAAAGACATGATTGAACAACTGATTCAGCATGAAGAACCTCGTTCGCCTTATACCGATTTACAGATTGCGAAAATTTTATATGATAAAAATCAAATCCGAGTAGCACGCCGTACCGTGGCGAAATATCGCGAAGCACTCAACATTCTTCCATCCAATAAACGTAAACAACTATTTTAATACTTTGAGGAGCCTTATGGGAATCTTATCACGCATGGTGAATGTCTTTCGATCCAATGTTAATGATATGCTGGATAAAGCAGAAGATCCGGAAAAAATGCTCAATCAGATGATTTCGGATATGGAGAGTCAAAAACGAGAGACCAAGAATCAGGTTGCCCATGTGCTGGCCGATCAAAAGCGTTTGGAGCGCGAACTCGCCAAAGAACAGGAAGAAGTCCAAAAATGGGAGCAGAAAGCCATTTTAGCTGTCCAGAATGAAAGGGATGAGCTGGCCAAAGAAGCGCTTCTTCGTAAAAAAGAACATGCCAAACGTGCCCAGGAATTTGAACAGCAGTTGGCCGTGCACAGCAAAAATACAGAAAACTTGAGACAAAGCTACCAGCAACTGGAAGATAAAATTGAAGAGGTTAAACGAAAAAAAGGACTATTAGTCGCCAAACAGAAAACCGCAGAAGCGCAGAAAAATATGTATTCCACCATGGAGGGAATGGACACGACCAGTGCAATAGCGACCATTGAACGGATGGAAGAAAAAGTGGAAACCATGCAGGATCAGTCAGAAGCTTACCTCGAACTCAGTCAAGACAGTGGCAAAGACAGCTTGGAAAAAGAATTTGCTGAGCTGGAAGCGGGTGGATCTGAGGTGGATATGGAATTACTCGAATTGAAAAAACGAGCACTGCTGGAGCATAAAGAAGAATCAAAATAGACTGATATCCCCATTTCTTACCTCATTTATTCTTCCTCCACTCATAAAAAATTTGTAATCCTTCCCCAGGTAAGGTATCTTACTTTCTTCATTTGGCAGGGTAGCTCAGCTGGTGAGAGCGCAGGATTCATAACCCTGAGGTCGGGAGTTCAATTCTCCCCCCTGCTACCATAGTAAATACAAGGATTTCAGCAGATTTTAAAGCCTTCAAAAATCTGTCCAAAAATTTCATACCCAGCACTATACCCAGTAAACGTTGTGTAAAAAAGCACTAGAAAACCTTCCTCCAAAAGTTTTTTCTTTCCTACTGCCAAATTTTTTATGCTGCTCAAATACGCTTGATTTCCAGAAATTGTAAAAGAGAGCAATCTACAAGCAATCCAACGGATGTTTTTTTATCTGTTCCTGCAAATGGGCAGTGGTGGCAGAAAGGTAAATGGTGAAAATTTTTTACCCATATTTCATCAATTGAATTTCCCCTTGAATTTTTGAGCATAAGAAGAGCTATTAACTCTTTTCTTCAAATCTTTCCCTGTTTTGAAAATAGGCAACTTCTTTGCTGAAACATCCACAGACTCTCCTGTTTTTGGATTTCTTCCGGTATATCCTCCATAGTCTTTCATCTGCCAAGACCCGAATCCTCTGATTTCTACCTTATCACCATTATTCAAGGCTGCTTTGATTTTTTGAAAGAACAGATCGGTACACCGTTTTGAGGTATTAACGTCAATTTCCAGTTCAGCAGCCAGCTTTTCTATCAGTTGTGATTTGTTCATTTTCTTTTGATTTCTGAATTTTGACCCTTTCGACATAAAGTCTCTTGAGCTTTGTAAAATAATTCCGTTGAAATAATTGGTTGGGGTTTAGATTGCTGCATAAATTGAGAAATTTGTCTCATATCTATCAAGCCTCTTTTTCGATACAGCACATTCATATTTTCTTTTAAACTCATAAAACCGGCACCTTTATCTTGGAGTACATCAAAGATTTTGAGACAAAAACTTGCATTTCGAGTTAATTTGGTAAAATTACAGACAACTAAAGAATCGCCTTGTTGAATGAGATCAATAGCTTTTTTTAATGCCTTACAATTAGTGGCTAATCCAAGTGCAACACCTGTAAATATTTGCTGGCATCCAGCTTTTTTGAGAGCTTTAACTTGAGAATCAAAAGATTTCGATGAAGTATTTACGCGAGCATAACCAATCAGCATTTTAATTGAAATTAATAAATCATGTGAATATGCATTCCATCTCAAATGCATATTACGAAAAACTTATTTTTCAGGCAACTTGATTATCCTTCCATCCGGAAAAAAAGGATGTTTTTTGTTTTTTTGACCTGAAATTTAAACAGAAAACTCCCTTGATAAATCTGGTTTTATATGGATATGATGACGTATAAGAAATTGAAAATTTCTTTTTTTACTCCCTAACCCCCACAACATGAGCAGAAGACTAAGAAAAACCCGCATATCTTATGAAAATGACCTGCTGCAAGAAAATGAAGACCCTCCACACATAATATATGCCAGAAGAAGTGAGGAAGAAGACGAAAAGCAAAAGGCGTCAATCCCTCAACAGATCGAAAGATGCAAAATATTTGCTGAAAGAAATCAAGTCAACTTGGCATTACGTTCTAAAGACTGTCCCATTGATGAACAAACCATCACAGAAATAAAAGAAGACAACCAAGCCAATTTAGAAAAAGCACATGAATTGATTGCTTTTTATAAGAAATGTTGGGTAGTTACTGAACGTAAAAGTGCAAAAATTCCGTTTAGAAGGGAAAAATGGAGCAGTATCATAAAACTCATTGAAAAACGGAAAATTAAAGGACTGTTGGGATACTCTCCAGACCGTTTGTCTCGAAATGTTCAGGAAGGTGGTGAATTGATTCAATTGGTCGATCACAAATATGTTCGTCTTAAATTTGATACCTTCCATTTTGAAGACAACGCAGCAGGGCACATGATGCTGGGAATTTGGTTTGTGTTTGCTGAACATTATTCAAGAAAACTCAGTGAAGATTCTACACGAGGAACCAAAAAGAAGCATGTAGAGGGAAAAGCTTTGGGAGTAAGAAAGTATGGGTATGGAGTCGATGATAATGATTATTTTATCCCTGATGAATTTCATTTCCCAATTTTGAGAAAGGCGTTTGAGAGAAAAATGTTTGATAAATGGAGTGATCCCAGAATCGCTGAAGAAATGAATAAGTTGGGATGGAATCAAAAGTTAAAAAACAGAGACGGTCAATCCTCCAAAATGACTGCCAAAAAAATCAGTGAAATAGGTCTATGGACAGACCCGTTCTATTACGGTGTTTTTCAGAGAGTATACAAAAACGGTGGCATGTTACAAATTGATCTGCGTACACTGGATGGATACAATTTCATACCAGTTGTGAGTGAAGAAGAATGGGATATGCTCCAAGAACAACTCACGGGTTGTGCCATTAGAGACATACGATGCAGGCAATCCAGAAAGGGAAAAGAGCTTGATCCTGTCAAGCCTATTCCTGATGGGATGTTTAAGTTGAAAGACGGACATGGATTTAATTTCACGTTGCCAAATAGAAGAAGAGATTTTGAACCAAAGCTTAAAGAAGGAAAATCACTCGCTGACGTGGTTAACCCTACACAGATTCGGTACCGATACCAAAATATTGGAAAAGGTAAGGGATTAGAATTTAAGTGGAGTGAAATTGATACCTTTATAGCCAAAGAGTTCCAAAATATTGAGATTTCAGAAGAGGATTATCAGGCATATTTATACGTTAAAATTGAAGACATAAAAAATACAAGGCAGCAGAGATCAAATATTCTTAGCACCTTGAGATTGAGAATTGGCAAACTGAACAAAGAACGAGACGAATTTTATGACCAAACAAACGCCGGAATCGGATTAACTGGCAAGCAAAAGGACTTTTGGGAAAAAAAAGACCGGATATTTGAAGCCAGAATCAAAGAATTGGAAGCTCAAAAATTGGAAATTAACGAAGATACAAGGGATATTATCGCCGAAGAAAGAAACTTTTTTGATTTGATCAGGAACTTGCCTGTCTTATGGGAAAAATCGAGTTATGTTCAAAAACGTGAAATTTTAGAAATTCTGGTTTTGAACATAACTTCAGACACGAAAAAAGAGCTTAGTATAGGCATAAAGCCGGAGTTGGCTACTCTTTTTATCCGTTCTGGTGCGGGGTGTCGGATAGATTTTGAACATTTTCATGAAAATTTTCTTCTCATTCCAAAAAGTATTTTAAACCCTATCCTCAAATTTCAAAAAGAAAAAGCTCCACTTATATTAGAAGCACCGGAAAGTATAGTTGCATAAGCTTATATCGATTGTAATGTTTTGACCAGAGCATTTAAAGTTTGTCCTCTTTTGAGAAATAGTGCCCATTCTTTTGGATCTTTTTGTTTTTGTCTAATAAGATTCATATCAAGTTGATTTTCCAAAAATTGAATCATTTGCACAAAGTTTTGTGATTCATATAATCCCCCCTTTTTCTGTGAAAAATTGGAAGTCTTTTTTCCCGAATTGAATCTGTTGTGTAATACCATACGTTTAATTTATGAAGAATCTGTTGTGTAATACCATACGTTTAATTTATGAAACTACTTGTCTATAAAGTTTGTTTCAATGCTCATTCGCAAACATCATCATCCAAAAATCATTCTCTTTCATTTCTTCCTTGGTATATGTGTTTTTCATGCTGTGGCTCAGTTGATCAACACAGAGGATAGTTCGACCCTGTTTATCCTTAAAAGTCTGAATGTAATCAGCACCATTATATTTTCTCACCCGTAGGAATAAATCTCTGATGATGTGGGAGATTTCAGCAGAAGAGAGGCAGTGTTTGACTGCCTTGGAGAGAATGAGCCTGCCGGAAAACATATAGTCTCCGCTTTTTTCTTGTGGTTGGATCTGCCAATGGGAAGGAGGATTCATAATGAATGTGGTTAGGGGACAGTGTTCATTATGAATATTTTCAGAGAAAAAGCCCCTTAAATATGGCTTAAAATTTAGGAACTATAAGCCTTCTTGTTATATTTAGAGAGTATAGAGTTCTTATTTATGGTTCTATAAAATTCTTGCAGTATGATTTGTAAATATTGATTTGCTACATACTCTCTTTTTTACTTTTCATCTACATGTGATAAAAATTGATAGATAGGTGTATTCTTCTCAAAGTTTATTGCCGAATAAAGAAAATGACCTGAAAAAATTTTATAGAATAGTCCATAAGTATCTTTCCTTTTACTTGTTGTAAACTTCTTTTTGAGTTAAGGTGTAGTAATGGAGATACAAACTCAAATCATACTGTCTGTTACTCTTTACAAGACATTATCTTTGCTTATTGGTCTTGCTTTTTCGTATATGGGGTTTCGTATTTTCATGGCTGGAATATGGGGAGATGCTGGAAATTTAGAGACGAAGTTTGAAAATACAAAATTAGTAGTAAAAAATGCAGCACCGGGAACATTTTTTGCTCTTTTTGGTGCTTTGATCGTTTCTTTTACTATTTTTAAGGGGATGGCATACGACTCTATTCAATTTGAACCAAAAAAGAATGACAATAGCTCTACATTATCAAAATTAGAGTTTCCTAAAGCACAAAAGGAGCTACCTGATGAATTACCGTTTTAATAGTATAATTTTTGTTCTTTATTTCGTATTTGCCACTTATTCCCTTGGTGCAGAAAATGAGGAGCTTTACTTTGAGGGAAAGAAAGCATTTGAGAATGGGGACTGCGTTACAGCCTTAACAAGCTTTACTGCATTTTTGGCTATTAACAAAAAGGAGATTAAAAAGCATAAGATGATAGAAGAGGGATTGACGGAACGAATTGAAATATGTAAAGCATTTCTCAAAAAGACAAGTAGTGATACAGACATTAAGGAAAAAGTGTCAGAAAAAAATAAAATGACTAATCATCCAAAAAAACAATCTGAATTGCCCTTTAGTCGTTTAGAGACTCTAAATACTCGTTCAGAGACTGCAAATATAAGAAGTACAAGAGGAGATGACATTATAAATACCAGAAATATCAATACAGACTAAACTTTTTATATTCTCCACGACCGTTTTAAATGCTTTTTTGATCCAGTAGTATGGCAGATAATAGTTAACATTCACATCAAAAACTTAGTAAGCTTATGGCAAACATTTAGATATATTCACATCCCCCCTCAACACCTCATTCCAATCCTTCATTTCCGGGAAATGAACCAAAACCCCTTTGCCCAAATCCCCCAATAGTACCTTACATTCCCAAACAAACCTCTTGCCCTGCTCATCATTATCAAACGCCAAAACAACAAACCTCCCCTGAAAATTGCTGACTTCATGCCTCAACATTTCAGAAGACAAAGGACTCCATTGTCCACTCGTAGCAATGTAGCGATTCCCTTCCGCCCCAAACAAAACATGATACGACAAACAATCAATCACTGACTCACAAATAACCAGCCGATCATCACTCTCTTGCTTGTTGCTCATCCACAAAGACTTCTCACCCCCTTTTACAAAGCCCTGAAATTTCCAGTTTTTTCTTTCAAAACCACAAACCCCGTGCTGATCAAAATGAGGAAAAATAACATTGTTCCTTTGATCAAGCTTCATTTTTCCTGAAAACCTTGAATGCTGCACAATCTCCTTTCCCACTGCCCGACTAGCAAGATACTGAGACGAGCTAAGGACTTTGAAGGAATCATACTCCTGCACCACCCTGAAACGGTCTTTTTTGATAGGCTGAACGCTGCGAAACACACTCTTGACCGAAGGCGACCACGTTGACAGTTCCTTGCGAACCTGTCCAAGCGAATATTGCAACCTCCCACCCCGCCGATTCTGCACAAAATCAATAATACTGCCATGATCAGTGGTGTCATAATACGAATAATACACCCAATGACCATCTGCCATTTTGGAAATACTGATTTTGTTTGAGCCATCCGACGCACGCATAATGATTTGGCTGGCATAACTTTCCTTTTCGTCGATTTGGTATGAAAACACCGTCGCTGCATAATCAGGCAGTGAAATGTCAGTCTTAAATTGTTCCAGTTGAATGTCCATGATAATTTTGGTTAATGGGGAATATGGCTTTCACAAGAAAAAATTGAGAAAATGAAGAATGGAATACGGATTACGGAATACGGACCCGAGGGGCAACCCTATTCCGTAATCCGTAAACCGTAATCCTCTTTTGCATTTCACATCTCATCGATTCAGTTCTTCAAATACCAAATGCCAAAATAAGAGAAGGCAAAGAACAACATGTCCCCCGCCTTCTTGTGTTTCAGGTTGCCGAAAAAGCGGTGTGTCCGCCCTGAACTGATTTTGTCAGGAGAAAGCACATTTTTCCGCTTTTCACTTTCCGGTGATTGAACTATAAATTATCATAGTTTTGAGAGAAGCCATCACGCTTATCTGCCTGCAAGCTTTGAGCGTGGTGCTTCCCGACTCCACCTATTCATCCGACAAAAGCCCCTGATCAGCAAGTGAGAAATACCTGTCATTTCCGATGATGACATGATCCAAAAGAGGAATTCCCACAACCGTTCCGACTTTTTTGAGCCGGTGAGTGATTTGAATGTCATCTTTTGAAGCTTTGGGGTCTCCAGATGGATGGTTATGCACGCAGACAATCGCTGCTGACCGGTTTTCAATCGCACAAGCGAACACTTCTCTTGGATGCACCAAACTCTTATTGAGTGTGCCTTTGGTTACGATCATCTCACACATGTAGCAGTGCTTATTGTTGAGACAAACGATTATGAACTGTTCCTGATTCAAATCTTTCAGGCGGGATTTGAAATGCTCAAAGATGTCCTTGCTGCATGAAAATTGGTCTCCAACAGACAAACGGGTTTCCGAAAATCGATTGCAGAGTTCCCATAAAGCCCATGCCTGTTTGGGATAGTATCCATTGACAAGCAGATGATCAATCATCTGTCTCACATCATTGCCCCACAACAGATTTTTGGGAATCCCCAAATCCACAAAATAGTTTTGCAGTATCTGAAGATTTTTGCGTTTCGTGAGCAGTGAAGGAGATTCTGCAACATTCAACAAATCGTCAAAAAGGGAAAGCTGCTGATATTTCATTGCTCTCCTTTCTTCCGTCCCGGAACACATTGACTGAATGGCTGCGGATCAAAATAGAGGTCTCTTTCGATTGTTATCGCATTGGGTTTTTCAAAGATTATATTTCCCATGTGAATGGTGATTGGAATTCTGATTTCCTCAAGTTCTTCGAGAGAAATGTATCCCCATTCGTCATTCCACTCACCCGGAACTAAACCTTGTACATACCCGAAAGCTTGTTTTATCTGTGGGTCATATTCTGCTAAATACCAAGTGGCACTGCCACATGGGTTAAACAGTTTTGCAACAATGATCGGGTCGTCAGATTGTGCTTGAGAACGAAGTGGATACTTTTTGAAAAGAGCCTCAAACTCAGGTGTGATAAGTTTCATAAAAATCCTTTCACGAATCTTTTGTAAAAATTGTTTCGGCAACCTCTGAACCCTTGAACTCATTTCCAAGAGAAGATTGCCACAGGCAAACTGAATCTTGGAACAAGCCCAATAGATTCAGGAGAACCGAAACAAAGCCGGATTGTAAAAGGGCTGGATGTGTTTCAAAAAGTAATGGAGGCGGGCTTGAAAGTCCGCTTAAATTTGGCTTAAAATTCGCAATCAATCTTTTTTTGGCAATGAAAACCCCTAGAATACCTTTCTGTTGTATTCTTTAATTTTTTTGCCATGAACATTCTTCTTGTGGAGGACAACCCGCTTCTTGCCCGAAAGACGAAGCATTTTCTGCACAACGCTTCTTGTAGCGTTGACCTGTGCCTGACCGGTACGGATGCCCTCATTCAGCTTACCAAGCAGCCTTACGATGTGTTACTACTTGATATCGGATTGCCCGATATTTCCGGTTTGCAGGTGTTAGAACATATCAGGAAGGCAGCTTATGACACAAAAATCCTGATCGTGAGTAGTTCCGTTCATTCGGATGATGTCATCAAAGC
>JANQHV010000644.1 GCA_028282505.1 SAR324 cluster bacterium | reverse complement strand
CATCACTGACGTCCAGGTCTCCCAGGTCGAGTTCATCACCGCCGCCATCATCACTGACGTCCAGGTCTCCCAGGTCGAGTTCATCACCGCCGCCATCATCACTGACGTCCAGGTCTCCCAGGTCCAGTTCGTCACCACCACCATCACCGGTATCTTCAAAATTGAAATCGCCTTCTGACGAATCGTCCAGGTCTCCTAAGTCCAGATCATCTAGATCTAAATCATCCCCAATGTCTAAATTTTCATCAAAATCAAAATCTTCTGCAGTCACGAATCACTCCTGGAAACAAATTGTCAATTGATATAGGCGTAGAACCTCTTTGATTTTCCAAACAAGTTCTAAGGCGATGTGACATTCAAGCACATTCCTAAACTTACCTGATTTAAAAAGCCAGAATCTCCAACATCTGCTAAAAATATTAAATTAAATAACACATTTAAAAACATTATATGCTAAAATCAGTCCATTTATTTTACCCAATGTCTTTTTCTTATGGTATTTACCCAAATTTATTGTAATTTTTGTGGATAATTGACTTGTTGTCCATCACATCTATTCAAGTTTTAAAGGGGCCTGGTGCAAAATTTATATTCTCCCGTTGAAATCTATCCATTTCTCCAACAATTATGCTTAGTTGATCAAACAGAACAACGAGAGCATCACGTTTCTCATTTGAAAGAACGCTTGCAGAAGGAGCAACAAAAACTCCAGCTAGAGCCAGAAGAAACGGAGCTACATGCCTATGTTGTAGCAAGAGAACAAATTTTTAGCAATATTACTTTCCCATATTTCAAAGAAGAGACTGATATAATAATCAAGGCCAATTTAGAGACAGAAAATTCCTTTGAAATTCTGGCAATGAATACTCATTTGATTGATAGTATCATCCATGTGGCCTTTGATTTTGTATTAGCAGATTTACCATTCCTGAGAACGATCCAGATGATGGAGATGAAAAAAGAACTGTCTTTCAAGGAACGTGTTTTACCAGAAAAAAAAGAAAGATTGGTTATTCTAGAAAAGCATCTGGAAGAATTAAATCAAGGCAGTCAGGACAAAGAATCGGAACAAATGCTCACATACTATCAGGGAGTTTATGGCAACCTGAAAGAGGAAATTGAGGAGTACCACAATAAAATTATAGAGCTAAACGAACAATTATCTCTGTTAGACGGTTGGGAAATGGACCAGGAACATATTTTAAAATGCCTGGTTATTTTTGCACGTGGAGGATATGGGCGTGGCGAACTCAGTTTTGCTTCTGATCGAGATGTCGGGTATTGCTTAAACCCTCAATTTCTTAATGCAGGAGAGTTTGAACTTTTCAAGCAGTTGATTATCCGTATTGAGCACTTGCTCAATCAAACTGGTATTGAAACATCTCATCAATATTTTGAAATCAACGAAGATTTGTTTCGCTTTACAGAACCTGAAACCATCCATACCATTTCTTCCATATTAGAAAGTCGTGTCATCATCGGCAATGAAAATTTAATGGAACGGTTGAAAAGGCAATTTTTTGAAATCTTACCCTACGAAACATACGTCTTGGATAAGCTGGAGACCTACAAAGATGCAGAGCACCCTGATTTGAATAAAATGGACCTTAAAGAAGAATATGGGGGATTACGTTCAATACAAATTCCACTTTGGATTGCTTCTGCGACTTTTGGTTTATTCACTTACCATACTGCAGAGTTACTCGCGCTTCTCATTGAAAGGCAGATTTTATCCCCTCGCCAAGCCCTACAATTGTCACAAGCATTGGAATTTTACTATGAACTGCGAAACTTCATAGGAGCTGCAGAAGAATATTATTTTGATGAAGAAGCAAAAAGTGTGGGATGCTATCTGGAAGATCTCTCTTCCAATGTCATTACAGATAATCTGGAAAAGTTATATCTGCTGAAAAAACATCGCTTTACGAGTTTTGATGACTTTGATCGATATCGTCTTCGACTGGTTTCTGGAGTGCAGGAGTTGTCTCAGTTAATGCTGGATCGCTTGTTGGATCGTACGATTGTGCGCACTTTTTCCAGCTTTCAAGCCACTGTCAACCTTGGACAACAAAGTATCATTGAAATCCGTGCAATTGAAGGCCTTCCCCAAACCCCTCTGCCTCTTATTTTCAATAACCCTATTATATTACTGGACCTGTTCATTTATATTGGCAATTCAGATTATAATTTATCCAGTGAGTTGAAAGACAGTATGGCGGATGTGGTCCGTACAATCACGCCTACCGTAATCCAAACCTATCTTGTCGGAATCCGAGAGCGTTTTTCAACCATTATGCTTTCTCCGCATGCTGATAAAGCATTGCGGACGATGTTTGAGATTCATGATCCTGCCAATACAGCACAAAAAATTGACACACTCATTGGACGTTTCCTTCCTCCCTGCAATAAGATGCGCTATTTATTGCGAAATTTAAATTATCACCAGTATTCTGTCTGTGAGCATACCTTAGAGGCATTGCGTTTCAGTCACGAAGAATTAGAATATCTGAAGAAAAAATATACTGAATTGTACCAATACCTCACTCCTAAGCACATTTTAGCTCTCAAATGGAGTTTGTTTTTTCATGATATTGGTAAAATTGATCCAAAAACCAGGCATCAGATATCCGGAACCTCCATTGCGGTGAATGCGCTTGAAGGGATTGGTTACGATGATGAAGATATTTTTAATCTCGTCAATTCCCTCATTTACCATCATATGACGATTGTGCAATTGAGCAAAGCACCAACTTATTTGGATCAGGCAATGCTTCGTTTTTTTGAAGTAGCAGAACGGGATTTGATCCAAATGATTCTTTTGTTTCTTATCAATATTTCAGATTATACCGCAGTGAGTGACGTGACTGCTAAAGAAAAAAGAAATTTACGCCGTTTTTTTGACCAAACTTATCAAGCCTATTTAGAAATAAGAATCTCTACGGATATTAGTAATCCGATAGAATTGATCAACATTTATCTAAACAAGAAGAAAAAAGAACAGGAAGCGGCCACACGTATTGATATCCTAATTCGTAACAGCCTTTATAATGATTTGACCACTACTCTCTTTAATCCTCTAGAAGAACTCAATCCAAAAGAACACGACCAGTTGATAGGAGTGAAAGGGGATCTGGAACAGTATTGGAAGTATTTAAAAATGGGCAATCTGGATTATGACAACATCGAAAAATATACCGCCAAGTTCATCCAGACCATCAATCAATATGTGAGTAGTCGTACAGTTGATCAATTGACGGCAGATATTGACAAGACATTCAACTGGTTTTTCAGTGCTTATCCCAATCGGTTTATTCTCAGCAAATCTCCTGATCTGCTGGCTCAAAAGATTTTAGAATTCACGAAATTTGAAGAACGTCCTATTTTTAGTGTCATCACATCACCTCGTGGAAAAGTAACGGGTATTTTGATTTATGTCCATGATCAACCCAAAATTTTCAGCCGAATTGCCTATGGGATGAGTATCAAAAATATCAATATCAAATCAGGCAAGATGAATAAGGTAATATTTGAGAATGGAAGTGTGGGTTACTGTTATTATTTTGAAGTTTCTGCAAATGAAATGATCTTTCCTAAAGGATTGGAACAAATAATCCTGGAAGGTTCCTTACCTGAATTGAAAAAAGTTAATTTTCAGAATGCCTTGTTCAAATCAAAATTACGTATAAAATTTTTAGGTACAGATAAGAAGGGGTATGAAATCATTCAAGAAGGAAACAAATTCATACGTCAGACTCGAAAGTACAGCGTTGTCAGAATAACAACGATGGATGCTCCCCTACTTTATTATAAAATCACAGAAGTATTTGACCGAATAGGCGTTAACTTTCAGCAGGCCCTGATTACTACTACAGGCAACCAGGTCAATGATTTCTTTTATGTCACAGAAAAAGATTGTGAAACCTTGATGAATTCAAAATTCGAAGAAATATTAAAACTCCGTTTTTCGGAACCAGATCATCTATGATGTTTATTTTCCTGTCTCTCAGCGCATTTGCCTGACATAGTTTGGAGCATCTTCCTGAGTTCTTTGCATGCCAGGTACATACTCAATCATTTCAAAGAGTAAACTGCCAATTTTTACGTCTCCTTGAATCAGCACAATAGGACGATTGGGGGTTTCAGCAATCCAGATATAGACATCCCCCTGCTGCTGTAATTCTTTTCCAAGATAAGTAGTCAGTTTCAATTTTGTCGTATTGAATTCACCTACTGGAACTTCTATTTTTTCTCTCGCCATCGGATATGCTTCCAACCACCAGTTTTTTTCTGAGGAATAAACCATCGTTCGTTGAGGTATATTGAGTTCATAGTCAAGCATACGGAGGTAATAGATCATACCCAGGGTATCTTTGGCTCCATGAACCAGGGCAAAATTTTTCACCTTTTCTTTCTTGTTTTTCCTGCTAATCTTTTCTGTGACTTGGCAACGTTCATGATCAAATATCAGAAGCTTCTGTTGCCAAAAATGATCTGAAAAAAAACTATCTTCGTCTTGCTTAAAAATGAATTGGGAAATACGAAAATCATGTGGATCGGAAATCGATTCCATCACATCTTGCACACGATAAATATGTTCATAAGATTCTAACGATTTGACCTCGGTACGAAACTGTTGATGCCATCTTCCTTTATATTCGATAGGAGGTTTGACTTCCATATAGGTATGTCCTGCCAACAGGCCAGTATATCGCACAGAATAAACTATTTTTTCACCTGCTTTGAATGGAGAATTTTGGTAAATTTCTGAAGGAGCATAGCGTGGGTGAGGAGAAACAATGACAGGGCATGATATGTCTGTTTTTGTCTGTTTTTCCTTGGCATATGTGTTTCCCCAAACAATAAAGCAAGCAAACAGAAAATGAATTATCAATAAAAGAGGAAAGTGCATGGTGAATTGCTGTTGTGGGTGATGGATAAAATCTAAAATAAGCGGTAGATTGTTTATTTGGAAGAATTGTTACTTGATAAAGAAATACAATACCTGTGCCAGTTCCAAATAACCAGTGAGCAACAATAACTTTGATTCATTCTTTATAGCAGGAGGTTGGAAAATGCAACAAAGGCAACTAGGACAAACCAATATTAGTACATCTGTGATAGGCTTGGGTACATGGGCAATTGGAGGATGGATGTGGGGTGGTCTTTCCAGTGAAGAGGAAGCCATTTCTGCGATACAGACGTCTCTTGATTATGGCGTCAACCTGATTGATACAGCACCCGTTTATGGATTTGGCCTGGCCGAAGAAATAGTGGGAAAAGCAATTGCCAGTCGTCGAGATCAAGTTATTCTGGCAACCAAATGTGGACTGGTCTGGCATTTGGAAAAAGGTAATCATTTTTTCACATCTGCGGGACATCAAGTACACCGTTACCTGGGAAAAGATAGTATTCGATATGAAGTGGAACAAAGCCTCAAACGATTAAAAATTGATTACATTGATCTTTACCAAACCCACTGGCAGGATGGGACAACAAAAATTTCAGAGACAATGGAAACACTCCTTGAGTTAAAAAAAGAGGGAAAAATCCGTGCGATTGGCGTGTCTAACGTCACCGTAGGAGAGTTGGAGAAATACCTTCAGGCAGGCACGGTAGTTAGTGCTCAGGAAAAATTCAGTATGTTGGATCGAGGTATTGAAACGGAATTGTTGCCTTACTGTCAGAACAATCATATCTCGATGTTGAGTTATTCCCCATTGGCGCTAGGCTTGCTGTCTGGAAAAATTAGCCTGGATCGCCAATTTACAGGAGATGATCAACGGAAAAATCATCCTCGCTTCAATGAACAAAATCGTAGAAAAATAGCGGCAATGTTGGATGAATTTCGTCCGATTGCAGAAAAATATTCAATCAGCATTGCACAATTAGTGATTGCCTGGACAGTTGCCCAACCAGGAATTACTGTTGCATTGTGTGGTGCCCGTACCCCAACACAAGCGACTGAAAATGCCAAAGCAGGACAAATATCTCTAACAACAGAAGAATTAACACAAATCCAAAAAATCTTGCAGGTTCATCTTTCAGATTCATCTCTATAGACTTGCTATTTTGCTATTATTTGATGGATGATATGGCATTATTGTATTTATTTTACAACGCTTGGCAATATTTGCCACAGACAATCATTTTACCCTCTGCAATACTGTTTCCGAAAGAAAGTAAAAGAGGTTTTCAATACAGGAGCATCATATGGCTGATTTAGATGGATTAAAAGAAGGAAAAGATTTTGGAATTGGAATTCCGGTCCAGTCAGAAAAGTTTTTTCTTAAAGGTTCTCATTCTCTGGATTGGGGAATGCAGCATCGTTTGTCACAGATTTTCAATCCGAAATCCGGAAACACCGTTATGCTGGCGTTCGATCATGGGTATTTTCAAGGACCAACCACGGGTTTAGAACGCCTGGATTTGACAATCTCCTCACTGGTACCTTATGCCGATGTATTAATGGCGACGAGAGGAGCCTTGAGAAGCAGTATTACCCCTGCAAATGATAAAGCGGTTTGTTTACGATGCAGTGGTGGTCAAAGTATTTTGAAAGAATTGAGTAATGAAGCCATAGCCGTTGAAATTGATGATGCCGTTCGTATCAATGCATCTGCGATGGCCACACAAATTTACATTGGCAGTGAATATGAGCACCAATCCATCAAAAACTTAATCAAACTGATTGATACAGGTTACAAATATGGAATCCCAGTATTGGGTGTCACGGGTGTAGGATCTGATATGGATCGCACAGCTAAATATTTTAGTCTGGCTTGTCGAATTGCTGCAGAATTGGGAGCACATTTTGTAAAAACTTATTTTATTGAAGAAGATTTTGAGCAAGTGACGGCAAGTTGTCCTGTACCTATTGTCATTGCGGGAGGGAAAAAGATTCCTGAGCTGGAGGCACTCCACATGGCGCGTAAAGCTATCGACCAAGGTGCTTCCGGCGTTGACATGGGAAGAAATATTTTTCAATCCGATGCCCCAATTGCGATGATCCAAGCAGTCAGGGCAGTGGTTCATGAAAATGAAACGGCCGAAAAAGCTTATGAGATGTATCACACTTTGAAGAATGAGTTAAATTGATCAAGCTATCTAAACGATCAAAAACAACTCTTTCTTGACTCACCCAATCTTTGATAATACAATTGTTTTTGTGATGACAACAGTAGACCTTGAACGGGTTAAAATTTCATAATGATTTTGAATCTATGGGTTAGTGGGGGTTGCATATGTACTTGGATGATTTTACGATATCGGAAGGCATCAAACTGGAACTGGCAACCTTAAAAGATGCAAAAGCAATTGCTATCTTATCTCGAGATCTAATCGAAGCTGGTTTGGGTTGGACATGGACCCCTGCCAGGGTTTCCAAGCATATTCGATCTTCACAATCTCTGGTTTTGGTAGTCCGTGCCCAAAAGCAAGTGGTTGGATTTGCCATTATGCATTTTTCCCAAACAGAAGCCCATCTGGATCTTTTGGCTGTTTCTCCATTGTATCAACGTTGTGGGATTGGCAGGCATCTGGTTTTGTTCCTGGAGAGATCAGCAGAAGTAATCGGGGTGCCTATCATTGATTTGGAAGTACGAATTAATAATCGTAACGCACGTGCCTTCTATCGTACTCTTGGTTATCGGGAAATCAAAGTGATTCCCCGCTATTATCGAGGACGTGAACCTGCAATGCGCATGACCCACCACCTCAAGATGTCGTTTTCCCCCGATATTGGATTCCGTGGAATTTGAAAGATGTTTGCTTGCAGCCGTTCCGCCTGCAAGCATTAAAATGGCTTACTCAACGATGAGTTTTCCTGTCAATATGTTATTGGGAACGATTGTCACTTCGCTGCCAAAGGTCATGGTGTAATCGTACTCTCCTACTTCCGGTAAAGAAGTTCCCTGTAAAACGCTACTAGCTTGTTCAGATAACGTGGTTAAATTCAAGGAAATTTCATTCTCGGAAGCGGAAAAAGCATCAAATTTAGATGAGGAAGCTGTCGTGCTTGTTCCACTTTCAACAGAAGTGACCTCAACCTCCAATTGACCTTCGGTTGGTAAAGAAAGACTCACGTCGCTTCCGGTGAAATTAACATCTGACATCTTTATGGTTATCTCCGAAAAAGTGCCCCCAGAAGTAATTCGCTCTAATTTGACGGAAACGTCAGCATCAAAAGAACCTTCTGCCCCAGTTTCATCAAAAACCATTTTAATGATAGCATTTGAGCCCACGATGTTTGCCTGATCAGTAGCCTTACCGTCGTCGTCAAATACTATGGCCTCTTCACCAAATGTGACACGACTGTCTTTGATGGTAAATGTGTCACTGGTTGTTGGCGTTTCTGTTGGTGTATCATCATCGTCATCATCGTCATTGCCACTGCTCCCACCACATCCGACAAGCACTGATAACAAAAGAGAAAACAATATAATCCATAGATTTTGCTTAAACAATTTCATAACCCTCCGTATTTGAGAATAGTAATTGAAAATTACAAATCATGCCTATCAATGGCAAATGAAAAAATAATACACATAACCTTGGTCAACAATCAACATATTATAGCCATTCTTCGTTGAATAGGTTATATTTAAAGCTTTATCCTGGCTTTTGCCTCTACTGGCAAGTATTGTTCACTCCTTTCTCTTTTCAAAAAGAATCCATTGATTAAAATTGCTCCTCATCTGCTCCCCACCTTGGAATTACTGCTGGCAATGTTTATTTGGGGAAGCTCTTTCATCGCCATGAAGCTGGCCCTGCAAGCCTACGATCCTTTGCTTATTGTATTGGGAAGAATGATCATTGCCTCTTTTATATTTTTGTTATTTTACAAAAAATTGAGGCAGACGCAATATCGTCAGGGGGATTGGAAGTATTTGCTGTTGATGTCTCTCTTTGAGCCATGCTTCTATTTTATATTTGAAGCTTACGCTTTGGTGTATACAACAGCCTCCCAGGCTGGAATGATTACTGCGTTATTACCATTGCTGGTTGCTATTGCAGCAGGAATATTGTTAAAGGAAAAAATCACTCCAACGACATTATTTGGTTTTTTCACAGCATGCACAGGAATCGTTATCCTGAGCTTTGACAATGTCAGCACTACCAATGCCCCACATCCTGTTTTAGGTAATTTTTTAGAGTTCCTGGCCATGGTTTGTGCTGCTGGTTATACCATTTTAGCACGGCATTTGGGATCACGATATTCGGCATTATTTTTAACAGCCTTCCAAATGATGGTTGGAGCATTTTTTTTCGCACCTGTCTTGTTCCTCCCTTCGACTAATTATCCTATTGCGTTTCCCATGGTTCCGTCATTGGCATTGCTTTATCTGGGAAGTGTGGTGAGCTTTGGCGCATATGGATTGTACAATCATGCTTTACGTACGATTCCAGCCAGTCAGGCATCGGCTTATGTGAATCTTATTCCAGTATTTACAGCAATTATGGGATGGATGATTTTGGATGAGCATTTTACATTGTTACAAACCTTCGGTGCCATCCTCGTTTTAATGGGGGTGTGGATTTCGACTTCTGCTTTCCGAGTAAACAAACTCAGTGCAGATTCTGCCTAACAGAGAAAATTATCCTTGAATTTTAATAGACATCCTGGTCATTCCTCTGGTACTTTATACTAAGTTTTGTTTAGAACCTGTTTGGAAAAGATGGTTTGTGGCGAAAAATCGATCTCGTTGAGCGGATTTTTGAGAAAATTTGAGGCGAATAGCGAGCCTATTTAACGA
>JANQHV010000602.1 GCA_028282505.1 SAR324 cluster bacterium | reverse complement strand
TTAGCCATTGCGCTACTTTTAAATCAAACTATTTTTGGAATCCGTCTGATCAAAGCCTTGTTTTTTTTCCCATTTGTTATTTCGCAAGTGGTCGTGGGGTTGATTTTCTCTTGGTTTTATGATCCCAATTTTGGTCTGTTGAACATATTTCTGCAAGGTTTGGGGTTCAGTGCAATAGCGCCTCTCTCTAGCGAATCAGGAGTCACTTTTGCCATTATTGTGGCAGGGCTATGGCCACAAATTGCATATTGTATGATTCTTTATCTCACTGGGCTGAATAGCATCGACAAATCTCAGATAGAAGCTGGCATGTTGGATGGATGTTCGTTTTGGCAAATGTTACAGCATGTTGTCATTCCCCAACTCAAACCCGCAACTTTTATTGCGATTGTAGTCACAGTGATTGGGTCTCTGCGGAGTTTTGATTTAATTGCGATTATGACCCAGGGAGGTCCTTACGATTCATCCAGTGTGCTTGCCTTTTTTATGTACGATCAAGCCCTGACCAATTACCGTATGGGTTATGGTGCCGCCATCGCAGTGGTGTTGTTTTTGATCATGTCTGTCTATATTACGTATTTCCTGACCAAAATGATTAGAGAGGAGAGGAGGTGATTTATGTTTCCAACACCCATTCAAGATAAATCTCAAGCAGTCCAAAAAGCGTATCCCTTTCTGATTGTTTCTGCTTTACTGGTATGGTTGCTACCGCTTGCTGCAATGCTGTTGACCTCGTTTCGCTCCATGGCTGATATGAGCCGGGGCAACTATTGGGGACTTCCAACCGAGTGGATGATGATCGAAAACTATACGGCAGTCTTCACAACCACTCCGATGGGACGATTTCTTTTCAACAGTATCTTGATCACAGTACCCACGGTTGTTGGTGCTTTGGCTCTTTCCTGCCTCGCTGCCTTTGCGTTGGCCAAGTATCAATTCAAAGCCGCTACCCCATTGTTTGCGCTATTCATCGCAGGAAATTTTATTCCTTTTCAAATTTTGATGATCCCAGTCCGTAACCTGAGTTTAGAACTCAATTTGTACGACACTTTTATGGGGTTGATTCTATTCCACGTGGCGTTTCAATCGGGGTTTTGTACCTTGTTTATGCGGAATTTCATAAAAGCACTGCCTGACAGTTTAATTGAAGCAGCCCGGGTAGATGGAGCCGGAGAATTCCGTATCTTTTTTGTGGTAGTCTTGCCTTTGGTACGACCGGCCCTGGCAGCGTTAGCGGTATTGACCTTCACTTTTGTCTGGAATGATTATTTTTGGGCTCTGGTTCTTGTAAAAACTGACACTGTGCAACCCGTTACTGCTGGGATACAGTCTTTGAGAGGACAATGGTCAGCATCATGGCATTTAATTTCTGCTGGTGCCATCATTGCCGCACTTCCACCAGTAGCAATGTTTTTCTTCATGCAAAAACATTTCATTGCTGGTCTCACTATGGGAGCAACAAAAGGATAATGGATACTTTACACACGCTGCAAGGTCAAAAAACAAGTTATGTCCTCGATAGCTCCCTGGGTATGCCTGTATGCCGGTATTGGGGACAGCGATTGCACGATGAATCTCATTTAGATGACTTGTTGAAACTTCAAGCAAAATCATTTCAGGCAGCCGCCTTACTCAATCAGCTCGTGCCACTCACTATTTTTCCTGAGCAAGGAACGGGGTTCTGGGGTAATCCTGCGCTCAGTGGTCATCGAGCACAACAGCATTGGGCCACAGCATTTCATCTGAATTCTCTTCAGCAATCGCCCGATTCCCTGAATTTTCAATTCATTGAAGAGCATGCTCAACTTTCTCTAACTCTAGAAATTCTTTTAGATGCAGAAACCGATGTTCTTCAGCGTCGTACTATTTTGCAAAATCTGGGAAATACTCCATATCACCTGAACTGGTGTGCGGCAGCAGCTTTTGAATTGCCTCATTGGAGCCAAGAGCTATTAATGTTTCATGGTAACTGGACAAACGAGTTTCAAATGGTTCGCCAGCCATTTCCGATTGGAACTTTGTCACGAGAAAACCGGAGAGGACGTACGTCGCATAACTCTTTTCCTGGTATGATCATTGGTTCACCTCAATTTTGTGAAACCTCAGGAGAAATATATGGATTCCATTTAGGCTGGAGTGGAAATCACCGCATACTGGTAGAATGCAGTGCTGAGGGAGATCGACAAATCCAATTAGGTGAGTTGTTGATGCCGGGAGAACAGGTACTTTCGCCTGATGAGTCCTATACGTCTCCCTGGACTTATAGTTGCTACGCCCAAGATGGCCTGAATGAGCTTTCTCACAAATTCCATACCTTTGCCCGCAAACATATTTTACCTCAACGAGCAATGAGAACTCCCCGGCCAGTCCAATTCAATACCTGGGAAGCTTTGTATTTTGATCATGAGTGGGAAGCCTTGAAAAGCTTGGTTCAGAAAGCTTCTGACCTGGGAATCGAACGTTTTGTTTTGGATGATGGCTGGTTTTGTAATCGAAATGATGATCATCGTGCCTTGGGAGATTGGTGGCCGGACCCAACCAAGTATCCTGATGGATTAAAACCACTGATTGACTGTGTCTTAGAACATGGCATGGAGTTTGGGCTTTGGGTAGAGCCGGAAATGGTCAATCCCGATAGCCAGTTATACCGTCAACACCCAGACTGGGTGTTGAATCTTGACCCCCTGCCTCGGACCACGGGACGTAATCAACTGGTATTGGATCTCAGCCGTTCCGAAGTGTCTGATTATCTTTTTAACAGTCTGAATAAATTGTTGTCCGAATATTCCATTTCCTATTTAAAATGGGATATGAACCGGGATTTGACGATGGCAGGACATGAAGGAACCCCAGCCTATCATCAACAAACCCATGCACTTTATGCTTTACTGAACCGTCTCCGTGAATGTCATCCAATGGTCGAAATTGAGAGTTGTGCTTCTGGAGGAGGCCGGATTGATTTTGGTATCTTGAAATATGCGGAACGTGTCTGGACAAGTGACAGCAATGACGCTTTATTGCGTCAAAAGATTCAACGAGGATACAGCGTGTTTTTTCCTCCTGAAATCATGGGTGCTCATATTGGTCCAGCGGAATGCCATACCAGTGGACGAAAATTAAGCCTTCAACTACGGGCCCATACGGCCTTGTTTGGACATTTTGGTATGGAACTGGATTTAAGGGTTCTTTCTCCAGAAGAAAATACACTATTGAAACAATACATTGATCTCTACAAACAGCAACGAGACTTACTCCATCATGGACAGAACTACCGTTTGGAATTGGATGATGCGAGGTGGGGGTATGGTGTGGTCTCCCTTGATCAAAAAAGAGCTCTGTTTTGTTTGATTCAAATGGAGGTTCCTTTAAATCGTTTTTCACAACGAGTTCGTTTCTGTGGACTCAATCCCAATTACCAATATCGTTTACAATTACTACCTCCAGTGGACCCAAGTATTCACAAACTTTTGTTACAATCTGAAAATGACTATGAAAACGGGATTTTGATGCAGGGAGAAATGCTTTTGAAATCTGGCATATTGCTCCCCATGCCGTTCCCAGAAACCAGCATATTGATTCAACTTGATGTTCCATAATGCGAATCCGAAGTTAAAATTCTTATCGTAAAATCAGCATTTTATAAAAAGTGATTTGTCATACCGGACTCGATCCGGTATCCAGAAATCCCTTATAAACTGATGGATTCCGGGTCAAGCCCGGAATGACACAATATTTCAACTCTGGATTCATATTTCCATAAACTAATATGATTGGCGTATATTATTATCCCGAACAATGGCCCAGAGAGGATTGGGAGAAGGACATTCGAAAGATGAAATCCATGGGAATGCATCATGTCCATATGGCAGAGTTTGCCTGGATACATATGGAACCTCGTGATCATGAATTTGATTTCGATTGGTTAGATTGTGCCGTCGAACTGGTGATACAAAATGAAATGGATGTAATCCTATGCACTCCCACAGCCGCTTTGCCCATTTGGTTGACTGAAAACCACCCGGATGTATTGATGGTCAAGGCCAATGGCCGAGTCGTTCAGCATGGTTCGCGTGGACATCGTTGTGTCAATTCTCCGACATTTAACATGTATGCTGAGCGTATCACTCAAATTTTGGCCAAACGCTATGGAACAAAGGAACGTGTGATAGGTTGGCAAATCGATAATGAATTGGGACATTATACCGATGCTCCGTGTTATTGCCAGCATTGTCAAAACAAGTTTCAGGAGTATTTAAGAAGCAAATACGATAGCGATATTGAACAACTCAACAAGGCTTGGGCTGGAGATTTTTGGTCCCAGAATTATCAACAATTTGAACAAATTCGATTACCGAATCGGGAAACATTAGTTTATTTCCCAAATGAGCACGCACAACTCGATTTTTTGCGTTTCTTTTCATTTTCCCATACTTTGTTTTTAGAAAGGCAAGCCCGGTTACTGCGGAAGTATATCCATCCAAAAGCCTGGATTACCCATAATTTCATGACAAACGATCCTTATGTCTATCCAAGGCATGTCAAATCGGGATTGGATTTGTTTACTTTGACCAATTATCCTGTCGCTGGAGTATACAAAGGAAAGGCAGGTAGACAGCTTCATCGTATAGGGGACATGATTGATTTGGCTTTTCATCAGGACTATTCCCGCTGTCATAATGGACACTGGGGGGTGATGGAGCAACAACCTGGACAAGTGAACTGGGGGCCTTATAATTGTCGAGTATATCCTGGGGCTGTACGCTTATGGTTGTGGGCCGCTATTGTTCATGGAGCTGAGTTGCTGGACACTTATCGTTTCCGTCAACCGTCAAGCGGTGCCGAGCAGTACCATGAAGGCTTACTTGCCTTGGATGGAGAAACGCTTTCTCAAGGGGGAAGAGAATTTAAACAAGTTGCCAGTGAACTCAAGCAATTGCAAGGACTCTGGGAACCTCTTGAATTTCCCCAAATGCCCAAAGCAGCTATTCTCTATGACTGGTCGAGTTTGACCGCCATCAGTCTGCATCCACAATCAGAATCATTTGATGTCCACCAATGTTGGCGTCGATTTTATGGAGCTTTGAAGCGTCTGGGATTTCAGGTCGATGTCATTTGCTCGAACCGAGATATCCATCCCACATCGTATGAAGTCGTGGTGGTTGCCTGTAGCGATTTGATCGATGATACAACAATCGGACACTGGAAGAATTACGTGACTCAGGGAGGACATCTTGTCGTTTCCCCCAGAGTAGCGACACGAAACCTCAACGGGCATTTTCCAAAAACTGAGTATGGACAACGAATTGCTGATCTGGTTGGTGCTAAATGCTTAGGCTATGATGTTATGCCCAAAGGCCATTGGGGAAAAATACAACGGATGTCCACCCAGGAAATTATATCATGGTATAGCTGGGCAGAACAATGGCAACCCAGTACTCAAAGTACCATACTAGCCTCTCATAAAGACCAGTTTTATGCTGGGAGTTGTGCAGCATTCCGAACCTCACTGGGAAAAGGGATTGTTACCCTCATTGGCTTTGATGCGCAAGATGGAGTAGAAAGCATTATGATTGAAAGTTTGCAAACATCATTTCCTAAACTTCAAGAAATCCCAGAAAATTGTATGTATCACACACGAGGACAGTTGGGGGTATTTTTAAATTTTAATGATCAGCCTGTTGAAATCCCAGATTTCTTAATCGAAAATCAATCTTTGGTCATTGGCAAACGACTGGTGGGGCCTGCTGATCTTAGCATCTGGCGATTGAAATCGGGTTTTACTGACAACTGAGGGTTGATGTTACTAAATTTTATTTCAAGGTAAACTATAGTGTTCAAAAAAATTTTTTTTAAATCCCCGCATGCGGATCGCCCAGTCCCCCTTTGAAAAAAAGGGGGAAATCCAAAGAAAACTTTTCTGGAACACACTATAAAAATAAGGAACGTTCACTGCTACAGTACGTTGAATCGTTTCTATTTCAGATAAATCATGAGAAGTGAGCAGATGAAAGAATCAATAATCCAAATATTTGAAAAAACATTCGAGGAAAAACCACAATTTGTCATAAGAAGTCCAGGGCGTGTAAACCTGATTGGCGATCATACCGATTACAATGATGGTTTTGTGTTCCCGCTTGCCGTCGATTATGCGGTTTGGCTTGCACTTTCTCCATCGTCCGACATGAATATCACCTTGTTTGCAGGTGATTTGAATGAATCAGGAACGTTCAATCTGGAAACCTTTCATAATACGAAATCAGGTTGGCTGGAATATGTGAAAGGGGTTGCCTTCAGCCTGCAGGAAAAAAACTTTTCTCTTTCAGGATGGAAGGGCTGTATTTTATCAAATCTACCGATTGGAGCAGGTCTGTCTTCTTCAGCAGCTTTGGAAATGGCTATCATAAAAGCATTCGCTGCAGTTTCTCAATTCTCCATTGAACCAGAAGAGATGGCTCTACTCGGTCAGAGGGCAGAAAATGAATGGGTCGGAATGAACTGTGGTATCATGGATCAACTGGCCTCGGCAGGTGGAATCAGCAATCATGCTTTGTTTATAGACTGTCGCACAATAGAATTTGAAGCAGTTCCCCTATCACACAACAGCCTGGTTGCCATTTTGGATACCTCTACACGAAGAAAGCTGGTTGCATCCGACTATAATGCCAGAAGGCAACAGTGTGAAAGTGCATCTCAGTTTTTTAAAATTCCGACATTGAGGGATTTAAGCCTGGAGCAACTGGAGACAAATATTAGCATGATGGACAAAACCGTGGGTAAAAGGGCGTTGCATGTTGTCTCTGAAAACAATCGGGTTTTATCAGCAGTTGACTTTCTGAAAAAAAATGACTTAAAAGCGACTGGTCGGCTATTATTGGAAAGTCACGAGAGTCTGAGAGATTTGTTTGAAGTTTCCAGCCCGGCTCTAGATCAAATTGTAGAAGCAGCTCTGGAAAGCCAGGGGTGTTATGGCGCTCGCATGACGGGAGCAGGATTTGGGGGTTGTGCAGTAGCTCTTGTGGAAAAAGACGCATCTGAAGTATTTAGGGAGCAGGTTATTCAAAGATATCAAGAAAAATCAGGCCTGAAAGCACAAATATATCTTACACCAGCTACCAATGGGACAGAATTGATATCCCTGTCATAAACCTATTCATCATCTTGGAAAAGCATGTCCGACAAAACGAACAGAAAACAAGTTGCCTTAGAAGCTGGTGTCAGTGAAGCCACTGTCTCCAGGGTTTATAACAATCCCGATTCAGTTTCTCCGAAAAAAGTAGCAAAAGTGAAGAAAGCTGCAAAAAAACTGGGATACACCCCTAATAAGTATGCCAGCGCACTTAGGAGAAAGGGAACTGGTGTGATCATGTTCCTGGAAAATAGAAGTGATTCAAGAACCTACAAGTGGGTCGAAATCAGGTATTACAATGCGTTTTATGCCGAAATTATCCGAGCAGTATCTCGTGAAGCTGATAAATCCCTCTATCACTTAAGATTGCATTCTGTTTCCTCAAATCAGGAAATTTTAGAGTTTTCCCAGGGGAAAGACTGTGACGGGATCATTGGGTTTAATTTTGAAGAAGAACACTCTATGGATATTTTCAAAAAAGTTGAAATACCCTATGTCTGTTGTCATCATACAGAGACTTTCAAAGGCGTGAACCGAATCAGCACGGATAATTTTCACGGTGGTTTTCTCCAATCTACAGCTTTACGAAAAAAGGGGTATTCTTCTCCGGTGTATGTGACGGGTACCCTTGAAGAAACCATCTCCCATAAAGAAAGGCTGAAAGGTTTTTTATCCGGTTATCCAGATTCCTCTATTCCGGTATTGCAAACAGACCCTTCCTTAGAAGGTGGTTATCAAGTTACTGAAAAAATAGTAGAAGACATCCGTAGAAAAAAGATTGATGCCATTGGTGTGGTCAATGATCTAACGGCGATTGGTATCATTCAGAAATTATTGGCAATAGGTATTAAGATTCCTCGGGATGTTGCAATCATCGGCTACGACAATATTCCTGCTATTAGTGTTTTGCCAATCTCACTCACAACTATTGATTTGTCATTACCCAAAATTTACCAGACAGCATTCTCTTCACTTATTGAAATCATCAGGTATCAAAAACCAATAGCAGAACAAATATTACCCATTCTTAAAGATGGGAACTCAATTTAATCATGTATGATTTGCAGAAAATAGACAAAGTAGTAATGAAAACCAATTCACTAATAAAAAGCCATGAAATCTATATTAATCATCGGAGGTGCCGGTTATATCGGTAGCCATGTCGCTCTCTCCTTTCTCGAAGCAGGTTATGCGGTAACGGTGCTGGACAATCTGAGTGCAGGACGTCAGATCAATCTTTTTAAAGAGGCCCGTTTCATTCATGCTGATTTGCAAGACAGAATGGCTCTGCAAAATGTGTTGAAAGAACCATATGATGGGGTTGTGCACCTGGCCGCTTTAAAAGCCGCGGGTGAATCCATGATCGTTCCAGAAAAATACAGCATTCAGAATATCAATGGAACCATGAATCTATTGGAAGCCTTGTCCAACTCGAAAACACGGATCATTATCTTTTCTTCATCAGCTGCTGTATACGGAATGCCTCAATATCTTCCTTTAGATGAAAAGCATCCTTTGAATCCGTTAAATTTTTATGGATTTACCAAACTGGAGATAGAACATTTCCTGGAATGGTTTGATCAGTTGAAAGAGATTCGTTACGCCAGTCTTCGATACTTCAACGCAGCTGGGTATGACCCCCAAGGCCGGGTAAAGGGGCTGGAACAAAATCCAGCAAACCTGATTCCTATTGTTATGGAAGTTGCTACAGGGGAAAGACAGCGTGTGGATGTGTATGGAAATGACTATCCAACACCAGATGGAACCGGCATCAGGGATTATATTCATGTCACAGACTTAGCCCATGCCCATTTGAAAGCCTTTGAATGTGTACAAGAACAAGGACAGTCCTTGACGGTGAATCTAGGGACTGGTAAGGGATATTCCGTTCTGGAAGTGATTGAAGCAGCACGAACGGTATCAAATCGGAAAATCCCATACACCATCGTCGATCGTAGACCCGGAGATCCTGCAGAATTGTATTCAACATCAGAGAAAGCAAATCAACTTCTGAAGTGGCAACCGCAATTCAGCGACTTGAATATGCTTGTTTCCTCAACCTGGAAAGTCTATGAGGAAAACATGTGAGAGGATTACTAAAAACGTTGAAAACACCGGATCAGCCGTGCCACGCGTTCTCCTGTCTGGGTCATCAAGGAGGCTCCATTTTGGATCGCCTCCTGCAAATCCATTGGAGCACTGATCAAAGACAAGGTGGCATCAATTCCCTTCTCATAGAGTATTGATAAATCTTGTTCAACAATAGAACCTCCAATGACCAGCACCGGTACATTGTATTGTTGAGCAACCTGTACGACACCAGAAATTGTTTTTCCTCCAGCAGTCTGGGAATCCACTCGGCCTTCTCCCGTGATGATCAAATCCGCATTTTTGGCATAATTGGCAAATCCAATCTGTTCCAGCAAAATCTCAATCCCACTTCTCATTTCTGCATGTAGCAGCGCATACAACATGCCTCCCAGGCCTCCAGCAGCACCGCCTCCTGGATAATCAGCAACATCGATTCCTAAATCTCGTTTGATCACAGTTGCTAAATTCTGTAGTCCTGCATCCAATTCTTTGACCATTTCTGGAGTCGCTCCTTTTTGTGGCCCAAACACAAAAGCCGCTCCCCGAGGTCCCAACCAGGGATTATTCACATCACAAGCTACCGTAAATTGAGTTTGTTGGACTAAGGGAGAGAGCTTTGCTGTAGAGATTCGGCTGATGTTGATGAGATCCTCGCCTTTCATCTTACCTGTGAAGGACTGTCCATGCTGA
>JANQHV010000422.1 GCA_028282505.1 SAR324 cluster bacterium | reverse complement strand
CTTGTTCTTGATCTTAATCCCTCAATTTCTAGAGATTAAGAGTAAGATTAGGAGTAAGAGTAAGACTGTCACAACAAGAATTTGAACACTTATTTCTGATTAGCGGTATTTAGTAAGGGGAGGAATCACTTCAGGTGATTCCTAAGTTACTTCGTTTTTTTATCCAGTTTTTTGCTGATTCACAAGGAATTGTACCTGTCATGCTTCCAAAGAATTATGTTCAGCAGCTAATGAGATATCCTTGGCCGGGAAATGTCCGCCAGTTGCGTAATTTTACAGAGAGTCTGGTAATGAATTACTGCATCGAATGACGTCTTTTTATTGATTTCTTATGTGAAAGGCATCTGTTGGAGAGTAGTTACAATAACCTTAGAACGTGATCATAATCAAAGTTTTCAAACCGCCTTATGAGTTCATCAGCCAATGAATTGTCCAGCTCACGAATCTCTTCAGCGAGGGCAAGTGTTTGATCATGATCCAAACATTCGATGGCTTTTTTCATCTGAGTTTTCCATTTTACAGGAAGCACCATTATGTTATTTAGATTGATAATCGTCGTTTCTGATTCTTGATTCGATGGAAGTTGGCCCTGAGCAGGATATTCGTAAAGGTATTGCACACCCAGATGCTGAGCCATCAGTTCAAAAATTTGGGATATTTTGAAAGGTTTGCGGAGATAATCATCACACCCTGCCTCAAGAGCTGCTTTCCGTTTATCTTCAAATACAGAAGCAGAGATGCCGATGATTACAGTGTCACTTCCCAAGAGAGAAGCTTTAATTTGTCGGGTAGTCTCGTAACCATCCATCTTTGGCATGCGCATATCCATCCAAATCAAATGGAAAGGAGAGCCTTCGGTTTGATGCTGTTCCCAGATTTGAAAAGCTTCTAGTCCATCACAAGCTTGGTGAACTTCAAAACCTATTGGAGATAATATGTTGGCCAACAATTGACGATTGTCTTCCACATCATCGACAACTAAAATGCGATAGAGGCATGGCTGATTTCCCATTTGTTCTGGTTTAAGACCAACTATACGGGGAACAGATTGTTTGGATTTTATTGCCGAGGAGGAAACTGCCTGGACCTGGATCTCAAATTTGAAAAGAGAGCCTTTGCCAACACGGCTTTCAATGCCTATATCACCTCCCAGCAACTGAACGAATTTACGGCTAATGGACAGTCCCAAACCTGTTCCTCCCTGAGTTGTCAACCCTGTTTGTGCCTGCACAAAGGGATCAAAAATATACTCTATTTCTTTTGATGTCATGCCGGGTCCGGTATCTTCAATTTCAAAACGAATGGGAATCGGAGAGCGTAGCAGATTATCCCCGTGCCTGTTCTGTTCTTTCAGCATCACCCGCACAATCACACCACCTTTTGTGGTAAATTTCATTGCATTACTGATCAAATTAACTAAAACCTGGCGCAATTTCACTTCATCGGTGTGTATGTATTCTGGTAGGGCAGTCGCTCTTTCAAATTCGAGATTCAAGCCTTTTTCCAAAGCACGTATACGGAATATGTCTTTGATTCCGTCCAGGAATTGACAAAAGTTAAAATTGGTTGGATTCAGGTTGATTTGTCCTGCTTCAATCTTGGACATGTCCAGAATATCATTAATAATGCGGAGCAAATGTTCACCGCTGTTATTGATAATCACCAGATTTTTCTTTTGCTGGGAGTTCAGATTATGATCAGATGACATAATTTGAGAAAAGCCGAGAATGGCATTCAAGGGAGTACGAATTTCGTGACTCATATTTGACAAAAAAATAGACTTAGATCGGTTGGCCACTTCCGCCGCATGTTGTGATGTTTCAGCGGCCTCTTTTTCCACTACCAATTGCTGTGAAATCGATTCCAGTTTTTTTGTTCGCTCTTTAACGGTTTCTTCGAGTTCTGCATTAAGCCGTTGTAATTCTTGTGATGTCAGATGTAGGTTTTGGATCATTGTGTTGAAGGCTTCTTCCAGTAATTTGAGTTCATTGCGGCCTTTGGTTTGTACATCGATTTTAAGATGTTCAAGATTTTTGAAGCTCAGTTGTTCCGCCCCGGAGATCAGGATTGAAAGCGGACGGCTTAATAAAACACGCCCTGCACACAGAAAAATGACCCACAGGGCAATCGTTTTGATGATGGCATTGAAAATAATCAAGAGAAAGCCCAGTTGTATTCTTTGCAGTACAAACATGGTGTCTGAATATATTGACACTTTTCCTAACAGGTACTCTTCTCCATACTTATCTGTATAAATGATCGGGAATGTGTGCTCAAATAATTCTGAAAAAAAAGGGGGTTCTTTGATAAGAATCCAGTCGCTTTCCTGATTGTACGCCCCTCTCTCTCCTTTTTGATTAAGTGCAATACCTAGTGCATCGAGCACCTCTTCTTTTTTATCGACTATTTTTACTCCGACAATAATAGGAACTTGCACAATGCCTTGCAGAGTGGAATGTATCTGGCTTGCATTCAGACTCCAGAGAGCGCGGGCAAGACTCGCTTCAAAAGTTTCCTGAAAGATCCTGAGTTCCTGTTGAATCGTATTCTTTGTATTGTAATACTCAATAACCATGTGAATTAAAGTTACATTGATGGCAATCACTAAATAGATAGTAAAAACCACCTTTAAGAGCCTAGCTGCGATAGAATCTTTCAGGTGAACCTTCGGATGCAAAGACATTGTTCCTCCATTATGGTTTTTGATCAAATTTCTTTAATCTTCGACCTCAATAACTCCACGCTCCCCGGTCAAAGGCATGTCAAGGATTCTCGCCCACTTCTTGGCAATTTGTACAATCGTTCCGCTTCTCTTAGCCTGTTCAAACGTTTCTTGCCAACGTGTCACGATCTGCTTTGAAGTGGTTTTCGATATCAGGATATAGCTTTGAATACTTTGGAACGTCCAGACGATTTTTATGTCATCTGATGCAATTTTCGCTTTTTTGGCCAATATGGGTCCTTCAATATCGGCAGAAGCAAACAAGTCAACTCTCCCTAGCATCAGCATACCCAATCCCTGGGCATGATTTTCTACTAAGTCCAAATTTTCAAAGCCTTTTGCCCTGAGCATCTTTTCACGAGCATCCCCACGCATCACGGCAATACGTTTCACTTTTTTAGCATCATGTAAGCTCTTAATTTGGAGATTCGATCCTCGTTTTGCATAAAGTACCCAACGCTTATTGATGACAGGGCCCACCCACTGGAACAAATTTTCTCTCTGCTCAGTACGAGCTGCAGTAAACAGCACAACATTGGGTTCTTCCAATCCAATCTGGTAGATTCTTGCCCAAGGTAATAGTTTGATCGAGGCCTGGGTTCCTGTATGTTTCAAGAGATATTCGACAATCTCCGTGATAATCCCTGTAATCTGATCTCCTTGCATGAAATTCATAGGCGGTTCTTCGGTAGTTAGCACTCTCATTTCTGTTGCCTTCCCCTGCTGATTCATACTCAGAAAAAATAAAATGCCTACCACCAATACAAAAATAAACCTGAAAACTCGTTTGGTTTCCATGTCAACCTCCATGATGTAAGACATTGAAAATTTGGGCATGATTATACTTTCGTCCGATCAACATTTTTCATATATTTGCTTGGAATGTTCTTCGAGCTTGTCGAAAAGGATACACTAGTTTTACTTCGACAAGTTCAGCATACAGAATGGCCGGAAATGCCAATGAGGTGATTTTGCAACAGAATCAGATTCTTCAAACAGGCTCGGAGTGTTTTCCAGGGTCATAATCGTCTGATTTTACAATTGCCACACATATACTCTTGTATAAATATATACAATGAGGAAAACATGAAAACAATTAAATTATAAGAGATCATTTTTTGAGTGGAAATCAGCAATTTTAAAGCACTTATGCTGCAAAATACTAAACCATTGTTCGAATTGTTTCATCCAGGAGCAATTGAACCGGAGTCAGCAACAAACGGGTTTAGAACCTGTTTGATAAGTCCGTGTCAAGAGCTTCAATTGCTCTCAGAATTTTATCTTGTAAGAAGGGGTAGAGTTGATCTTGATAAAACGTTACGCGCGTAGGTATATCGTGCTTTGAGATTTTTGGGATATAAGCGGTATCATTTAACAACAATATCCGCGTACCAAAGAATGCTGATGGCATTCACGCGTTCTTCAGGAGTTAGCACACATCCTCTTTCAGACTCAATTTCATTGATAATCTGCTGATGTTCCTCAGGAATAAACCCCTCACAGACATCATCCCAGACCATAAAAGATCCATCCGTACGATAAACGCTCCCATTGATCGAAAAAGAGATGCATTCAGAACAAATCTCCGGGTATTCCGTTTGTAGTTCTTTCAAAAGTCGTACTAATGGATCAATGAACTTATCCCTGTCTACTGTGGTACAGACAAATATATCTATACCACCATGTTCAGTGGCTACTCGTTCCAGTCCATCCAGATCATGCTCACGGAAATAGTTTCTTACATATTCTTTTGGTTCCATGGTGCCCTTGTTTTGATACTCATGATTAGACGTTTTTCCTAAATTAAGAACATATTCATTATTCGATTACAACTCTTTAAATTGGAATACTTCTTTTCTTTTACTGCCAATAGCTTCAAAGCACATCCTCTTTTTATGGAAGCTCGATTACCCAAAAAATAAGATTCACTAAAAATACTAATTCTGTCATCCCAGCAAGTCAAATTCAAATAAATAGTTTGATTTAGAATAATGAGTTGTCTTATGTAATAGGTGAGTTATAACACCAAAAATGGAAATAATAACATCTCAACGATCCTAATTGCGGGTTGATAAATCCACAATACTCAAACCAGGTACATGAGATCCATGAATTATCAAAACAAACTACTATTAAAAGGAATTCAATGATTTCTGAATCAAACAACCTTTTCACAACAGAACAAATCGGTTATGAAAAACATTATGACCCTCATGATGTTGACAAAGAATGGACAACCGATTTTTATGCTTATTTTGATGCATCTGAAAATGCAACACGATACACTCCGACCCTTCATTTTTTAATGGATCAACTGCCTGATGCATTTTCTTTACTAGACATGGCCTGTGGCAGTGGCACATTGATCAAATTCTTACCAGAATGCTGTCAATACACCGGTGTGGATCATAGCCCAGATTCAATTCGGTTCTGTCAAAAGAATTTTCCCACTCATACCTTTGTTCAATCGGATGTGATTCAGTATTTAACAAGCCAACAGGACAAGCATCATGCCTTTGACGTGATTATGATGTGTGGACTTTTATTCAATTCTATTGATTGGCACGACCATAAAAAACTCAATGATGTTGAGATTCTTTCTTTAGGATTGAAATGCCTCCATCAAAATAGTTTTCTGGCACTCATCACTCCTTTTGTGTTCAGTGATCATCCAGATTTTACTCTGATGAAACAAGCGACCTGGAAATGGCAGTCTTTAGAACGATTGATACAAGAAGTGGATGGAACCATTGCATTTCAAAACATGTCTGTTCAGGTTGGCCTGGAGAAAAAAGTTGAAGCCCAATCTGTTAAACCGGATTGGTACCTCTCACCTGGAGAAGGAAATCCAGGCAGGTGGAATGGAACCTATATGGCCGCCTGGAGTGTGATTCTTAAAAACAATGGATAATTCACTGGATTAATTCAACTTTTTTTAGCCAATTACGAGTCACGTGTTCTATGGCTTTTTTTTCTATATCCACCTGATAGTTCAGGTTGATCATAGTCTGGCGGTCTAAACACGGTCCCAGTCGATTGGCGATTTGAACCAGCTTTGGATACCTTTTGGCTGTCTCTTCCAAAAGGACTGGTGCAGGATTATATACAGGAAAAAAGGAACGATCATCCTCCAACACAACAAGATTCTGTAATTTGATTTCGGGATCTGTGGCATACCTCAAGCCAATTTGAACTTGTCCTCTCTTTAATGCGCCAAGGATGGCTTGGCGTGCCATGATCTGTACATTTTTCAAGGGTACTTGAAAATGATAATGTTTTTGTAAACTTTTAAATCCATCAGGGCGATTAAAAAACGAGTTTTCCAAACCAAATCGGATTTCTTGTGTTTTAAGAACTTTCACAAGATCAGATGTTTGCTTCAGTTCTGAGTGTGCCTGAGCGAATTTCTGATTCATGACCAAAATGTAAGTGTTATTAAAACTGGCTTTATTGAGCCATAAGAGCTTATTTTTTTGATAGTCTAATTCTTTGACAGTTGCAAAAAGTTTCTCACTATCCTTGAGAACCGAGGGATTTTTCAATTTAAAAAAAGCACTGTAAACAGTACCTGTATACTCCCAGTAAATATCAAGTTTACCGTCCAGTAAAGCTGGCCGAATGTCACTAGTGATTAAATCTTTTTTTTCTTCTACATGATAGCCTTCTGTTTCCAGAAGCGCTTTTAACATATGAGCCAGGATATGAGATTCCGTAAATGCTTTTGAGCCTACAATAATTCTTTCATGCGAGTATGCATGTACAGCGGTTAAACTGAATAATGTGATTATT
>JANQHV010000552.1 GCA_028282505.1 SAR324 cluster bacterium | reverse complement strand
CTCATATTTGAAACAACGTAGCTCCTTAGGAGGCCAGTTGCAGTTGCTTTTGATTGCGCTAGTTGATCTGAGATGATTATCAGGAATTTGAAGTGCTTCATAGCGAAGATCGTTTGGAGACTCTGTGAGATCATAAATGCAAATAGGAAGCCCATTGTCTCTGAGCATGATTTGACGTTCATAGAGACTGTTTTCCGGCAAAGGACGAATTTCTCCTGATCTGGTTGGAGAGTCAAAACGAAAAAGCGAATCAACCAAGCCAATGGGATGGTGACGGTCCGGCTGTTCTTGCCTGGCTAATTGCATGAATTGTTGATGACGGATAGCATTTGGCACAACATGATCCATCGTTCGCTGGTAAAAAGCATATTGATTCATCAAAACAACTCCTAGCATTACAATACCAATTCCGACACGAATTCTGCTCCATTTTTTCGGTTGAATTTGAGAGCGAAAACAATCTGTAAAAAAAGCAATTCCGAGAGTCTGGGCCATGATAGTGATGATGAGATAACGCTCTTGATTTGCAATATGTTCCTGCACAAAGATGATCATCAGTGGTGTCCCAATTCCCATGACCAGTAAATCCCACCCATTGCGCCCCAAACGGCATAAGATGACCCACCAGAAAATGATATATCCCAGGAGAAAAAGGAATATTCTTGGTAGAGAAGGAGAAATTTCTTGAAAATACCCATGAGGCCAAAAGCGTCCAATGAACGTCAATGGATGTGAATATTCTAAATATTCTTGTAGCGTCTTGTACAGATTCTGGAGTTGAAGTGGTTGATCTTCATATGCGGGTGGTGAAAGCTGATACCAACTGCCTGTCACCAAAACATTTCTCCAGGCAACGAACAGTAGCATGATTGCCAAAAACCCCAGAGCGCCCCAGAAGAAACGAGGATGTGTATAGTATTTCAACGCAATGATTACAAACAACAAACCGCAGCTTGCGTACATCAACTCAGAAGTCATAATGGCAAAAATCAAACAACTTCCCGCACCAATCCACCGCCATGTCGAATTTGACTGAACCTGACGAGGATATAAGATTAATGCCCCTAAAACAAATAATGCCCCTAACCAATGCAAGGTCGTGGCAATCCAAATAATTACCTGAATGTTGGTAGGCATGGTTAGAAAAGAAGCAATTGCCATCCAACACATCCAAGGAGCGATAGCAGCCTGCTGGAGATAGGTATAAAACAACCAACAGGTGAAAATCAAAATACCGAAGTGGATACTGCTCATCCAAACCGCATCATCGGGCAGAACACTCAGAAGCCAGTACCATAGATGAAACAGAGGAGTGTGGTGCTTGTCTCCAAGAATGAGTTGTGTCAAAAGTTCCCATAAAGATCTGCCAGCAACCACTTCTCGATGCCACAAATCATCTCCAAGAAAGGGTGTGATCCAAAGCAACCAACCCCAATAGCAAAGAGAGCTGACTGTTATCCCCATGAATCCAAACTTCAAAGCAACAAACACTTTCTCATGAGACTCAGGAATATTTTCTATTGGAAAAGCAACAGGACCATCCAATTGCCACGTGGTGCCGCGCCATTTTGCAAAGTACCATCCCAAAATAACAACGATTATTGCTAAAAGAGGCAACCCCACAAATGGAAGCAAAAAATGTAAAAAGTCACGAAACAACCATTGACCAATTGTCGGGGCCTGGATAGCACGAAATCGCAAATTGATTTCTATAATCCGCTCTGCCCAGAAATTATGAGAAACCATACGAAAGGAGGGATCGGTCGATGAAGATTCAAAATACCGGGGCCTTTGTGCATAATCACGAATCATGGCCCTCTGTTTCCAGTCAGGAGGATTGGAAAATTCTTTCAGCACTGCATGAAATTCAGTCTTTGACCAAAATAATTTTTCCTGTAAAGTTTTCAGTTGATTTATCAATTCTTGTGGAAAACCAATCTCTTTGTATTTTTCCAAACTATCCTGTGAAATTTGATAATAGTAAAATGAAGATATTTCTCCATAGTACCACTGGCTCCAATCGAATTTCTCATTGTCAAAAACTGAGATTGTTTTGCCATCCTCATTTTTTAAGGTGATTTGATCGATGGCTAAAGCACGAAAAAAGCTGGGAGGTATCTGAAAATATAATTTTTGAATTGTATGAGGAGCCGGTAAGCGTAGAATGACTTCCTGAAATTGATTATTGACCCGGAATTGAAAAGGAAGACGGATTTTACGATAGGGAGGGTCTTGCTCTAAGACAGGCTCTTCATAAATTAATGCTCCTTGACCATTCCATTCAAGAGAGTTTGGCCAAAAAAATAATCCAATCAGTAGCCCCATCCCTAGCATAAGAGTTACAAATACAGATGATAGCTTTTTTGTGAATATATTGGATTGCATAATCTAAAGATAATGCGGATTCCTGCAAATTGGGAAAGTGGTATGAATCAGAATGACTCAAACAAACAGTAGTCAGTGTAAATGCCTCAGGGGGCTGATATTCCATAGAACAGATAGAGCTTACCAGGATGAATTTCCCTAATAAGTTTTAAGCCCTTGTTGATATAATACTCCAATGAACCTGGTTGCTCAAAATGACCAATGACATAGGGGTGGTGTATACTGTGTAGTTCCATTACAGCAGGAGCAGCAAAGTATTGACTCTTAAACCAGACCTCCTCAATACTTTTTTCTCCGGGAGGAAACGGAATTCCTATATCTGTGAAATCTCTTTCTGTTCGATCTGTCACAAATCCAATCAACATCGATTTTCCCTGGAACTCAGGGATTGTCGTAACCGTATAAATGGTGGCAAATTCCTTATAATTGACAATCGCTTCTTTAACAATTGGGAGTTTGTTGAGCGCTGAAGCAATAGCAAATATAATAAAAATGATAACAATTACAGGACTTGCCGGTATTTTATTCAGATAAGGAACTAATTTTTCCATGTACACATCAACTTTTTCTTACAATTTTGCCTCTTTATTAAGCGACGTAAGAATCACAGAGCCAGTAATCGTTCAGAATTCGCTCTTATGAGGCCAGCTATGATCAAGAGATATGCTTGATCTATTCCAGGTATGAACATATCTTAAAAAATTACAAGATAATGGGGAAATTTTCATGAATATACTTTACAAGGCAATTTTATTTCCTGCCAACTTGATTTACCATAAATAGTTAAAATGAATTTAGTGATCATTTCATTGGTATTGACGATCATTCGTAGTGTGTATCTGATTCATTTGCTCCTGCCAAGCTCCAAATATTCTGTATCTGGTCTTCTCTTTAAAGCAACCATAGGAATTGGTATCATATGGGGAATAGACTCTTTATTACTGTTAGGTTGGATGTTGGTAGCAGGCTCCATCAATTCAGAATTCATCATAATAGAATTGATTGGTACCGGTTTAATTACAGGAGGGTATTATTATGTCAAACGCAATCATATGGTATATTGGGAAACAGATCCAATTTGTGTAAGCCAAGAAAACCGTCTTGTTTATCAGAATACTTATTACCACACACTAAATATCATTACTTCATTGGTAATTAGTATCTCCCTCGTCTATTTTCTTTATAATTCGCTTGTGACAGGAGCAGATGGTCTGTTTGATGCCAGTGCTATTTGGAATATGCGTGCTCGTATGTTGCTGGCTTCTGGTGAGGATTGGAAAACTTCCTTCGAGTTGATGCGACAGTACATGTCCCCCTGGACACATGTGGACTATCCCCTATTACTATCCAATACTATTGCTCGTTACTGGGGCTATTTAGGACAACATCTGACGCTCATCCCTTCCATTATTTCTTTCCTATTTACCTTCATGACCGTAATCCTGTTATATGGAAGCGTATCTCTGATCAGAAATAAATTGCAGGGTTTATTGGCGATTCTTGTTTTATGTGGTTCAAGGTTTATTGAATATGGGACTTGGCAATATGCAGACGTACCCTTATCATTTTATTTTTTAGCAACACTCGTTTTACTCAATCTCGCTTTCAGCTACCAGACACCCTCCTCAAGAGCCCTAGCCCTGATGGGAAGCACAATGGGGCTGGCTGCCTGGACTAAAAATGAAGGAACACTTTTTGTAATAGCCTCCTTATCTGCTTACGGATTTTTCTGTTTCACTGGCAAAGTACAAAATCGCAATACACTCAAAGAACTTTATTCAATTTTGATCGGGTTGATTCCAATTTTGTTGGGCACTCTATATTTCAAATATGCGCTTGCTCCTCAAAATGATCTGATTTCTTCAGGATCTTTAGCAGTAGCAATCGAGAAACTCACAGATATCAATCGCTATTTACAAATTTTGAATGGATTTCAACATCTGTTGGGGAACTTTTTACCCTATATTTTGTTGGTTTATCTGGGAATTGCCAGCTTTATGATTTTTAAGAAACTGAAGCAAGGCATGTTAAAATTCATTTTTTTCTCTTTATGCTTATTGCTGAGTGCTTTTCATTTACTCATTCTGCCTTTCTTTTTGACTGCATGCCTGGCATTTCAAATGCTGCCTATTGAACGAAATTACTCTCGCAGCTTGGCAACATCGGCTTTAACAGTGTCACTTATGTTTATAGGCTACTTCTTTATTTATCTAATCACACCATACGACTTGGGCTGGCATATTAATACCTCTATGGATCGTTTAATTATCCAATTACTGCCATCCTTTATTTTTATCGTTTTTCTTATCCCGGTTCCACTTGAATTTAAGGTACAGCACACATCCAGTATTTTTCAAATATTGCCCATTTTTTTCAAATTTGCTCTCCGGGGTTTGCTGATGTGTACAGCATTATTGGTTCTTGCTTTACCGGTAGTCGCTTGGTATTACTTCGCTCCGTATCAGGCAGATGGTTTCTCCGTGTTATATCCCACTTCCCAGCTCCAACCCTCCCCTAAAAATCCTGAAATCCATAAAAAAGTTTTCGCGAAGTTTGAAGTAAGCGGAGATGGTGATTTTCATAAGATTCGCATTCCTATTTCTAACAACCTGAATGGGAAGAAAATTGGCTTTGGCATTAATCTGCGCCACGAGAGAATACTGGAAGTCAAAACCATCCGTTTCGTTGAAGCAAACGGAAAAATTTTACAAGATTTTAATTTCCACTCTCTGCAGAGACTGAAGTGGGAATTCTTCAATGGCATCAATATCGGAGAATATCAGATCCATCCGAGTGGTATTGAGGAATTGAAAGCCTTGAATCATGACGAATCCAGACTGAAAGAATGGTTTGAATTTTTATCAGGCTCTCAACTTACTTTTTCTGACTTTACCGAGCACACCATTTCCAATCTGACCAAACTTGAAGGAAAAGTTTTTAAAAATCGAAATGATTTTGAAGCCGCAATGCGATTTTATGACATTTATAACAGGCATGCAGGATTTCAACTCACCGATCAATCGTTTGCCGAGATTGAAAAAGAAAATTTTCCCAAAGATGTGATCAATCAATTAAGTTCCAGCACAGTCAAAAATCAATTATTTGATCATGAAGAAAATTTTTGGAGAGTGGTAAAGCAAAATATCGAAATGCATGAAGGAGATAACTACTCCTTGGATACAAGCTTGCTTTTAAAACACGCAAACATCATTGAGTGGCAACGACGTAAAATTATTCGGAATCTCTTTCGCATGGCCGCTTACAAGCAAAAAGCCAATCCTCAAGATTTAGACCTGACCCTTGTTTCTCCTGTCTTAGATTTCCCGGAGCAAGAGCCGCATTTTGTAGAAATTCACCTGCGCATTCGTAATCCTATCCAATAACAAAACTTTTTGGTAGACCAACAAATCTTCTCCCTTTCTCTGAAAGAGGATTGAGGTGATATGAGAAGGAAGGTCATTGATTTTTTTCTCCAGGGAGGATACAAACATACATATAAACTTTGAGTGATCTTGATTTTTTCTCCATCCAACCAAATGCTAGCTAAACATTATTTAAATCAGATTTTCTATAAAGGGCTCTGCTTGTTGATTTTTTGGCGAATCAAACGTCAACAATATCGTATCCAACAGGGACATTCCCTCCCCAAAAACCACCATAATATTTTGATTGTGACTCGACAGGCTCAATCGTCTCTTAAGCCAGAAATATGGGAAAAGATCCAGGCCCAATGGAATTGGGAACAGGTAGGTTCGATAGTGGTTTTACCAATAACTCCGGCTTTACCACTAAGCACCCACTCCGATCCTATCACTGCGAAAGTGATCAAGCGCATTTCTTATCTGCGGCAAAAACTCAAACTGGCTTTTCTCATTATAGAACAGATTGATCGATGTGAAGGAATTATCCTGGAGACTCTATTCTCTTATAAAGGAGAACTGTTTTTAGAGGAATTATTCTTGGGCTGCTTTCAAAAAACAATCCTTGATGAAATCCAAATTCGAAAGGAAATTCAACATCTCAATGAGGATACCCAATATGATCTGGATATTTCCGCCCTGGAAGAAAAAATAAACAAACTGATCCCCTATGTCGCTTTACATTTCAACTCTGATTCAATGATTCAATAGATGACAGTTTCTTAATGCCACTTCTCTTTTGTCAGATATACAAAACTTTTATTCGCAATACCTTGCCAAAAATCTGATACCACTCGTTAATTGAAATATGTCATTTTGAAGCCTGTGCGGTTCGCTCACTCAAATCGTTTCTAGCATCCAGCATAACCCGGTCAAAACAACACTATCACATTCGGATTTGTAAAGAGTAGTTCCCGCTCAAGCTTACCCTTGTTAAGTAATTAGTATTAAAAGATTTTTATAGATCAGATCGTTCAATTCCATTTTAACCACTGCTCATTCACAACATTCCCATTGAAAAATTTGGTTTTTGATAGCAAAGCCTTGACTAAGGTTTTTACAAATATTTGGTCATCTCTGTTTTAAAATTTTTTATCTTTCCGTCTAATAATCATACAATCATTTTCCATTTTTTGGCTTCTCATTCTTTAGCAAAAATGCTGATGAAAATATTGTTTGGATTATAAAATTTGAGTCATGGGAAAGAAAATATAGAATTTTTTTACTTTTTAAATCATTGAAATTATTAAATAATAAATTCTCCCCGGAAAATTGGGTACTCCTTCCCCATATACAAAAAAATTCGTTTTTGCTATTTGAAAAATACGTTTAGAATCTGCTTGGAAAAGATCGTTCGTTGCAAAAACAGGTTCTTATTTAACAATCACGGGTAACATCAATTTTTGTTCTTCAGATGGGTTGATAGCAATAAAAAATACATTAATTTATGTTAATAATGTCCGAATTTTTGGTAACAACTCAGTTCATCATGATAAACGTTGACTCTGGTAATGATAAAGGAAACACATGAAGCATTCTATCTTTCAATGGAGCATCTCATTTCTCATCGTTTCATTTTTGTATGGAACAATCGGAGTTATTGCACAGGAAACTTCTAGAAGTTTACAAAAATCATCACCGAAAACTCCCAATCCCTTATTAGGGGAATGGGAAAGCCCCTGTCGTTATTTAGGTGGCAATGAATACATGAGGGAAGTACTGGAATTCAAAGGACCTAAAAAGGTGAATAAAAAAGATAAATTGGAAGGAACGGTCTGGCGTCGCTTTGTTAATTTTCAAGATGCCGATTGTGCTTCTCCCTCACTTCGGGTGAGTAATAAATATGAATACACGATCAAAAGCGCTTCTTCTCTGGCAGAAGGCACCAACTACAATCTCGAATTGAAAAATACAAAAGTCCTCTCCTATATGGAAGAAGTGACCGAAACGATGAAAGAGGTTTGTCATAAGAAAAAGAAGGACAAGCTCAACAATTTGAAAACCAATAAAGAACGTCAGTTTAAAGAAATACTGTGTGGCGATCTTGTGGAATATCCTGGCAAAAAAGAGAAATACTATGACATCATTCGTCTGGTAAATAACCAATTGAGCTTGGGCGATAATTCTGAAGCTACGAAAAAAGCAGATCGGCCCACAGAATATGCAGCTTATGGCTTTCTTCCAGTCAATCAATAAAAACATGACACTTGAACTCGAAAGGAATCTATTATGACTACCTGGTTCCAAAAGCTACAAAACAAACAGTATTCTTTTCAACTCCTTGGGTTATGGCTTGTGTTCTCATTATGGACAAGCAGCCTGATGGCTCAAACCTTTGAAAACCTGCTACCCCCTATTCAGGATCGTACTCCAGGAACTCTGCGCTTTTATGTGGATGAACAGGGTCTGACGAATTTGGCATATTTTTATGCAGGAAATAATGGGGAGAATGAGATTGCCTATATGGTACAAAACAATGATTCATGGTCCTCTCCTATTTTTGCAGGCATTGGTTTTCCTTATGGCAATTCATATCTAAATGACATCCAGACTTTAGCAAATGGTTTTCCGTTGATGCTTCTGACAGGAGACAATACAGACTATGAAGCTTTACTCAATCTACCTGACGGTCTCTCAGATCCACCAACCCAGGAAGAACTGGACCAGTTGGGTTACACTAAAGAAGTATTAGAGGAGACGCTTGCAGAAAACGAGCGTCTATTTTTTAGCCTCCAGACAAATGGCAAGTGGTTTAGTCCTCTACCAATCCCTGATACCTTCCGAGCAACTTCTCCTGTATTAAGTACGGGTAACGACAATACGGCTTTACTGGTTTTTTCCCGTGATAATGATAAAGATTTCGATACTTTGAATGATTTCGAATTGTATGCAACTGTATATCGTGCTGGTCATTGGTCTGATGTGATTCGTTTAACAGACAATGATACTGTCGAAGATAGTGTACAAGCAACTTTTGTCAATGGCGAATATGTCATCATTTGGATTAGTGATCAGGACAACGACCTAGAGACCTTAACCGATCAGCAACTACACTTTGCTACAGTTTCACCAACTGGACAAATTATCCAGCAAGCACAATCTGTCACAAGTACTTCATACGCCTATCAACCCATGCTGGGACAGTGGCAAAATCAGGCTATCTTGTTGTGGGCTTCTGCACCCAATTCAGCAGAAGATCCTACTATTTCACTTTGGGAGTCTCAATTCAATGGAACCTGGTCTCCTCCTGTAAAAACCAAACTGAACTACTCTTCAATCGATGGCAGTGGCTTTTATCAGGTAGGTAATCATCTTCTTCTGGTTCATTCAGGTATTGGTACTTTAAAGGCGGCTTTGCACAATGGAGAAGAATGGTTAGATGTGGGAATATTGATTGATTTTGATAAAACAAGGTTGCAAGTAGAAAGCACCAGTTTTTTCCGAGATCAGACAGGACAATTATTGATAGGAGTTACAGGTTATGTTCCTTCCCAGGAGTCGGAATCCACAGAAGTAGAAGGATTTTCCGGAATCTTCTTTACTAAATTACCGCTACTGTCAGATCTGACTTTTTCCTCGATAGATGCACTTGAGAGCAAACAAATCGGAGAAACCACTGAATTACGATTCGTTGTTAAAAACGAGGGGGCTCTCATTACTTCTAATTATGAGGTCCAGTTGAAAAAAGAAGGAAATCTTCTACAAACATTTACTGGCAACCCTCTTCTCCCTGGACAAGAGCAGGCTTTCCAATACGATGTGCTCTTAGATAAAGTCGCTACAAAAGTGGATTTTCAGATTCTTTCTTCCAGCCCAGAAAGTAACCAGGAGAACAATATTCAGAGTTATTCTGTGTCAATTTCACCAGATTACAGTTTATCTTCAATCACCCGTACAAACGACACCACCTTAACTGCAAAGATCAAAGAATTAAAGGGCATTGCGGCAATACCTGTCCTGGTGAAATTTTATTTGATTGAAGGCGATCAACTGACCTTGATTGGAGAAGGGCAATACAACCCTAATAGTGTTGATCCCGTCACAATAGAATGGCCCGAAATGGCACAGCGGCAAGAACCATTCCAGATTTATCTGATCATCAATGAAGAAAGAACGGTTACAGAAGATGATTATGCCAATAACACAGGAGCATATCGTTTCAATCCGCTTCCTGATTTTGAGATTACACACTTTCAGGTAACTAGCCAAAACATTTATCTCACCATCCAAAATCATGGTGATACCACTATTGCTGATGTGACATTATTGCTCACCGATGATCCATCAATTGCCATTCAAACCTCTCCAAACGGAGTTCCAGCCTTGTATAGTCAACAAGTATCTTTGGATGAAAACAATCAAGCAAAATTAAAGATTGCCCGTAGCGATATTGACCCTATCAACTCCCCGGCCCTTTATGCTGTAGTCAATCCTTATGGGACGGTAGAAGAACTGGACCGAAATAATAATTCAGCACGTGCAGCGGCTCCCCTTGACAATACAGGTGGTAGTGAGGAAACAACATTACTCCAAATCGGAGAAATTACCACATGGTGTGGCACGATCCAACTCCAAATAGTCAATGCAGGAACCGCTACGGTGATTGCTCCTAAAATACAATTATTGAATGCTTCTCAAACGGCAATTACTGAAACCGTTTTTCCAGTTATTGGTGTAGATAGCACAGAAAACGTGAAATTCGATAATCTACAAATAGGAGATTATACGCTTCGTTTAACCTATAGCTCCATGAGCGAATTACAGATTCTAGAAAACCAGGTTTCTTTGACAACAAATGCTACCAATTGCCGACAGATAATAGGAACACGAGAACTTTCCTTAGTCAATTTAAGCATCAATGCCAATGTTTCCAAAAAAAACAAAAAGGGAAATAATCCTGAAGAAACGGAGATCAATATCGAATTTTCTGTTCTTGGTTTTGGCACCAGTTATAAAAAACCCTTGGTTCGAGTGCCATTGATCATAGAGGTTAAGGAAGGAACAGAATTGAAATATAATGAAGAAAAGATTTTATTTCTTCCAGAAACTAGTAGTGCAAATACATATACCAAGACATTGCAAATTCCTTCTGCAGTGTTACAGCCGGGATCTCGATTGATTGTTCAAACGCCGGTGCGAGATGATGAAAATACAGGATTTGATAACTTATTGTCCTTAGAAATAGAATAAGTAGAAATAAAACTACCCAAGTCATGAAAGGATCACAATGAAACGTACTCCTATTCGTTTGTACCAACTCATGCTTCTGTGTGTGATATGCTGGATTCCCAGCTTTTTATGGGCACAGGAAACTTCAAACTTTTTGAAACTTCCAGAAGTTATTTTCAGTAATGTGACTAATAGAACGGTTTCTTTGGGATTTACCTACAACCAACCATTAGGAATTAACAAAGAGGCTTATTATTCACTGGATGGTGGGCGCAATTGGACCTCCGTTTCTAATACACCTTATTTAAACATTGGAACAGGAAGCTCAACTTTGATTCAACCAGCCATTGCCACGTTTTCTGATGGCAGCTTCCTCATTGTCTGGAAAGGATCAACAGGTTTAGTGGCTCAAAAGTTTACCACTACTGGAGAAGCAGCAGCGGGAATTTTTGATATAAGCAGCAATGCTGGAACCTATCCACAACTTCAGGTTGCAACGCTTCTGGATGGGGGATTTGTAGTTGCATGGAGTACTGCACAAATTGCCTGGGGGGAAATTGCCTGGAATACAGCATCTTGGGGAAGTGGAAGTCCTGGTTCCATTTATGCACAACACTATGATGCGAGCGGAACTCCAGTTGGTGCTGAATTTCAGGTCAATACTTATGATAGTAACTGGCAAAGTTTGCCCACTATTACAGGGCTCACGGATGGTGGTTTTGTGATTAGCTGGGTGAGCTATCTACAAGATGGATCAGAAGGTGGTATTTATGCACAACGCTATGATGCGAGCGGAACTCCAGTTGGTACTGAATTTCAGGTCAATTCTTATACAAATGGAAATCAAACAACCCCTAAGATCGCCGATCTCAATGATGGTGGTTTTCTGATTACCTGGGCTGGAGACAATGGAGGAGACAGCTATAATATCTATGCACAACGCTATGATGCAGATGGTTATTCTGTTGGGCAAGAATTTCAAATAAATTCAGCCTCTTCAAAATCCACACTTTATCCAACTATTATTAGCTTAACCAATGGTTATACAATCATCGCCTGGCGCCATTGGGAAACTCAAGAAACAGGGACAGGTCAAGGAATTCATGCCCAACAATATGACGAATACCTCCTTCCTCTTGGAGACACATTTCAAATATATTCAGGAATCACCATTCCTTCGGCGATGGCTATGCCAGAAGGAGGCTTTCTTTACTCATGGGTAGATTATTTAACCAGCAGTGTAAATGCGAAGCGATATAATGATGTGACAACATCTTTCACAGAGCCAATCATGGATATCCCATTGTTGAATTCTGCTCAGGCCACTGCTTTCCCTGATGGAGGATTTGCTCTTGTTACTTCGGACAGCAATCAGTTGTCCCAGGCAGGATTGTTTCCAGGAAAAAATCAAGTTATCGCAGAAAACGTTTCTCTCATAGGTGATGTTCAAGTTCAATTCAAACTGGTAGATCCTCAAACCAGTCAAGAGTGGTTGAGTCCCATTCGATCCTATACCTCATCAGATGGAGAGAACGGTTCCATTCTCTACGATGACATGTACACAAATCAAACAACGGCTTTGATTGGAATCGACTTACCAGATGGTGGATATCATTCTTTACAACTGTATCAAAGAATAGCTGCATTGGCGAACGATACTTGTGATACTTTCAGCACTTGGACTCCCCACGAGAGTCAAACTGTCACGACCACAGAAGTGGAAGTCCCTCTAGAGGACACAACCTGCTATCAGTTCAAGTGGGAAGTCACCAATGTTTTTGGAACCGTGTATGAATATACCAGTGATAATGTAATCAAAGCGGATCGTGTCCCACCCGTCCTGGATTTCACCCATTTGGTTGCCTGGAATAAACTTGAACTGAATTTCAATATTTCTGATCCCCATAGTGGTGTTTATACGACCAGTTTCCAGTTGAACGAAGATGAGCCGGTTTTATTTAGTGGCAACATTCTCACACTTTTCTTAGAAAATGGAGAAAACCAAGTCCAATTGGAAGTGATCGATCAAGCTGGCAACAGTGCATCCCACACTCTTTCAGCCACTGGTGGGCTGCCTCCTCCCGAAGTTATCGTTTATGGAATTGAAGAAGGAGGAACCTATGGGGATAATGTAGCACTTGGTTATATCCTCACTCAGAGTCTGACCGACTTTTTGATTTTTGTGGATGAAGAACCAGTCAGTGATATTACTTTTCTCATTGACGGAGTATCAAGTACGGAATTGAGTGGTGTGGAAGAAGGAGAGCACACCGTGATTGTACAAGGCAACGATGCTCAGGGCAATCCTGTGAGTACTACGCTCCATTTCTCGGATGGATTGATGCAAATCGAAACCGCTGCACTGGCAGATGGTGCTCATACTCTTACGATTCAGGGGAGTGATGTGCAAGGAACATTGATCCAAAATGTGACTAATTTTACCTTGGACCGTTCTTTTTTTTCGCTCAGCTTAATTTCCCCTCAAGAGCGGACTTATGAGGAAAATTCCATCCGTATTCAATACCAAAGCAGTGAATCTTTGCAGAGAGTGTGGTACCAACTCAATGGAGGTGCAGATCAAGAAAATTTGGAACTGAATAATCTGGTTGATGGCAACTATGAAATCGTCTTCTATGCTGAAAGTGAAGGTGGGGAAATCAAATCGGTGACCAGAACGTTTACCGTTTTCCAGACTTTACCTACTTTGGAAATCACGGGTCCTGAAGAAGGAAGAGTCTATCCAGGAAATACGATTCAAATCACTTTCACCAGCAATGGAGCAGTGACTTATCAAGTAGCAGATCAAGGAAGAGAGATCACTTCTGGGGAATATATCACTTTGCCCGAAGATGGTGCCTATACCATCACATTGACCGCAACTCACCCAGTCAGTGGCTATATTTACAGGGAAAGTATCTTTTTTGAAACCGACTCTGTTGTTCCTGAAGTAGAAATTCATTCGCCTCAACCGATTGTTTATAATTATAATGATATCCCGATAGACTATACCACTAATAAACCATTACAAAACACCATATTGACCCTGGATGGTGCAGAGATTACAGAATTATCCGGTTTGAATCCAGGTGTTCATACCTTCCATTATAGTGCAGAAGATCATTCTGATCGTTTTGCTATCGCAGATGTCGATTTTACTGTAGTCAATCTGGATATTATTGCTCCTGCAGACGATGCCATTTTAATCTCCAACACAACTCCTCCTGAAATTTCCATGCAATATGTTGCCGAAGGCCCATTCACTTTCCGGTCGGTTTCCATTGATGATGGGGAACCTCAAGTGCTGAATGGTTCAAGTGGAACCGTAACCTTACAAACACTGGCTGGAGAACATGAATTGATCGTCCGTGGCTCCGTAGGGGGAACTGTTGTTGGTAAAAGTATCAATTTTCGAATTGGTGCTAAAAATATCACAACCAGCTCAAACAGCATCAGCTATACCTATACAAATTGTGATGCCTTGCTGGTTTGTGATGTCACAGTTACCTTAACCGTCAATAATACAGGAGATTACGATATTGAAGAGCCTTTTCAAGTGCGGTTTGATCATATTTCACCATCAGGATTTGAAACCCAATGGCGGCAAGTTGATGCTCTCGCTACAGGAGAAGCCATGTATCTGACACTGGATTCATTCTCCTCAAGCTATGGCAGCACATTTTTAGTCTCCATCGACCCTAATGGTGATTTAGATGCAGAGAACACAGCTGATAACAGCTATCAAACTTCCTTTCTTCCTGGACAAATCAATGGAGCCGTTTCCCTGTTACGTGATAGTAACATCTATCTACAAGGAGTGACCGCATTCAACGTGATCGCAACAGCCACTTCTGGTGCTGTAGATTATGTCGAATTCCACACCAATGGTATTACTTTTGTTGATGAAGTTCCTGAAGCCATCACAGATCCTGGCAGTGGAATTACCGTAGGAAACAGTTTTTCATCTTTGGTAGATGTTGGTTTACTGACCGCTGAGAACAACTGTGTGCAAATTCTGGCTTATAATACTTCAGGGGATCTGCAAGATAGCCGTAATCATTGCTTTTCTGTGAAACGATTGAACATGGATAGAGTGACGAATTATCTCTTCCCATGGTCGCAGTTTTTTTCGTCTCACAACCGGGTTATTACCAGTAGTCTGGATTTCAATGCTATTCAACAAGCACGTGTAAATGCTGTTAAAAATACCGTAAATCAGTACAGAAGTTTGGTTTCAGTAGTTGAGTTGACCACGCAACGACCCACGCCCGATTTTTATAGGACCCTCTCTTATGAGGATCTCATCTATACCCCGCAAGGCAAAATAACCTATGAGATGATCGC
>JANQHV010000421.1 GCA_028282505.1 SAR324 cluster bacterium | reverse complement strand
TTGTCGTGCCAACATTACCGTCCATATGCCTGGAGGCACAATCCACATTCGTCTGGAGCAAGATTATTCAGCACACATGACCGGAACCGTGACCAAAGTCTGTGAAGGCATCATGGCTGAAGAAATGATCACGTTCTAACAGATGAAGCCTTAGCCATTAAATACAGGAAGTTTCTCTACTATTGATCGAACTGAATCCCTCCCTGGGTGTTCACAAATTGATAACTGGGGCCACAGGTGCGGCCTGATTGTCCAGATGGAGTTTGCATCAAACTCACCGCCTGCAATTTCAATTCATACATTAAACCCATCACGACATCAATCTGTTCAGGGTGTCCGTTGAATGTTTTATGCAAGGCATTCAAGAGGCTGCTGTAGCTGTATGCATAGCGTTCAATCCGAATTCTGGCTTGAGTGCCTTCTTCAAAATCTTCGATTTTGGGATTATCGACCATCGGATAGACTCCTTCTGGGGAAAAAGGAATCGGAGCGCCACTGTAGGAATAGCCACCATCTGGATTCTTGACAATCTTTTTGCCATGATAAATTTCTGAGAAAGTATAGTAGTGTGCCGGCTCCTTATCACTTTGAAAGGGATCGGTACTGGTGCCTTCTCCTTCAATTTTGATCACTTCTAAGGCAGAGACGGCTGACTTCACATCGACAATGGGAAACAAGCGTTTGGCGTCAAACCATTTCAACATTTGTTGCTCTGGGCCAACTTCAAAAATACCATCGCCCAACTCCGTGATTTTATGTTGAACTGCTGTATAAAAAGCACCGATGGTGTCAAAATCTGGCTCTGGTTGCGAAGCCAGCAAGTTGGCATATTGATCAATAGTAATCGGCTCTTCTGGTTCTTCAATGACCATAAACACGTCTTTGACGACATCTTTGGAAAAGGCTTTGATAGGAACCTCAAAATCATCTCCTCCAATCCCCATCGGCAAAGGGCCAGGATAACGGGGAATGAATTCAGGATTATTGATTTGTGGTTTGCCTCCAATGGCAATGAGAGTATTGGCGGCAATGCTCACATGCAACATTTCTTCAATGACAACACCTCGAATTAAACCAGCAATGGCTTCATTGTGTCCAGCCTCTAAGGAAAACAATGCTGTTAAATAAGGAGGGATCGTCGCATGTTCCAAAACAATGGCATTTTGCAGATAGCCATAAAGATCAGTTTTATGACGGCATTGGCTAATGCCTCTAATGATTTCTTTCTTAATTTTAATCATGGCACCGCTCCCTATTGATCGTTTTGTTTGGCATTTGCTTGCCGTTCCAGCATTTGCAGTAAGACTGAGGTTTTACCAGCTTTTTGCATATCGGTGAGAGTCTCATCGGCTGGCTCTCTTGGAGAATCTGCTGGGGTCTGAGATTGAACACGGGCAGTCGTCGTACTGCTGCTTTTAACCGGTTTGCCGTCTGCCCCCGGATTGGTCAACCATTGCACAATCATTTGTCGCAAATCTTCCGCTAAATCTCGTGTAACCGGCATATAATTGGGATCGGACAACGGACGGGTGAAAGCCAGTGTTAAGATTTTTTGATGCAATACCACAGAGTCATAATTGCTCAAATCCACTAAGAATCTGCTCATGATGGGATATAAATTCCCATATTGAGTCATGATTGGCTGAATGTGTTCATCCCATGTAGGCGTTTGGGGAAGTTCGGTTTTGTCAAAGGCCAGAATGCTGGTAAAATTCCAAAATGTGGGTTGGTAGCCGCCTGCTTGTTCAAGGAAACTCACCCCAATGCCATACAACTGGTTGTCAATATAACCTCGTGGTTTGCCAGGGCCGTTGGCGCTGGCACGAACAGGTAAAGTGGCATACCCCTGCTCATTGGTGGTAACACTGGGTGGATAGCTGATCGCGTCTGTGGGGGTACCAATCTCGGGGACAGGACTTTTGGACGTCCTTCCTGCGCCACCCATCCCACCAATTTTCACGCTGGTATTGACTGTGGCAGCCAGAGGCTCACCATATTTGGAGGCATACACATGGAGGTCTTGGCAATCTCCTGGGTTGAGTCGTTGTACATAATTATCCACAAATACATAAGCTCCTCCCAATGCTTCTTGCACTAAGATCTGATAACTGGTTTCACAGGCGTCCAGTGGTTTGAGCAAAGCCAGGGGACGTTGCTGGATATTCTCGATGACCCAGGGTTGATGGGCATAATCAAAGCTTTGAATTCCGGCGGTTTGTGTATACCAATCCACTTGTTGATAGCCCACTTCCCCCAGGATTACAACCTCATCGGCTTTCACTGAATCGAGAACTTTAGTGGGCTCTTCCTTCAGCAAGGCAAACAATAATTTTCCCTGATACAACAAAGCTGGGTCTGCGTTGACCAAGGCCAGACAATTTCCAAAATCAGCGGTGATCTGGTGCTTTCCGTTGACTTTTGCGTGAAACGAATAAACCTCGTGCTTCGGAGCCGTAGGATTATTGTTGGCATACTCTGTCAATAACTGCCGTCCCATCACAAAATGCTTTGGTTCGTCAGCTTGTGCCGGACCAATACTGCCCACCAGACGCCCCAGGGTATAGCGAGGAATACTGGGATCGCGGCCATACCCAAAAACATTGATGTGAATGGATAACAAACCTTCTGCAGAGGCAGCTTTGAGTGCTTTCAACAAAGGAGATTGTTGTTCGTTTTCCCAGACGACCTGCTCCAAGACAGATTGGTATGTCGCCGCAAGTTGCTGATCATCAGGGGCACTTGCTTCTTGTTGGCGACGCCACAAATTGAAAAAACCTGCTGGATGATAAGTTCCTTGAAACAACGCTGGATAATCGGCATTGGTCAGGCGCAACTGCATCCCCCAAATCTCAGAAACCATTTGTTGTTGGGGGTCCAAATCCACCAATTTCCCAGCAACTTTGTCATGGGCGTCTTGTAACGAACAACCGATGAGGACGTCTTCATCGACAGAAGTGAGTAATTTTCCCTCCAGAAAACCCCCGGTCACATTCACATCGACAAAACGAAACACTCCTGTGCCATTTGGATTCCAGGGGTCTTCCTGATATTCGGGTTTAAAATTTGCCGTGTCATAGTTATTGACAATATTATTGACTGTTGATACATCGGCTTGAAAAAAGCCGGCAAAATGAATTCGTGGGCCGTCTAAGTAACTCATCAATTCCTCCTATTGAATATTGTTCCAGCCAAGGGGCATTTCTGTGGATTGTACACCTTGTTTTTTCTGAGGACAGTCGCCATCTCCAACAATAGAGCCGATCCAATCAAGTAATTCGTGAGTTTATCGATAAACCTAGCGGATAGTCAAGGGAAATTGAGAGAGAAATCTTTATAAAAATTGTTAGTTCAGAGGCGAGATAGACTCTGTTTTTAAATACTATCGTATTCCAACAGAGTCCTTTTCTTTGAAAGGTATGGGCAATGCCAACCTCAACGGTCTCTTGGTTTCAGTTTTCTGCTTCTGCTTTCAGCCTTTCGGCAATCCAAACTTTGATGATAGATTGCCGGGTGACTCCTATTTTACTGGCTTCACGATCCAGGGATAAAACCATCCATTCTGGAAAATCGACATTGACCCTTTTCTGTTTATGCCCAGGGCGTTTAGCGGTTGACAGATCCAAATAGGGAGTAATGTCCTCTCCCCGATCAAATATTTCATCTAATTCTTCAGCTTTCATGGTATAACCTCTTTTTTTCGTCTCTTGCCCTTCGGACGGATATAATCCTCAGTCGGTTTTCTCGAATCGTATAAAATGCAGTCC
>JANQHV010000526.1 GCA_028282505.1 SAR324 cluster bacterium | reverse complement strand
GGTTAAAGATAGGAGGTCATATTATTTCTAAGCAACAAACAATTCAATATTTCTTCATTTATTTCAAAGCTTTCCCTTAGTTGTGTCAGTCAAGCAGCCAAGTGGCGTTTAAAATATGATTCTCAATGAAAATTCGGATTAATATTCCGAATTTTTATTGTTACTCTATTTTTTAAATATAGGGCTCAAGAAAAGTTTTTCCCTATGGAGCATTTTTTGTGGGTTGGTGAAAAGTTCACCTTTAGTCACTAAACCGAGTAGAAACGCTCTAAATTTCCCTATTGAGGTTTTTCTTTGAGAATGATAGCTAACTAGGAAAATAGTATTTTAAAAAGATTACACTTTTTCAACAACATTAGACAGATTCGGTCTAATGCAATAGACAATCTTCTATCTAATTTATACGAAGTTGCGTTTAAAAGTATACAATATGTCATCCTGACAGTACGCCGAAGCGGCTTGTCGAAGGATCTCTTTGAAATGATTGAGATTCTTCGCAAGCTCAGAATGACAAAATACTCTAGAATGTCACTTTTTTAAACGCAACTTGGTATTACTAATTGGCGACACAAAAAGCCATTAATTGACAGAATTGTAAAAGAGATCAGGTTGAATGGAAAGAATTATGAAAATTAATGAAATAATCGAGATAATTGAAAAGCTGGAAACTAGAAACAATAGCTACTGGAATTTCTATACGATAGTTATAATTGCCATATGTGGTTGGGTTCTATCACAGAAGAGCGAAGGGATTTCACAGAATTCAGGGTACGCTATCATGTTTGGGAAGGCCCTGTTCGATTTTATGAATTTGTCCGTTATTTATGGAACGACATCTAGAATCGTTGCATTTGAGTCGGAACTTATCGTAGCTGCTAAAAATGAACCTAGTATTGGTCCCAAGCTTAAGGAACACCTGACTAAGCCATTCTTGGAACACAGGCTTAAATTCACAATCTTGACTCATTTGTTTATGGACATAGCAGTGTTAATTTTTATATTCATGGGAATAAAAGGCTAACACGCGCTGAATACTCCATGACGAAAAAAACGCTTCCTTTATTCTATTTAACCTTAATACGATCATTCTGTTGGACGCCTTCTAACACTTCGGCATGAATCCCATCAGAAAGTCCCAGCTTGACCATCCGTCTTTCAAATCGTTGTGGTCTCGTTTCCACCTCGATAAATGCAGTCTCTCCTTCAAACTGGAGCAAACGTTCCTCAATGGCCAACACCTGTTTTTTTTGTGCCAGCACGATGTCGGCATTGGCACTGTAGCCAGCACGAACGAAATGGGATGATTTCAATTCAATTTTAGCACGAATGTTAAATTGGACAGCCCCGTTGATCAGTTCTCCTTTGGGAGCAATGTATTCAATTTTGGCATGGAAGGTTTCATCTTCAATGGCCCCGATGGAGAGAATCAAATCCATCCCTTCTCGAATTTTTCCTACTTCTGATTCATCAATTTTTCCTTCAAAGATCATTTCATTCATGTCTGCAACGATGGCGACGGTGGTTCCCTCATTAAAGTTATTGCTCTCGATCAACGAGTGCCCCTGCTTGACGGGCACATCCAGCACCATTCCATCAATTGTTGATCGGATCAATGTATTGGTCGATTTTTCTGATTGCTGGATAAACCCTTCTTTGATCAACTGAAGGTGGTTTTCTGCTGTTTTCAGTTCTTCCTTGGCTTTATTGACGGCAAATTCGATTTCTTGGAATAACTCTTCTGAAATTAAAGATTTGCGGTACAATTCTTTTTTGCGCTGATAGGTTTTTTGCACATCATCATGGGTAATGATCGCTTGATTCAACCTGGATTCCGCACTATTCAAGGTAACCATATCGGGAATCACCCCAACCCGCACAATCAAATCATCCCTTTTGACCATCATGCCTGCTTCAACAAACACCTCTTCCACAATACCGGAAATTTGAGGTTTAATGGCAATCTCTTTTCTGGGCACCACCGACCCCGTCGCCACCGTTTTTTTCATGATATCTCGGATGGTGGGTGTTTGGGTTTTATAGTGAACCGGATTTTCCTGGGATTTTTGGTACAAATAAAAAAATGTCCCCACAAATGAGAGGAGAAGGAGGGCAATGAGAAAAACACGAACAACAGTTTTCATAAGCGGTTTATTGTTTAATTAGACCTCAGTACGAATGGCATCGACCGTTTTAATATTGGCAGCTTTATGGGCAGGAATCAATCCAGCAATTGCCCCTGAGATAATCAAAACGAACAGGGCAATGGTCGCTACATTCAAATCAATCTCTGGATTGCGGAATAATTCCATCTTGATTCCTCCTTTTGCCATGAAGTAAGAAAAGAACTCCACTATCACCACGCCGGCAAACAAGCCTAAATAGCCTGCAATGGAAGTCAAACAAATGGTTTCGAGCATGATCTGTCCGATGATGGATCGGGGAGTTGCTCCAACGGCTCTGCGGATACCAATTTCACGGGTACGCTCTTTGACCACAATGAGCATGATATTACTCACGCCAATGACCCCTGCCAACAGAGTGGAAATCCCCACAAACCAAATCAAGGCATCTATCCCAAAAAACACTCTCATCACTTTATTGTGTTCTATCTCAGCATTCCAGCGTCCAAAAGCCCTTTCATCATCTGGAGCAATGTGATGATTGCGTGCGAGTAGAGCCATCACTTTTTTTTCCACAACAGAGGCCGGGATTCCTTTTGCGGAAGTCATGGCAAACCACCCTACTCTATTGCTATAATTGAAGGCATGTTGGAATGTCGTGAATGGAACAAAAATGGTTTGGGTATCTTCCTCCTCATCGTCACCAGTACGGTTGGTTTTAAAAACGCCAATCACTTTAAAAAAAATTCCTTGAATTTGAATATACTGTCCAAGTGGGTTCTCTCCTTTTTCAAACAGGATTTTATAGACTCGACTTCCAATAACAGCGACTTTGCGTTTTTCTTGCAGATCCAACTGATTGATAAATCGCCCCTGTGTTAATTTCAACAACAAAACGTTTTGGATTGCTGGATAATCTCCAAAAATGGAAAACGCTCCTGCTTTGTCTTTGCGTACCACATTGTCGGTACTTCGATAACTTCCCAGTTTGTTTCTCGGTGCCAAATACTCCACTTCTGGGATATTGCGGCGTATTTTGTCAATGTCTTCATTGACAAAATGATAATGCCTTCCCCTTGGAAAGCCCTGATACGGTTTACTGGTTTTACGAGTCCAGATGTACACACTATTGGTGGCTCGTTCTGACAATTCCTGGGTTACTCCATTTTCCAGTCCAGTTCCGGTGCCCAACATGATCATCAACATAAAAATTCCCCAAAACACTCCAAATGCGGTCATTAAAGAACGCAGTTTATTCTTTTTTAAGGTACTGATGATTTCTTGCCAACTGTCTTGATCGAATATCATAAATTTTTTTAATTTTGCTTAGTACAAGTATTCACAATAAAGTGTACAAATTCTTAATCTTGTTCTTAATCTTAATCCCTCAATTTCCAGAGATTAAGAGTAAGATTAGGATTAAGAGTAA
>JANQHV010000525.1 GCA_028282505.1 SAR324 cluster bacterium | reverse complement strand
GGTTAAAGATAGGAGGTCATATTATTTCTAAGCAACAAACAATTCAATATTTCTTCATTTATTTCAAAGCTTTCCCTTAGTTGTGTCAGTCAAGCAGGGCCATCAACAAAAAAAATACCTGGAGAAAGAACCTACCTGGACACCTATATCACAAACAAGAATAATACCCTGGGGTAAGGCTAACAGAATCAGGTTTTGTAGTCGTTTGGGCATAGTTATTCGAAAAGTAAACCGTCACGGTACTTTCTGTGACCACAAGCATCTGGGGGGCTGAAGAACGGGTATAGGGTTTGGCCTCAAACTGCCGAATCGCATAGATATTGTCGCAAAGGAACTGAATATCTTTTTGATTTGCTGAAGGATACAAGAAAGGTGATGGTTCTCTGGAAATGGAAGGATAGGCAACCGTAGGAGAAGTGGGCACATAAGAAGCAGAAGGAGTGTGACACGCAGCCAATCCTATCAAACCAATCACCATCAGTTGTCTCAAAAGTGAAAACATGGTTTACTCTTCGTACGTAACCATCCCTTGGGCTGGTTGAAAAGAAAGGGGTGCTGTTTGCCCATCAAGAACAATGTCCTGCATGACTAACAGAAGTCTGCTCCGATTTTCCTGTTGAATGATCTGAACTTTTTCAGGGTACAACTGTCCTTCAATATTCTGGTATTTTTGGATAGTGACCTCATATACCGTTCTCCCATTAATCTTTTTTTGAATCTTCTGAAAGAGTCCATTGGGAGCCTGCGTTATCAATAAGACCCCATCCTCTAAATCCAGTTGAATTTCGTTATCAACCATTCGCCCCTGGTATTGCTGGAACTGAATCTTGGGTATGCGTGCCCAAATGATCCAACTCAATTCTGTCAAAGAAACATCAGTACCTAACCACTGTTGACGAACAGAAGAAATATTCTCCTCTAATAAATATTTTTGTTTTTCAAAGTCAAGGATCATGAATTGTTCATGATTGGCACGAACTTCGTATAACAAAGAACCAATTATTGGAGCAAAAATTTGTAAACGAAGTTCAAAATTTTCTGATAAACTAAAACCTAGTTCTCCTGTATACTTTTGGCCTTCATTGACTAACAATATGCGTCCAGAGGACTGATAACTGGGAAATAACTGAGGGGATAAGAAGTTTTGCGGGCCGATTACTACTTTGGGAGTGGTTAAACATCCAACAATATAGAAATTATATGCTATAATGAAAAACCATTGGCACAGACGTTTCATGCAAACTCAACTTTCCATCCTGGGCGATGGGATGGTGATTGTTTATTTGTCTGGCATGGCAATGACTTCTGACAAATAAAATAAAGCAACATACAATCCGGAGATGACAAAGAAAGTAACTAACGTATCCATTTCATGCATAGACGACCTCTTGAATTTAGTTAATAAAAAAATTTACCTATTATTCATATCGAGTTTTGCGAAAGAGTGCAAACTCTTATTAAAATAACTGGACATTTATCTCTGATCAGATGGTATTATCAGCAAAAAAACAGGTATCTTATGAACAAAAGCACATTTACACAACTCAATTCCAAACAACAATTCTGGTATGCCAGTGCGATGATCAATATGGCACTTGCGGATGGCCATATTCATGCTTCTGAGCAAAAGTATTTGCAAATAATATTCGAACTATTTGCAGACTCACCCAAACGACTGGCTGACTTAAAAAAACAGAGCCAAAGGTCCTCACCTGAGAAAATCCAACCCATCAGGGGATTATCTCGTGAATTATCTATTACCATTCTCGAAGATTGTGTGGATGCAGCAATTGCAGATGCTGAATTTCATGCAAAAGAACAAGAGATGGTTTATGAAATAGGAAAGCAGCTCAAATGTACTCCTGGAGAAATTGAAGAAACTATTTCCCGTGGAAAGCAGCGGCTTGCACATATTTTTTCATTAGCAGGTTAATCTAGTATTTACCCGATTCACTTCATCACTTTTCCAAAACTATTTTTTCCGCATGATAAAGACAACTTACCAAATATTTCTCACTTTGGTCTTCAGCCTTATTTTTTCGAATACCGTTTCGCCCTCAAATATTCTAGCAAGACCTCTTCTCTTCGAAGGCAATCCAGAACTGTACAAAGCAGCGATTGTCATAGAAGCCACGACGAATACCATTCTCCATGCAGAAAATGCACAAAACCCTATTATTCCGGCCTCCATTGTAAAAATGATGGTCAGCTTGATTGTGTTAGAGCACTTGCAAGAAGGAAAAGTTCAGCTAAGCGACCAGCTAACTGTTTCCAAATGGGCAAGCAAAATTGGAGGACATCAGGTTTATTTGAAACAAGGAGAAGTATTTACGTTAGAAGAATTGATGCGTGCGGTTGTGATTGGATCAGCAAATGATGCTGCTGTTGCTGTAGCAGAATACATTGGTGGAGATCAGCAAGGTTTTGTAGAAATGATGAATCGCCGTGCTCAACAATTAAAAATGAACGATACGGTTTATCACAATCCCCATGGATTGCCCCCAGGCAAAGGACAACAGGAAAATATGACAACCGCCTATGACCAGGCACTTCTGGCTCAGGAATTATTGAAGCACTCGCAATACCTCAAATGGTCTTCAATCAGACGAGATACATTTCGTAATGGCACATTCGAATTGTTGAATACCAATCGCCATTTATTGAGAAAAATGAAGGAAGTGGATGGTTTGAAAACTGGATATCATCGAAAAGCAGGCTTCAGTGTGATTGCCACTGCAAAACGGGAGGACACACGATTGATCGCAGCAGTGATTGGGACTAAGAAGACTTCAATTCGGACAAAAATTGCTTCTCGTTTACTGGCCCGTGGATTTAGTGATTACGGATATGTCAAGGTACTCCAAAAAGGAGAAAAGTTTGGCAAATCAATCAACATCACAAATGGCCAAAGCCCCACGGTGGATCTTTTAATTGCAGAAACCGCCCAATTTTTCTTAAAACGATCTGATCATGAAAAAATAGAACAGCACGTCAATCTTCCTGATTCTGTCAATGCCCCTGTAACAGCAGGTAAAGTTCTTGGTAGCATTGAAATCAAACTCAATGACCAAGTGCTCCAGAAAGTCAACTTATACACAGCCAAAAGTGTCAACAAAAAGACATTTTGGCAAAACCTAAAAGACTCCTTTAAATTCTAGCTTATCTGATATAGCTCAGAAAAGTTTTTTCAAAATCATCCTCGTCCTCCTTTGAAAAAAAGGAGGAACTCTATGAAAAAACTTTTCTAGATGCTTACACAGCATTGATTGCCTGACAAAGTTGTTTTGCGGCTTCTCCTGCACTTTGCGCAAAGTCTTCTCCTCCAGAAGCATAGAGAATACTGCGGGAGGCATTGATTACATAAGGAATTGCAGTGCCATCGTGAGCACATTTGACCGTTTTTTCCAGATCGCCACCCTGTGCCCCCACCCCTGGAATCAAAAAAGGCATGGGGCCTGATGCTTCTCGGACAGTTTGAATCAAATCTGGCCGCGTCGCTCCAACTACCAACCCACAATTTTTGTGTGTATTCCAGTTTTTTACCTTTTCAGCAACTCGCAAATAAAGGTCATGGGGCACTTGAAAGTCATCAGCCCCTGGGTTTGATGTCAAACATAAGACAAATGTCCCTTTATCTTCATACTCTAAAAATGGCCTAAGCGCATCCTCTCCTTGATAGGGAGTGGCTGTCACCGCATCACAAGCAAAGGTTTCAAAAACAGCTTTGGCATACATTTTTGCAGAATGCCCGACGTCTCCCCTCTTTGCATCCCCTATAATCACTGAATCTACAGGAATTTTTTCTATGATGTTTCGCAATGTTTCCAGCCCCTCCGGCCCCAATGCTTCAAAATAAGCAAAATTGGGTTTATATGCAGCAGCCCATTCCTGAGTTGCTGCAATGATTTGCTCCAGGAATGCTAAAACTGGATTTGCCTCTTGCCGCAAATGTTCAGGGATAAGTTCCAACACCGGGTCCAATCCTATGCAGACCCGGCTATTCTTGTGTTCAATGACCTTTTCTAATTTTTGATAAAATTGCACAAACCTCTTTGATTCAATACTTCGTAAAATTTTGGGATACAGATCCACGCAAAATCGATTTTAAAATCATTCTTTCTGAGTCTTCCATTCATATCAACAGTAGGTCATCAGTCAAGGAATATCAAAAACTCAATAAACAAACTACAAAAGAACATGATGACGATAAAAATCAACACGTCGCATTTGGAGCAACTTGACTTATGTCTCTCAGTTGCAATTCATGCAACATACAGAACTATTAAATCTTTATCCCTTTAAATCATGGTTGTCTGGGACGGTCCGACGCTTCGGCATCTGCATCGAATAAAATTGTCTGAACTGTTGTGATCATTAATTGTGTCGACTACTCGTACGTCGTCTGTAGAAAACCACCCCCATTACAGCAACCAATGATGGAATCAATAACATATTGATCCCAAGCAACCAATTTCCAAGGGACTCGATATCTTGACGTAAAATCTTTCGCACTTCCCGTAACCGTTTTCGTGTTTTCAGTTCTTCAACCCTGAATTTTTTGATTTCTTGTTGCTGCTCTACTGTGAGTAAACGCTTTTGTTTTGTATCCTTTTGTTCTTCTAAATTTCGAAGCTTATCCTGTACTTCCTTTAATTTGCTTTGCAAAGCAATTTCTTCTTCCTGGAAGCGTAACTGTGCCTGTTGTTCCAGAGCAATCAAACGGGTAAATGGTCTGGTAAAACGTCCCCTGGAACGTATACTCATCAAGGCATCATTACCAGAAATAAATTCAACGGCATTCAGCATGAAGTTCAAATTATCGTTGAGTGGTTGCACGATGGTTTGTCCCAGGAAATTCAATTTTTGAACAGAAAACGGATCTGTAATAAAATCGACATCGGCAACGACCAAAATCGTATTGGCCTCTTTTGCTTTACTAAGGTGAGCGTTCTTCAATGGCTGCTCTTGCTCTGCCGTTCCTTGATCGTTTTCTTTCTTTTCTTTAGGAGGCTGTCCTCCTGGGAAGGCGGTCTCGAATTGATTTTTAATAAAAGCGGCCAAGACCTTTACTTGTTTATCCGTCTTTAAATCCCGGATAACTTGATCAGGCTGACTGAATCGTGTTTTGATGGATTCAATCGCACCACTATCCAAAGAAGTTTGCAGAATGGGAGTGAATTCCACAGAACTGTCTTTTGCTTTACGCAAGTATCCAGAATCTACAAAAAGCAGTGCTTCCAACTGGCTGGTGATTGGATGTTCTGAAGGCATGGCTTCATTGGCTAGCGTCATCCATAAGGGATAGCGAACCACCTGTCCTGCTCCCGCATTAATCGGAGTTGCGTAGCGAAAATCTCCAACCAGCTTGCTTGATTCAAATTCGACTCCCCAGGTTTTTAACAATTTGGGAAGATCGCTTTTAGGATTAGGAGGCATGCCATACTGGGCTCCAGGAGAATTCTGCGCATCAAAATAAGAATTAGGATCCACCAAAACCACCAATCGACCACCTCGCAACACATATTGATCCACAGCATAGTGGACTCGTTCACTGAAATCTTTTGGGTGTATCAACAACAATAAGGTAATGTCATCAGCAATTTCCTCTGTTGTCGGGGGCAATACTTCTACATCAAAATTCTTTTTCAATTCTGTCACCACAGCCCATTGAGTAGGAGGGCGGGATGGACCACCCATCATAGGAGGAGGTGCACCTCCAGCCATATTGAGAGAAGAAATGATACCAATTTTAGGAGATTTAGGGTTATTCGCACTGAGAATTGCCTGAGAAATATCATATTCCAGAAACTCTTCCCGCCGCATATCAAAAAATGGAATAACCACTTCTAAGTCCAAAAGCAGGGCCACCATTCCCAGATAAAGATGATCCCCATTAGGCAGGGCAATACGGGAAATCCCATACTGTTCTGCCCACTCCTCCTCTTCGGAGTCTGGTTTTGGATCAAATATTTCCAATTTGATTTTTCCATCGGACAAATAAGAATATTCTTCCAACAGTTCCTTGATTCGTTGCGCATAGGCTTTGAACTCGGTTGGCAGTCCAGAATTGCTCTTGGAAAAATAATACTTAATTGTGACAGTTTCTTCCAGATCGTCCAAAATTTTCTTTGTCCCGTCTGAGATCGTATAGAGTCGGTCATCCGTAATATCGAGACGTAGCGGAAGAAAACTACCAATCACATTGACTCCAATCAGACAGACGATTAAAAGAACAATACTAATTGCTGAATATGACCACTGATAATGCTTCATAAGAGTCCCCAATCTAAAGAGCTTTGTGAGAATCTAAAATAACGACGTTGACCATAAGCATGAACACAATAACGGAGGCAAAATAGATCAAATCTCTTAGATCTATAACCCCTCGACGCAACGCGTTAAAATGGGTAGTAAAACTAAATTGAGAAATCAAATCAGAAATCCAGACAGGAAACCATGAATTAAGAACGTTACTCAAAACCCCCCACCCCAGCAAAACCAGAACCAGACAAATCAATACACTCAAAATAAAGCTGATCACCTGATTTTTTGTTAACGCAGAAGTACAACTGGTAATCGCCAAATAAGCACCCGCCATCAATAAACTCCCCAGATAGCCTGAAACAATAGGACCATTGTCAGCATCCCCCAAATAATGCACCGTAAAGATCATGGGAAACGTTAAAAACAAAGCAATGGCAATAAAAGTCCATGCTGCCAAAAACTTGGAAACCACAACTGTCGTTAAAGTAACAGGAAATGTTAACAACAATTCCACGGTCCCAGATCGTCTCTCTTCCGACCAAAGACGCATTCCCACAGCAGGAATCAAGATCAGATACAACCAGGGATGAAACAGAAAAAAAGTTTCCAGGCTGGCTTGATTGGCACGGTAAAAATTTCCTAACAGAAACGTGCACCCGACATTGGCCACTAAAAAAATGATGATGAACACATACGCCACTGGCGAATAAAAATATGCGCGAAGCTCACGTTTGAAAATGGGCATTAAACCTTTCATAATTCCTCATTATACATTCAAAGTCACTTTGCGAAAGACTTCATCCAAACGGCCTTTCTCT
>JANQHV010000417.1 GCA_028282505.1 SAR324 cluster bacterium | reverse complement strand
AACGTGCACAAGTGGTTGTACTTCTAATTTCACCAGATTTTTTGAATTCTCCATTTATAACGGAAAAGGAAATCCCCAAACTGCTGACCAAGACCAACGAAAAAAATTGCCGGATTCTCTGTTTATTTATCCAACACTCAGTAGTAGATGAAATTTCATATGACGTGGAAGAAGAAAAGATAAAATTGACTAAGTTTCAAGGTTTGAATTCATACAAAAAACCTTTGGATGCACTCAAAAAATCAGAAAGGGATAAATTATTAGCCAATTGTGCTAAGGAGATCGTTCAACAAACCAGAAGCATGGATTGATGTAATGTCTGAATGGGATATTCATTTGTTCAAAAACAGTGATAAGATTTTGCAGGATTCGTATAGGCTGCGCTTTTTACCTTGGGACAGTACGCTATGTAGAGGTAGTTGATAAGACCCTCTGCCTTTGTGCCTTGTTTGGAAATGAGGAACTCTCTTATAAAAGTCAACCATCTTTAGCAAGATTCATACACACCATATGAGTTACTGAAGCTGAAACTGCATTTCATAGAGTTGGAGGTAGCGACCTTTGGCGGCGAGTAATTCTTCGTGGGTTCCCATTTCGACCAACCGGCCATCTTCCAGCACACAAATACGATCCACATTGCGGATGGTGGAAAGACGGTGAGCGATCACAAAAGTGGTGCGATTTTGCATCAAATGCTCAATGGCTTGCTGCACCTCAATCTCAGATTCGTTATCCAGAGCAGAAGTTGCTTCATCCAGAATCAAAATGGGAGCATCTTTGAGTAAAGCACGGGCAATGGCCAGGCGTTGACGCTGCCCCCCCGAAAGCTTCACGCCTTTCTCGCCAATCACCGTATCATATCCCTGAGGCTGGGCTTGGATAAAACCATGAGCATTGGCAGCTTTGGCGGCAACAATCATCTGCTCTTCTGGACATTCAGGATGGCCATAGGTGATGTTGTTGGCAATGGTGTCATTGAAGAGGATGGTTTCCTGAGTCACGATAGCCATCAAGTTACGAAGGTCTGCAATTTTCAAATCACGAATGTCACGTCCATCAATGCTCAACTCTCCCTGGGTGATATCATAAAACCGTGGAATGAGGTTCACCAAAGTGGTTTTTCCAGCACCACTGCTTCCCACAAAAGCCACCGCTTCTCCTTTTTTAACCGTCAGATAGAGATCTTGCAGAGTCGGTTCTTGTTTGCCCTCATAGACAAACCGATCAATCCGAATTGAGATTTTGTCGTGAAATGTCTCAATAGCAATGGCATCGTCTTTTTCTTGAATGTCAGGCTTGGTGTCCAGGACAGAAAAAACTCGTTGCAGAGAAGCCAGTCCTTCTTGTAGCTTTAAATTGAACCCATTGAGACTTTTGACAGGTTCATTCAACATGAAAAAACTGAGAAAAAATGATCCCATGTCACCAATTGTGATCACTCCCTGCCGGGTGAGATACCCTCCGTAGATCATGATCAGAGCCCCTGCAATGGCCCCAATCAATTCAATGAATGGAGAGGAACTGGCAGTAATCAAAATCGTCCGCATGTAATTGCGGTACAGATGCTGGTTGACTTTTTCAAAACGCTCAATCTCATAGCGTTCCATACTGAATGCTTTCACAATGCGCATGCCTGTCATATTTTCCAACAGTTCACTGGAAAGCTCCCCGAAACTCATCTGTCGTTCTTGTACCGCCCGTTTATTGAGTTTGCCAAACAATTGGATACAGGCCAGAGCAATCGGGATAACGGCCAGAGTCAACAAAGCCAGCTGCCAACTGCGGTAAATCATGATGCCCAGGAAGAAAAAAACCGAGGGGATGTCTTTAAATGGACCGGTGATGCCCACATTCAAAGCTGCTTGCAGGATTTGTAAATCGTTGGTAAACCTGGCCATCAAATCCCCAGTTTTTTGTTTGGCAAAAAATGACATCGAGAGGTGTTGCAGGTGCTCAAAAAGCTGAGATCGTAGACGTACCAGGATTTTTTGAACCATGAATCCCATCGTGTATCCCTGACCAAAGGAAAAGAATCCTTTGAGTCCAAAGACAATGACAATTCCTATCCCCACATAAATGTAGTTCTGCATGGGAATATCCTGGCCCAGGGAATCTAAAATATCTTTGGCATAAAAGGCAGGGGCAGCATTGAAAAGATTATAGCCCAACATGCTGACAATGCTGCAAATAATCCAGAATTTAAAAGGAACGATCAAGCGCCATAAGCGGCGTAATTCACCTGGCGACGAAGAGGTCTTCATGAGGGCTTTGATCCGTGAAAAGGACTATCAATGATGAGAAAGTCTTACCAGCATAATGGATGATATGGAAATTTGTGGGCAATGTTGGTGAATATCGTGGGCATGTGTCTCATCTGCCTGTTCAACATCATAACAAATGAGACAACAAGAACAGAATAGTTTATGCGGGAAAAACAATGAAATGATTTTGCCGATTTTCTGGTTTTTTGAAGAAATCTCTCAACTGTTCGGCTTCATCATCCCCAAAAAACAATCGATCCAACACACCTTGCTTGCGGCTATCTTGATCTTTAGCCATCCCCAAGGCGACACGACTCGCGCCTCCCTGAACTTTATAGTTTAAATCAACGTAGCTAATCAGATTCAGGTCAAGTGTATGATTTCCTATGGTAAGTTGCTGCATTTTTCCTCCATGAAAAACAAATTGACATTTACTATTGCCATCAATCCAAGAGAAACATCCTGAAAGCCTTCCCTTGCAGACCAACTTCTCTTATTATTGATGACTTCATCCCTGTTGCGCGAGAGCCCAAACTAGCAATTCGTTATGTAAATTTCAACCCTTTCTGTCATTTTTTTTTCGAAAAAATTGCCAATCCCTTGTAAATGAAGGGATTAACAATCTTCTCGTTTTTGAGCCAGATGGTAATAGTGGCAGAGCCCCAATTGACAAGCCCTTTTCCAATCCATACAAGCCTGTTTTTGTTGACCAGATCGCATATGAAGCAGACCCCGGTTTTGATAAACTTGTGCATAATTGGGGTTGATTTGCAGGGCAGCATCGTAATCAGCAATGGCTTTTTTGTATTGTTTCAGGAGCCCATACAAATTACCACGATTGTAGTAGGCCGCTACATAGTTAGCATTGTAGCGTAAAGCATTGTTGTAATCCTGCATGGCTTGTTCATATTTTTGCAGATAGGCAAATGCAAACCCTCGGTTATGATAAGCCTCCTCAAATTCTGGGTTGATTTGCAACGCTCTAGTAAAATCTTCAATCGCCTGATCGTATTGATCCAGATGAATATACGTCACACCTCGATTGTTGTAAGTGTGGATGTGATTTTTCTTGTAGGTCAGAGTTGTATTAAAAAACTGAAGCGCCTGTTGATATTTTTCTGCTTCTAAGGCTTCCCGGCCCAATTCCTGGTGAGCAATCCAAGCATCCGGATTGTGTTCCAGCGTCCCCTGCCACAGTGTTTGATGACTGTCATACAATCTTGTTTGCTGCCAGGTCAAGGCCCCTAAAATAAGAAAAACAACACTCCATACGACTGCCTTCACCGCTAAAGGAGAGGCAAACCCTTTGGATTCAATGACTTGACAACACCATAGCATCCCTTGAGTCCCCAAGATGAGTACCGAGACGCTGGGCAAATGGACCCAATGGTCTGCTACAAAAGAAAACTGAGTCCAGGCGTTATTAAAAAAGCCAAGAACCGGAAACAAGGCTACTAAAAAACTACCCAACCCCAGGAAAATATGTTTTCCCCAACCATCCCGGTATTTCCAAAATAGTATTCCAGCCACAATCAACAGACTGAACAAGGGCAAGTACAGCGTGAATTGGGTTGGATCGATATTCCATTTGGGATAAGTGAAAATGAGAGGATGGGGAAAAACTAATTTACTGAGGTAAAAGAAAGGGATGTGTCCAGCAACCAACAATCGTTCTAAAAAGCTCAGAGCAAATTGAGCATCTGCTGCACCAAAAAACAGGAATTCAAATTGTATGCGCAGATAACCGAATCCTAAGGCCAATAGAAAAAAAGGGAGAAGCAATCCGATGTCAGCTTTTTTCCAACTAGAGCCCAACCACAAACGACAAAACACTAAAAGTACGGGCAGCATGATGGTAGAGGTCTTACTCAAGAGGGCACATACAAACAAAAGCAGAGCGATCCCATACCAACGCCAGTATTTCTTTTGATCAAAATAGAGAAAACTCCAGAAGGAGAGAAAATAAAAAATGGCCGAAACGACATTTTTTCTTTCAGCGATCCAGGCCACTGATTGGACATAGATGGGATGAAGTGCAAACAGCATCCCGATAAACCACGCACCACGCACCTTAAAGTGTCGTAAGCCCAGCCAAAGCAGGAGAGCACTGATCAGATGCAGAATAATATTGAGAGAGTGGGTAACCTGGGGAGTCTGACCAAACCATTGTTGTTCCAACCAAAAGGTACTGCGTGTGATGGGAATGTATGGCCATACGCCATTATTTTGTGAAGGGGCAGACCAGATTTTCCAGAGACCTCCCGGATCTTGGAGCAACGGATCTGTCAGGAAAAATTTATCGTCATCTATGATAAAACCAGCCTCTGTTGCTGGATAATAGGCAACCACCGTGCCCAGAACAATGGCAGCCAATCCAAGCAACATGGGAGAGATGGTCTTACGCGAAGCAACCGGATCAGATGAGGATTGTTTTTTTCTCTTGGCTTTTGGCATTATTATTTTACTCGACAGTCATCAGTTCTCAGTTTTCAGCTCTCAGTATTTTCCAATCTATTTGAAGTTATTGAACTTTAAAGAAGAGCATAGCACACCAGTCTAATTTGCTAAAATATTTTAATTTCAATGCTTTACAGGAAACTGAAAACAGATGACTGAAAACTTACAACTCTTGAGTTATTTTAGAAATGATCTAATTTTTTCACCAGTTTGGGCCATTTCTCCTTCTGCATAATTGTAGCGATTCCGAGAGTTGAAAAAAAATCCTTTGGGACATGGAATCACGTGAAAATGGACATGAGGCACCTCTTGTCCTGCATTCTCTCCGTTATTGAGCAATACTTTATAGTCTGCCCCATCGTAGGCGTTGCTGATGGCTCGTGCCACCGTCTGCAATGATGTCATCAAAGCAGTTGCTTCTTCAACCGACAACTCTTCCAGTTTGGCCACTTCGTGCTTGGGAACCACCAGGGTATGGCCATAGGACCATGGAGAAATGTCCAGGAAAGCAATTTCGCTCTCAGTTTCATAAATTTTTTCACAAGGAATTTCTTGTTGGATGATCTTTGTGAAAATGGATGCCATGATTTTTCTCCCTTTAAAAATTTAGATGTTAGCTGTTCTGAAATTGGCCACAGAGTCACAGAGACACAGAGAAAATCTTTTAAATTCTCTGTGACTCTGTGGCAATATTCATTAGGTTACGTCAGGATTGAGGGTGTACGTCCCCACCCATTCGGCTTCTCCCAAAACATGCCCTTCCATGGCTTTGACGGCCTCCGCACCACCAAAACTTCCAGAAAGTCCCAATGTTTCCACATCCAGGGCATACACCGTAAAATGATAATGATGCAGCAACTCGTCATTCCAGGGAGGACATGGTCCATCATAGCCACCATAATCCCCCCCCATGTCAGGGTCCCCTTGAAACCAGCCCGTATAGTCATTGATGCCACACACACCATACTCGGTTTTGCCGACTGGCTTGCCACGCGCTGTGATTCCATCAGAGTCCGCTCCTTCTGGAATTTCATTGCAAGACGCCGCAATATCGACCAGCACCCAGTGATAAAAATCCACACGAGGCAGATCCTTAGAAACCGTCTTGCCTTCTTGATTCACATCATCTCCCACAGAAGGGACATCGGGGTCACATACTATCAGGGCAAAGGACTTGGTGTCGGCTGGTGCATTGGACCAACGTACAGCAGGATTGCGATTGGGAGCCATAGCCACATGCCCTTCGTCTGCGGGAACACAAAACGCATAATCTCCTGGAATCGGAGCGCCATTGGCAAATGCTGAAATTTCAATTGTCATCGTCATGATATTCTCCTTTTCAATGGAAGGTAAGGAACGTGAGAGAAATAATTGATGATAGATTCCTGCGGGCCCTCACACTATACGAAAACCCAAGTGCGCGTTCAATATAAATCCGATACAAGTTCATTTTCTTTGATATTTTTTCAACTATGCGAGCGATTAAAATTAGCCACGTAGTCGAGAAGTCGACCCCCACGAAGAACACTAAAAAATGGATTTAAAGGAATAGACTTTATTGAGATTGGGATTGCTTTTTTGGGTGTTTTTGGGTGCTCTTGGGTACTTGTTTCTCCAACAGTTCTCTTTCAATAGAATTTCATGAACATCACAAAGCCAGCAGTTGACCATACAATCCTCAACTTAATTGCGGAAATCGATGTATTCAAAGGGGAGTAGGAATTATAGGCAATTCACCACTCTAACGTCTACCTCTAGTTCTTAATTCCTTGCCAATAAATAACGTATAATCTATTTTTGTCATGATTTTGTGACAAATGGATGATAAATTTAATATTTTAAACCTGCCCACATAAAAAAATTTCCGTGTTTTTTGTGGGGGTCCTTTCGGTTTCGTGGACCTCAAAAATCACCCAAAACAGAACAAATTATGCAGAATTTTAATATTTTAGTCGTCAACGACGATGGCATTCACTCGCCTGGTTTGAAAGCAGCCGTGCAAGGCGTCATGGAATTAGGAAATGTCAAAGTGATTGCCCCCACCAACCAACAAACAGGGATGGGACGTGGCCTGAGTGGAGGACAGGAAGAATACCTGAAGCCCATCGACTATCTAGTTAATGACCAATCCATCGAAGCGTATCATTGTGACTGTTCCCCAGCCTTAACCGTTCGCCATGCCCTCCGGGTGCTGTATGCCAAGCAAAAGCCGGACCTGGTTGTATCGGGCATCAACTACGGTGAGAACGTTGGCGTGAATATCAGTACCTCTGGAACGGTAGGAGCCGCACTTGAATCAGCCAGTGTGGGTATCTCCTCACTGGCCATCTCCAAACAAACCGACATTAGTACCCATCACACGTATACTGATCAAAATTGGGCCCCCACTGTGTATTTTCTCACCCATTTTGCGAAGTTGTTGTTGTTCAACAAAATGCCACTGGATATTGACGTATTGAAGGTCGATGTGCCAGAAACAGCAACAGAAACAACCCCCTGGCGTCTGACCAAAGTGGCCAGACAGGTTTATTTTTCTAATACTCTCAAAAATCCAACTTTGACCAGTAAAATTGGTGATGTCAACTTGAGCATTGGCGTCAGTCCTGACAATGTGGATGCCGATTCTGATATACACACCCTCTTATTCGATCAGGTTGTCTCAGTCACTCCGTTGAGTCTCGATTTGACTTCCCGGACCAATTTCACCGCTTTGCAACAACTCCTCGATTCCGGTGCTAATTGAAACAAAAAGGGGACAGATTTATTTTCTTTGATCCATAAATCAAAGAAAATAAATCTGTCCCCTTTTTGCTCTATTCTTGAAATGCCTGGATAGTTCGTGCATAGGTTTTCTGCAATTCCTCTAATTCAGCGTTTATTGCTTCTAAATCATTCGAAGCACCTTTTTCCTGCAAGGACTCACAAAGAGAAACCAATGATGTCGCACCAACAGATAATGCACTTCCTTTCAAGAAATGTGCTTTACTCATCAGAGCATGTATATCATTTTCAGCGGCCGCTTGCTGAATCTCTTTAATAATTTGTGGGGATTGTTGCTCGAAGATTTCAATGAGTCGCTTCTTCAATTGTGGCGAGAGTCCGTCGTTGGCTTGATCAATCAGCACAGTAGTTTCTGAACTGCTCTGAGGATGATGAGTAGACGGACTATGTTTTTTGATAATAGCATCCAATTCCGAAAGATTGATGGGTTTGGCAAGATAACCATCCATTCCTGCCTGGAGATATCGTTGTTTATCTTCAGACAAGGCATCAGCAGTCGTGGCAATGATAGCTGGGCGGTTTTCACTGATATATTTTTGGAGGATATGTTGGGTTGCCGTCAAACCATCCATGATGGGCATATGAATATCCATGAATATTAAATCATAATTTGTGTCTTCCAATTTGTCTAAAGCCTCCTTGCCGTTTGACACTAAATCAAACTGGTAGCCCAGCTGATTTAACATATCCATCGCAATGATTTGATTGATTTCATTGTCTTCTACCAAAAGGATTTTGATATCAGCAGGTTTACCTTCCTGATCTGACATGCTGCTCTTGTCTTGAATGGAGATTGCAGGCGCTTCCACCAGAGGAATGGTGAAACAAAACTCACTGCCCACCCCCACTTGACTGTCTACAAAAATCTTTCCTCCCATCAATCGAACCAATTTTTGACAAATAGCCAACCCCAGGCCTGTTCCTTCTTTTGACCGAGTCATTGAAGAATCAAGTTGGGAAAATTCCGTAAATAAATGTGAAGTGTCTTCCTGAGAGATGCCGATCCCTGTATCTTTGACGCTAAACAACAATTCCAGACCAGATTTTTCTGATGAAAAGCGTTTGAGCGTAACGGACACTGCTCCCTGATGTGTGAATTTGATGGCATTGGAGAGAAGATTGCTGATGACTTGTTTGAGACGGATTGAATCACCCAGTATTGCTAAAGGAATATCTGCATCAATAGCAAACGACAGATCAATATGTTTTTCTTCGGCAGCCCCTTTCATCATATCAACCACTTCCTGAACACAGAGCCTGAGATCAAACGGTTCTTGGCTGAGTTTTAATTTACCAGCCCCTAATTTTGAGTAGTCCAGGATATCATTGATCACATATATTAGATGTTGTCCACTTTTGAGAAGAAGTTGTACATATTTCCTCTGATCAGGATTGAGATGTGTTTTTGCCAAGAGTTGAGCAATTCCTACCACACCATTCATGGGTGTGCGAATTTCGTGGCTCATCATGGCCAAAAAGCGGGTTTTGGCAATATTGGCACTCTCTGCACTTTCTTTAGCCTGTTTCAATTGACGGTTGACTCGATTGACAGGAATCACAACAAAGAAGAGGGTAATTGGAATCAACAAAAGTGCCAGGAGCAGGTATTCACTCATCTCTGATAAAAATTCCACCTGCTCTGTATCTGAATATTGTGCCGTCAGAAAGGGCTCCACCCATCCAAATATGACAACTTCTTTTAAGATTTCTCCTGAAATAATATAAATCAAAATCCCAAAAATAATTTTCCAACCACTAAGCAATGCTTTATTTTCCATAAGAGCCCCCCACCCTTAAAAACTGTCACGTTTTGCAGGCCATTTTGATATTAGATCAAACCTGTGACCGATAACATGTATATGTTCTGATAGAACAGAATTTGACAAGTTTTTAATGATTACCAAAAAAGAGATGAATTTATTTTTTAGATTTGTAAATTAAAACAATTAATCAGAGTTTTTAAAAGACAAAATATCAACATTTAGATTGTATTTAAGAATTTTTGCTTTAAAATAAGAACATGACTAAAAATTGTAAGAACTACTTCAGCAAAAATGTGGATAAAAAAGATGAGCGTACAAGAGCAAATCGAATCAAAATTGGAAACTGCTTTTTCGCCAACATACCTGGAAGTGAAAAATGAAAGTGATCAGCACAATGTTCCACGTGGATCGGAATCCCATTTCAAAGTTATTGTGGTTTCTGCACAATTTGAAAAAAAGACATTGATGGAGCAGCACCAGCAGGTGCATCAAGTGCTGTCAGAAGAGTTGTCTGGTCCTGTTCATGCGCTTTCTATTCAGACCTCTCATCCTGCCAGGTGGAATGCTGGTCAAACCGTCCATAAATCACCTCCTTGTTTAGGAGGAGGCACAAAACGATAGTACACATGAAAGGGAATGAACGATGCAACTAGAAAATTCATACCAAAAGGAATATCGGATTTATATGGAATATGCCTTAGAACGCTACTTGATAGAGCGACGTGGGTTATCTGAATATGATGCCAGAATCAAGGTGATGCAGGATTTTGAGGCTTTGCAAGTCGAAGCCAAAGCTTATGGTTATATTTAATAAGCAGACAAGGTCGTCAGGCGATGGTCTTCCACAGCCCCTCCCATTGTGAAATGGTAGAGACTTTGGAATGTGTGATTCTTGAGGCCAAAGGTATCATGGACGGGGTTATCAAAAAAACAACCAATGCCAGTTCCCCGTATTCCCTGTACTTCTGCTTCTAGGTACAACACCTGCCCGACCATTCCTGTTTCCCAAAAGAGGCGGCGGTACCAGTGGGGACCGTATTGCTGGATGGGTGTTTCAAATTCTGCCAACATTCCGCAACTGAACACCCCATCACCCGCAATATTCTGTCCACAGCTCAAAGACGATGAGAGGTTTTCCACATTTCCGTCTTTCAGCAAAAAAAGAGGCAAGGCTTCGGGACAATCAGCTGGAGTGTTCCACAGAAACTCATCATGCATACAGGATTGCAAAAGGGATCGTTTTTCAAGATCCCTGACCAGTATGTATAATCCAGTCGGCAATCCTTCGACACGGTGTACAAACAAGCCCAGGTGAATAAAAGGGTGTTGCCGGATACAATCCCAGGGAGCCGGAGAGATTGCAGGAACGACGCGACTCAGTATCTCATAAAATTGGAATTTTGCAATGGAAGTGTGTCCATCCATAGCAACCGCACTGCGTCGTTGACGAATAATGGTTCCGGCCAGAGGCTCACTTTGCTCTGTTGAAATCTGGTTTTCTGCTGGTGAATGAATATCCATGGGCGAACCAGCCGACTGTTCTATGCTCCCATTCCAACTTTCATCAGCACTGGGTTTGTGACAGGATTCAGAAATGGCATCAATGACTTCCCAGGGATAATGATCCTGACTCAAACGGTTTGCAGTCCCCAGCCATTTTCCATGAGCAATGCTTTGCAATGTTTCTGGTGGCAAGGTTAAGTCAGGTCTGATTGTTTGATGAGATGGTGTCATGACGACTAACAAATCAGGAGTTTCATGCTCTTCTTCCTCAAATTCCTCATGACGATTCAACCCCAGCAGTTGAGCAATTTCTGAATCAGAAACACATTCCAGCCTCAAGCAACTCCAGCCCAACATGGTCGCAGAAATCCGTAAAGCAGCCAACGCATGCCCCACATCATGCTGACAATAACGAAAAGCCCGTTCTCCATATTTCCATGCTTCTCTCCAGTGAATCGAAGACAATCCCACAAAAAAACAGTCTGCTGGAAAATCCTTAGTCAACTGTTTCCAGGTCTGCTCAGAAAATTCTGTGCGACATTCCAGGGCATGTTCTTTGGGAGCATAATGGTAGGTGCCAGCCAATGGATGCTGTTGAGGGCCTGGCCCAATGACCAGATACCCTTCGGTTGGATGAAGATTGCCACTGGAAGGATTGACACGCAAAGCCCAGCGGGTGCCTTGATATCCTTTCCATGCAGAAATTGCGAGGGAGTAAAAGAAGAGTTCTGAGATGGAATGTAAAGACACTTCACGGGCAGGAATTTGATAAGGATCATAGAGTTGAGTATATGCGATGGAAGGATGCTCCTCTGGCAATGGCAGCTTTTGCAAAGGAGCATCCATGAAGCGTCTGAAAGGATCTGGCTGGTTTGCCCAATCTAAATATCCCAAAGATGGCGCATAACGGTAATAGTCATGCTTGCTTCGCTCATGATAAGCAAAGACCAGTTCCTCATTATTCATCAGAATCCAGAAATGCTTCGAAGGTTTCCAGTTTACCGGGCTGGGTGAACATATCCTTGGGCAATGTGCCACTTTTGGCATGTCCTTGCTTGAAGGCATCCGAATCAACCCAATTTTTAAAATCTTCTTCTGATTGCCAAAATGTCATGACCACATAAGGATCGTTTTCTGCTTGAGGACGTAACACGATATTGCGGACAAACCCAGGCATTTGATCAACCGCATGTTGCCGATTCCGGAAACGCTCCTCAAAAATGGAACCGTGTTCCTGATTCACAAAAATCCGATTCATGGTAACAAACATGCCTCATCCTGCATAAAAGGTTTTTTCTCCGAGATCTTTGACCAGCAGGATAGAGTCATCAGGCCGTCCTTCTGGTTGCTGCTTCACTCCAGCGTTCACGACTTCTGCCACAAAAACAGAATGATCTCCTTTTTCCACACTGCCCACCACGTTACATTCCAGAAAGGCTGGTGCATTTTCAAAGATGGGAGAGCCAGTTTTGCCTTTATAAAATGGCTCCCCTCCCACAGTTTGACCTTCCGGTTCAACGGTCTTGTAAAACGTGGGAGCGGTAGATGCCTGGTCTTTACGGAGCATGTTCAAGGCAAAAGCATTGGTTTCCTTAACGATACTGTGTGTGAGTGAACTGGCTTTGATTGCAATTGCAATCTGAGGGGGTTCAAAAGAAGACTGAGTCACCCAGCTCACTGCCGATGCCGCCAGACGGCCTCCTTGATCCTCAGCGGTAAGAATGTATAAGCCATAAGGGATCATCCTCAAGGCAGTTTTTTTCATCTCTGCGTCCATATTAGCTCCATTTTGGATTTTTGATATTTTTTTTATAGTATATGACCAAGGTATGTCTTGATGTCTTATCTTAATCCTATCCAGCATAGCCGGAACCAATATTTAAATTTTCTTACCATCTTGACAAGAATTTCAAATCAGGATTAAGAATAGGAGTAAGAGTAAGAAAATTTATAAACCAGGCAAAGATAAAATACCAGGACAGACCAAATATTGATGCAGGCGTTTTTGGCGATAAGAGTAATGCTGATTGATGAGCAAATCAAGATAAATGTCTATATATTGTTTATTATGATCATATATCAGAATGATTGACAATTATTCCTTTCTGCACGAGCCCATGGCCTAAGTCACCAAACAAAAATTGTAAAATAGAAACCATTGCGATGGCAGCCGTTTCTGTTTTTAATATCCTGGAGCCCAGTCTCAAAGGTTGCATGTCGTGCTGGTAAGCAAGCGCGAGTTCTTCCGGATGCAAACCACCTTCTGGACCAATGACAAATCGCTGGTTTTTGGAGGAAGATAGCTGAGCAGTGAATGAATCAGATGAGACAGACAGACTTTGGGCCGCTCCTGGAGTGAGTACCCATTGAACAGAACATGGAGAGAGTGATTGCAATACGTCTCCCAGGTTATTGAACAGCTGAATGGAAGGAGGTAATGAGCGCCCTGATTGTTTGCAGGCAGCTTGTGCAATTTTTTGCCAGCGTGACACGATTTTTTCTTGCCTGGCATCAGGGATACTTTTGGGAGAATAGCGTGCTATGAAAATCGACAACGTGGTTACTCCCAATTCAGTAGTTTTTTGGATAATCCAATCCAATGCTTTTTCTTTTGGCAACCCAACAATGAGTTCCAGATGCAGGGGCGATGGTTCGATCACCGGAAGTTGTTGCTTTACGGTGAAAAACAACTGTTGACGAGATGCTTTTTCCAAAACAACCAAAAAGTGATTTTTAGCCTGATCCTGAAGTTCAAAAGACTCTCCGGTTTTGATACGCCGTGCGTGCAAAAGGTGTTGTGCTTCTTCTCCGGATAAGCGGGCCGATTGTCCCACCTCCAAATTGCCATCATATAAAAAATAGGACATATTACCAATCCAGATAGTCTTCTTGACTTTGGCCTTTAGACACAGGAACCGGAACATTGGCAGCGGGTAGTACTGAGGCTCCAGCAATTGTGCTTTCAGGAGCAGCAGCAGAAGTTTCTGATTTATGGACAGAAATGGATTTGTTGAGGTCCGCAGGAAGTGCTTTTCCTGTCAGAATTCGATGAATTTCTTCTGTCATATTTTCAGCATTAGCGGCAAGCTCTTCTGCAGCCACCGCATTTTCTTCAATGGAAGCCGTCACGTGATTCACATGGTCTTTGAGGGAATCCGACGAAGCCGCTTGTTCTTCAGTGGCCGCTGAAATTTGCTCCACACTGTTGGCCGTCTTTTCCACATCTTCCACAATCGTATCCAGAACCGTATGGGCCTGAGTGGACAATGCCATACCGCTATCGACTCGTTCATTGCTGGTTTTGATCAATTGTGTGATTTTCTGGGCAGAATGAGCACTGCGTTCTGCCAGTTTTCGTACTTCATCTGCCACCACAGCAAATCCCTTTCCTTCTTCTCCAGCACGAGCGGCTTCAATGGCTGCATTCAATGCAAGTAGATTGGTTTGTTCTGCAATCTCTGTAATCACATCAATGATTTCCGTGATTTGTTGAGAAGAGTCACTGATCCGTCCCATCGCTTCCAATAGCTGTTTGACGGCTGTTTTTCCCTTCAAAGCCTGGTCAGAAGAATTGTGTGCTGTCTCTGCGACGTTGTTGGCATTCGAAGCCACGTCCTGAATCGTCGTGATCATTTCTTCAATAGAGGCACTGGCTTCTTCAACGGCTGTGCTTTGACGGCTATTGTTTTCTGCAAGACTTTGCGAGGTCTGTGTCACTTCATTAACGACTGATTGTAACATTCCCAGATTACGACGAATGTTGACCAACAGGAGCATACCGCACAGCAAACCAAAGACAATGCCTCCTCCAGCCACACTCGCAATCATCCAAAAAGCCGTTTCTTCATGCTGCTTGGCTGTTTTGATGGATTGTTCTGTAAACTGTTCGATGTCTTTTAACATGGTTTCCAATTCATGCTCCAATTCATCAGATGCATTCTCGATTTCAATTATCAAATCCTCAGCCAGGATTATTGTTCCTTGCTGAAGAAATTCAAAGAGTTGTTGCATCAATTGGTCAAAATCATGATGTTTCTTTTCGATTTGTTTCAAATTCTTCGACACCGTCTCAAATTTTTGACGTGCTGCTTTGGTTGAGGCATGCTCAATTCCATGCTGTGCCAGTTTCTCAGCTTTTTTAATTTCGACACCGACTTGTTCGCTCAATGCATCAAACTCATTCTTAGTCTGGCTTAATAGCTCCGAGGAATCATCGGCCTGGGCTTGACGGAGACTTCTTTCAAATAAGATGGCCTGCTCCAATTGATGGACCGTTATCTCTGTGAGTACAGAAACAACGGGGAGATCTTCTTCCGTAATTTCCTCGATTTCTGCCCCAATTTGACTCATGGTGTACATGCCCATCGAACCAATCAAGAGAGAGATGACTAATAATAAAATGACCAATCCAAAAACCTTGGTACTGATACCAAATGTACTTTGTTTCATAGGAACACCTGATAAGGAGTTGTTTCGGTTGAGCGGGCAAAACAGTTGACGACCCATAGCAAAATTCGGGGCGCTCATTATGTGTTTTCTAAACAGTAATTTCAATTCGGTTTTTCTCAGGATCCAAAACAACACTTTCATAATAACCATCACCTGTTGTCCTTGGACCTTCCAGCACTTCATAGCCATCCTTTGTCAATCTGGCTGTTAGAGCATCCACTTTTTCAACAGAACCGACAGAAATCGCAAGATGAATCAACCCTGTAAATTGGCTATACGGGTTATTGGTTGTTACTGGTACTGAAGGCATTTGCATGAGTTCCAGTCGTGATCCTGAATCAAAACACAGAAAATAGGATGAAAAACCTTTTTTCAAATTTGTATATTTGTCATTCGAATGGGCACCAAAATATTTTTCATAAAACTGTTTCAGCTGCTCTATATCGTTTGCCCAAATGGCCACATGTTCGATTTTCACAATGAACCTGGTTAGATTGTCGATTTATTCCATAAATCCGACTTGGGACAGAAACCCCAGTCGATCAAAGGCTTGAGGATGACCACAAAATTTGTCTCCTTCAAAATAGTAGATAGTTATGCCTGAAATAATCAATTCTTTCATTTATTTTTTTGTTGAAAGGACTTGCATCATCCCACAGGAAAACACAATGGTACACCCAATCAATTGAAGTAATGTCAAATTTTCCGAATAGAGCACAAATCCAATCATAGAAGCAACTAACGGTTCTATATATGAAATCGTGCCATACTCAATCGCTTTCAAATAGCTGAGGCTCAATATCGCCAGGGTGATGGCAAGAAATCCCTGAAAAAAACCAATCGCGATCAGCCAATACATATCCGATCTTGTTAAATGGAATAGGGAGCCATCAAGGAATGGCAGCATGATGATAGCAGCAAACAGGAATTGATAGAACGAGCGAATTAACACAGGAATGTTCTGTGGAATTTTTCGGTTCGAAACAATGAACAGGCCGTAACAAATAGCCGATCCTACGGCCCATAGATAACCTCTCGACTCCTCCAAGTTAAATGAAAATTGGAATTCCAGAAGAAATAAAAGCCCCAGAAACGCCAAACCGAGTAAGACTCCATTCAGAGCAGTGAGTTTTTCTTTGAGTGTGATAGCAGCAACGCCAACAGCAATAATGGGGCCCAGATAGAGAAGGAAAGCGGCATTTGCCAGAGAGGTGTTATTGATGGCGTTGGTATAGCATAGAATTACTAGTGATAAGAAAAAGCCCGTTGTTAAAATTGAAACGGAAAATTTGATTTTCCGGATGCCGTGCAATTCATTTCTCAAGAAAAGAAAAAGTACTAAAAAAATTAAGCCAATGCCAACTCTTGAAAACGTGATAATGTAACCATTGGCGGATATATTTCTGACAAACACGCCCAATGCTCCCGTCAGTGTTGTGGAGACAATGGCGGCCATATATCCAATTATTTTGATGTTGACCATTCAATATCTGTTGATTTGATTTATTAGATTTTTCTTTTTCTATCTCACAAGAAAAATAGTCAAAAGACAAAATCCAAATCGAAACTTGAGAGGGGGGCATAATTATCACAAAGTCTATTTGTCATTCTAAAAATCTAATAACGTGGGCCGAATCACTGCTTGCGTGTCTTCCGTTTGTCTGTTCAACATTGAAAAAGGAAATGGTATCCTCCAGCATCTGAGCCTGGGCTGATAATTCTTCAGCAGTTGCGGCCACTTCTTCCGAAGCCGCTGCATTTTGCTGGATAACCTGATCCAGTTGATGGACGGCTTCGTTGATCTGCCGGGCACCTGTATTCTGGTCATCACTGGAGGCACTGATTTCTTGGACCAAATCGGAGGTTTTTTGGATGTCAGGAACCAATCTGGAAAGCAATTCCCCTGTTTTTTCAGCAGTATTGACGCTTGTACTGGAAAGCCCTGTAATTTCTCTTGCGGCCCTCTGACTCAGTTCTGCCAATTTTCGGACTTCAGAGGCAACAACAGCAAATCCTTTACCATGTTCACCTGCCCGGGCCGCTTCAATGGCGGCATTCAGTGCAAGCAGGTTGGTTTGCCGCGAAATTTCATCAATAATTATGATTTTTCCAGCAATTTCTTTCATGGTCTTAACAGCTCCAGTCACAATCTCTCCACTTTGCTTTGCATCTTCCGAAGTTTGCACTGCAATTTTTTCAGTTTGCCGAGCATTACTGGTGTTTTGTTGAATCGTGGCACTCATTTCTTCAACAGATGCCGATGTTTGCCCGATAGCAGAGGCTTGTTCAACCGCACCCTGTGAAAGCTGTTGAGCACTTGAACTCAATTCTTGACTACCGAGGGCAACATTTTTTGAGATACTGGAGACATTTTCAATGATATGCTGTAAATTTTCCCGCATCCTTTCCATTGCCGCAAAAACCCCTCTCAACGGCTCTCCTTCTTTTCCTATTTCCACGCTGAGGTCTCCTTCAGCAATTTGCTTGGCCACAACAACCAGTCTGGACGGTTCACCTCCCAGTTGTTTGATGATCCGCCGAACAAACAAGAATCCAAAAATGACGGCAATGATTCCACTCAAGAGGGCAACGATCAACAATTGTTGCTGAAACTCAGCAACATCGTTTTCCACATCATCAACATAAATTCCACTGCCAACCACCCATCCCCAGGGTTGAAATTTTTTCACAAACGATATTTTAGGCTGAGGTTCTTCACTTCCAGGTCTGGGCCACATATACTCCACAAACCCTTCTCCAGAATGTTGTACTGTTTTGACCATTTCTGAGAAAAGACGTTTTCCCGTTGGATCTTGCACATCTCCTATGTCTTTTCCATCCAATTCCGGCTTAAAGGGATGCATGAGCATTTTAGGTTCTAAATCATTGATCCAAAAATACTCATTTCCATGATATCTCAGGTTTTTCACATGCCATAATGCCTGATTTTGGGCTTCTTTCAACGACAGTTTACCGGAGCGGTGCAAAGCCTCTTGTGATTGAATAATGCTGTGGCTTGTCTCTACCAGACTTTTTAAGGCCTGTTTTTTTTCTGCATAGAGTTTTTTGGTTAAGGTTGGTATTGAGTAAGCAAGGAACAAGGAGGTGAGAAAAAGAACGATGGAAATAATCAACGTAATCGTCTTAGAAAATAAAGTCCAATTTTTTATGCTCATTTTATCTCCACAATAGCCATGTTTATGAGTGTGATCTTCTATTTTGTCACTCCGACTTCCGAGCCAGAACCCAGGGAAAAAACCCAGGGAAAAACACCTGAAGCTCTGGTTGTGCAAGAATGACGTGGTGAAGTTGAAGTATTCAATAAAATCAATACTATTTATCCCCCCACCTGGCTTCTAAGCGATGCTTCAGACCCCAAGGACAGGGGTGCTGATAGCCACCGTTGCAAAAACTTTTATAGAGAATTGTATCATACTAAGACCTAAGGTTGATTTTTACTGAAATACTTCAACGTTATCCATTTATTTAACTATGTTAACACTATGAATTCACAGAATTTTTCAATCAAATAGGTTCAGGGAAAGGTAGACAAAATGATTGGTGAAGGTAGACATTGCGC
>JANQHV010000506.1 GCA_028282505.1 SAR324 cluster bacterium | reverse complement strand
GGGATCTACGATCCCCTGCACCCCTTATTAGCCTGCGGCGCTGGCGGGCTGAAGGAAAAAAATCTTTATCAATTGTCTACTTTCACTTGACCACTACATATAGCCCACCGAGCCTTAAAGCTTTCAAGCAAATTTGGACATTTAGACTCCAGCAGTTTTTCAGTTTATGGCAAATACAATAGTCAACAAGAGTTAGAAGAAGGAGTGATCCAAATCACAAAAGGGCATTCTAAAGACCATCGTTTTGACTTGAATCAGTTTGTGATCAATCTATTAGTCGAATCGTAAGCTTCTCTTCCTTTATTAATGAAAAGTGGTAGTGGTAATCAATCCGATCAAACCACTTTTGCCCCGATCATCAACGAACATATCACTTCTCTGAAAGAAGGGATGCAATTGGAGGCTGTTGTTTGTGATGCGGCCCTTTACAGCAAAGCCAATCTCCAAGAAATTGGTCAACAAATCACCTTCATTACTCGTGTTCCCGCTACTCTCAATGGGGTCAAATCCCTTTATCGTCATTTTCCCAAGCAGGACTTGATCTCCATAGACGAGAACTATTCTTATACTCTCTTGGGTAGTATTTATGGAGGAATTCCTCAAAGATGGATTTTAGTTCATTCCCAAAAGGCTTTTGAAAAAGAAGCCCGTACTCTTAATAGCCACGACCTCAAAGCAGGAAAAAAAGAGAGGGCGGCCTTAAAAAAGCTGAGGGCGCAAAAATTCGCTTGTCCTAAAGATGCCCAGAAAGCTTTAAACGAGTTTCACAACCAACTCAACGTACTCACTTTAAGCGACATAATTATTAAACAACGCTCTCATTATTCATCCCCAGGAAAGCCGAAGGTCCATCAAAAACCAGAGAAAATTACTTATCGAATTCAAGCCGTGGCTTGCTCATCTCTGCAAAAACGACAAGAGCGTCTTAATGAAAAAGGTTGGTTTCTTTTAGCAACCAACCATTTAGATGAAGAGAAACTATCAACTGAGGAAATTTTACAAGAGTACAAAAATCAGCAAAAAGTGGAGCGTGGATTTCGTTTCCTCAAATCCACTGAATTTTTAGCTAACTCCATTTTCCTCGAAAAGCCCGAACGAATCATGGCTCTTTCAATGATTATGACCCTTTGTCTATTGGTTTATGCCGCTTTAGAATTTCGTATTCGCCAGGAGTTGAAAAAACAAGGGTTGACTATCCCTGATCAAAAAGGAAAACTGACTCACAAACCAACCGCTCGTTGGGTGTTCCATTTATTTGTCGGTGTCCATATTCTTTATCAACAAGAACGAAAACTAAGTATTCTTAACCTCAAAGAGACTCACTTAATTATCATCAAAATCTTAGGCTATCAATACCACTACTCATAATGCAAAAAATATTGGCAGCTACTGACGAGTCTGGGTTGTAAAGAATTGCTGGACTTGAAGATTCATAATCTGGATCGCCGCTCTGAGATGTTGCACATCCAGCAAGGCAAAGGGGGAAGAGAGCGGGTAATCCCTATCAGTGAGCGGGCATTGCGTTGGGTGGCTCGTTATGAATTAGAGGTCAGAGAAAAGTGGCAACTGAAAGGCAAAGGAGGCGATTACCTTTTTTTAAGTGAACGAGGAAAACCACTATCACAGAGCCGTTGTGAGGAAGTAATCACCCAGTATATCCAGCAAGTCAATCCTGATACAAAAGGATCGTGTCACCTGTTGCGTCACAGTGTGGCCACTTTGCTACTGGAGCGGGGTTGTGATATCCGCTACACTCAGGAGTTGCTTGGTCATGCTCAAATCAACACCACTCAGATTTATACCAAGGTCAGTCCGGTTCGCTTGAGTTTGCTCTATGAGAGGTTTCATCCGTCCGCAAAAAGTTGACGATGGAAAAATGATTGTCACTCAATGGTTCTCTTGTTATTCTAATAACATCAAAAGAATACTTTTCACTTCATTATAATAAGGTCGTCATGCAAGTACAAAGAGAGTTTAGACCGGAGGTAGCACAGAGGCTGGAATCCATTCCTACAGAAGAATTGGAAAAATTGCTTGGTATCCAACCAACAGAGGGTATAAAAGAAATCCCAAAGCTCTCTAAATGGGCAAAAATAGCCCAAGATGCTCATGAAACTAGTCCATTAAGTGGATTGAGTGAGCATGTGTTGGAATGCTCAAAAGAATTCCGGGAAAGCTCTGAATTTAGTCATGATCGGGAATAGGATACCTCCTTATGAAATATCTCTTAGATACTGATTCTATCGCCTTTTTCTACGACGATCAGAGGGAACCAGAGCATTCACAAATCAATCAACGAATATCTAATCTACAGGAAGAAGATCAGTTGTTACTTTCTGTATTGAGTATTCTTGAACTGGAATACAGTTGCGTGAATGCTTCCGATTTTAAAAAAGAAAGTATTCGACAAACGATTGAAAAATCTCTGAATACTTTTGAAATTATTCCAGTTCAATTAAACTCTGCTGGAATTTTTGGTTAATTGAAAAAGGATCTTAAAGACCACCGCAGTATTAGTAGAAAAAATATCCAAAGACATAACATTGATCTGATGCTTGCTAGTACTCCCGTTGCAGAAAAGGCAACGTTGGTTAGTCGTGATAGGCTTTATGTAGATCTGGTTTTGTTGAATCAGTCATTCAAGCATGAAAACTGGATAATCTCATCGTAGTATCTCCTGAATAGTCACAGTTTTGTTTGTAAGTGCCCTTCTTCCGCTTGCCCACCCGGCGTCACGCCCCAAGCAGCCACTTTGATGAGTTGAACCTTTAAAGTTCCAGGAGAATGTTGATTTAAAAAGAGGTCATTGACTGGTCTGAATTGAGGTGTTTTTTTTATTTGAGCCGTTACTGTATTACGATTCACTTTCAGAACTCGCGATGTCTCTCGAATACCACTACCATTGAGAGCCATATCCACCATTTGAGTTTTCAGAGAGAGATTGGCTCCTCGGTAAGTATAAGGGAAGCTAAATGTTTTGACTCGACAAAGTTAATTACGACAAAGATAACGTTGTTTACCTGTACTGCTTTTCCCCATTTTCACTACCTGTTGGCTTTCACATTGAGGACAATTCATCATTAAAACTCCTAAAAAAGCCTCAGGATAACCGAATTTATTCAAATAAACAAATTTGAGACATTACCATAATGTCAATCACTTACAAGGAGAAGTTGCCACGGCGTCACTTTAAAATTATAGACATAACATCACAAATGTTAGTCTGTATCTTTTTTTGCATATTTTTGTTGATTCTTAAACAGCAAGTGGATGGATTGTATCCCAAAAAAGGCTGATCCTCAATTCAAAATAATCGTAAATCGGCTTCAATACTGTCAAGCTCGGCAAGAAAACAGCACAGCCAACAAAAAAATAACCACCACCAGATAAATTTTCAAAGAATTTAATTTTTTTGTTGACTTCTACATTTTGAATATTGTATACAAAATACATTATTCAAAATTGATTAACAAAATGATTCCAATCATGATGGTCTAAAAGCATGTTATGAATAACTTTGTATACAAAATACAAAGTTATAAATTTAAAATTTTCTTCTCTCAGGAAGGCATTTATTTTAGAATGAGGATTTTTAATTAGATAGTGAGCATTTTATTTTGTCAAGAAAACTTAGCAGAGATGAGAAGATGAAGGATTTAAAAATCAGATACATGAATTTAGATCACATTGTTTATCAGCGAGTCAAAGAGATGATTTTGAACCGGGAATTATTACCTGGGGCAAAAATATATCAGGATAAGCTGGCGACTCAATTGGAAGTGAGTCGAACGCCATTGATGGCAGCTTTGAAAAAGCTGGAACAGGAAAAGTTAGTGAATGCCATTCCACGCAGGGGTTTTTTTGTTCGTGAATTCACTCGGGAAGAATTTGTAGAAATTTTTGAAATCCGGGAGGTCATGGAAGGGTTGGCTGCCAGAAAAGCAGCTATGAATATTACAGAAGAACAGATATTGGTTCTAAAAGATTTCTTCAAGCAATTCAGTTTAGAGCAACCAATTGCCATCAAGGAATATTCGAAAGAGGATCGAAGATTTCACAATTATCTGCTGCAACTGGCCAGTGATATGACGTTTTTGAGTGAGATGTTTGAGAGTTTCAACATCATCACACTCAGTTATCAGGCTATGCAAATGGAAGGGTTATTCCGGTTGCCTGAAGAAACACTGGAAGAGCATTTTGCCCTCATTGAAAAAATTTGTGAAAAAGACCCTCAAGCCTCTGAAAAATTAGCAAGAGCGCATTTGAAAGCATCACGCGAGAACCTGATTAAAGAATTTCAAGCCAGTAAGGTGCTTTCTCCTGATTTTGATCAAAATAGGAATCAACGGGTTTAGTCTACGATTGGCCGTGTTTCAATCAGCCCCAATCGTGTGTTTAAAATCAACAGGTGTTCATGTGAAAGCTGGTTGCGCCGATTTTAACTAGAGGAGAAGTATGAGAAGTAGAATTATTTTAGCCTTAATTGTGCTCGTACTCAGCGTAAGCCCAGTGTTGGGGGCAAAAAGATATCCGGTTCGAGATATCACGAATGTGGTCGTATGGGGAGCAGGTGGAGGAACAGATACCTGCAATCGTGTTGTGTCAGCAGAAATGGCAAAAATTTTAGGAGTCAATATTAATGTGATCAATAAGCCAGGTGGGGCCAGTGGTTCGATTGGGATGAATTATGTTTACAACCAAAGATCTGATGGCTATACGCTGGTAGGATTGTCTGAGTCGGTGGTAACCGCTTCTGTGCAAGGAGGATGGAATCAAAGAATGAGTGTGTGGGACGCCATGATTATTGGGGGCTCACCTGATATTCTTTCTGTGACTCCTTCTTCTCCTTATAAAAGTATTGAAGATCTTCTGGAAGCTGCCAAGAAAAATCCTGGCTCAATCAAGGCTGGTGCTGGTGGTGCTGGCTCCATACATCATTTGAATCTATTAGCACTGGAGAAAGGTTCTGGTGCGAAATTCAATTTTATCCCTTATAAAGGATCGGCTCCTTCCCAGACAGCAGCGATGTCAGGAGAAATCTCCGTAGTGGTGACTTCAGTTGCAGAACAACAGCAATTGATTAGGGGTGGTAAACTTCGTCCTTTGGCCATGTTGACTCCAGATGCATTCACCCTCGCTGATGTAGGTTCCATTCCTTCTGCATTTGATTCGTATCCCACTCTTTCAGAGCATTTACCCATTTCACAAGCCATTGGGATGGCAATTAAGGCTGATGCCCCAGCCAGTGTGAAACAGAAAGTTCAAGACGCTTTCAAAAAAGCTCTGGAAACTCCTGCTGTGAAAGAGTGGGCCCAAAAGAATTATTATAAAATCAGTGGCAAAACAGGTGCGGCTGCTAACAAAGAATTTGCCAACCTGGAATCTAATTTTGGATGGACCTTATGGGAGCTGAAAGCTGCTAAAGTCAATCCTGCAGATTTAGGTATTCCTCAGATATAATTTCCTCCTCTGTGTTACGGCGTTTGGATGACTCTCATTCTAGGTGCCGTAACATATTATCAGAACATTGTGTTGTCAAAAAGAGGTTTGATCGTATTTTCTATTACTTGTACGTTACTTTACTTTTCAAAAAAGCAGGGTCGAATTTCGGTTAGAAGAGGTTGGCATACCGACAACCTCCCTATCCCCTCCTTGCCAAAGAGGGGAATTGTTTTTTAATGCGTATTTGAACAACATTATAGCAAGAGGAATACAGAATGGAAAATCGTAAACTAAGAAAAGCTGATTTTTATACCAGCATCATCTTATTTGCACTTGGTTTGTTCATGCTTGTACAAACATTTTCTATTCCGATGACAGACAGTTATGCGGGAGTGACCAACGCATGGTATATCTCTCCAGCCCTTTTTCCACTGTTTATTTGTCCAGCCATCATGTTGCTTGCTGTTTTAATCTTTTTACGGGCTGTCAAAGAAGAAGGGTTTGCTAACCTGATTCATCTCAAAACTAGAAAATCTCAAGAGGAAGTCAATCAATACATTCGTGGTTTTGCGGTAGGTTTCATGATTATTTCTCATGTCTATGTTTTTTTACCAAGAACCGACTTCTTGTTGAGTACCTGTTTTAATTTGATGATCATGATGTCAGCATTTTATCTGGAACAAATGAGTTTACTGATCAAAATTTCTGTTTATTATTTACTGGCCAGTCTTCTGGTTATTGTATTTGCTCTGATGAAAGCCTCCATACCAATGGTGACTAATGAGGATTTTGTGTTTTTGATGGATATCTATTTATTGATCAGTATTACCGCATTTTTGCTGTTTTGTTCCAGATTGGTCACAACCAATCTTCAATTAAAGAGAAAGTTGAAACAAGTGATTATTCTCTCCATTACTCTCCCTGTGATCTTATGTCCCATTATTAAATATTTTTTTCTGATTCCCTTGCCTGTGGAGGGTATCATCTTAGAAAAAATGGATAATATTAGATACTGTCAACAGGATGAATCATGGATTGAGTGCCTAAATTATTAGATAATAACAATCTGAAGATATGTTAGTCCTGAATGAGTTTTTTTCATTTTTTGGGTATGTTTATCAGTTGATCACCTTTCAAAACATGCTCATTTTATTTGGTTCCAGCTTGCTGGGCATCATTTTCGGTGCCATGCCTGGTTTGACAGCAACCCTGGGAGTGGCTCTCCTGACCACTCTGACCTTTGGTCTAGAAACCGGCACAGCCATGATTGCCCTGTTAGGGATGTATGTGGGAGCTGTTTATGGAGGATCTTACCCTTCTATTTTGATCAATATTCCTGGTACTGCTGCTGCCGCTGCTACAGCGATGGAAGGATACCCTCTTGCCCTGAAAGGACAGGCAGGCAGAGCGCTTGGCATTACAACAACCTCTTCTACCATTGGGACGTTGATTGGCATGATGTTCTTGGTCGCATTGGCACCTTTGATTACACAACTGGCGTTGGAGTTCACTTCTATTGAGTTTTTCTTATTGGCCCTGTTTGGAATTCTAATCAGTGGCACACTGACCAGTAAAGACTTAGTGTTTAAAGGCTGGATCACCGGATTGATAGGTTTGTTACTTTCTACAGTCGGAAGAGAGAGCTTACAGTCTTATCCTCGCTTTACTGTTGGTTTGAATGACCTGGAAGGAGGAATTGAGGTGGTTCCTGTCTTGATTGGAGCTTTTGGGATACCCCAAATCATTACTGTCCTCAAAGAGAAAACCATCTTAGGAGATGCAAAAAAAGTACAGCGCATTCTTCCTGATTTCCGAGTAGTTTTTCGAAACTTCAAACACATTGTTCGGTCGGCCTTAATTGGGGTAGGGATTGGCTCGGTCCCTGGGATTGGAGAAGACATTGCCGGTTGGGTTTCCTACGGTACCGCTAAAAATTCTTCTGACAATCCCGATAATTTTGGCAAAGGAGAAATCTCTGGCTTGATTTCTTCAGAAACGGCAAATAATGCCTGTATTGGTGGTGCACTCATTCCTTTGTTAACTCTGGGTATTCCAGGCAGTCCTCCTGCTGCCATGCTTTTGGGAGCGTTGATGATCCACAATGTCAATCCTGGGCCCATGATCAATTTTGATAAGCCCGGTTTTATTACCCAAATGACAGCAATTTTATTTCTTGCCTCTATTGCCATGTGGTTCAATGGGATTTTTTTGGCAAGGCAAGTTGTCAAATTACTCAAAATTCCAATGGAATTGTTCATGCCAGTCATTGTGATTTTATGTGTCATTGGCTCGTATGCGCTTGGATTTCGTGTCTTTAATTTATACCTGATGGTACCAATCGGTATCATTGCATATTTCATGAAGGAAATGGAATATCCCATTTCTCCTTTGGTGATCGGGGTCATTCTGGGACCAATGGCAGATGAAAATTTAAGACGTTTTTTGATGGTCACCAAAGGCGATTTCACCCCCATGTTTACCAGACCTGTATCACTCATTTTATTGACAATCGTCACCTACACCATTTTGATACAAATTCCTGTGTTGAAGCGAATGAAAGACAAATATGTCTCTCCATGGATCAAACAGGTTTTTTCAAAAGTGTTTGTTCTTTTTACCGGAAAATCAAAAATTGAAAAGGGAGTCGAAAATGGGCACGCATAATATTGCTCTGTTACCAGGCGATGGCATTGGGCCAGAAGTTGTTGGAACAACTGTACATATTTTGGAAGCCATGCAAGGCTTTGTTCCCAAATTAAAATTCAAATTCGAAACTTATCCGATGGGAGCTGGAGAATACCTCAACAATGGTGACCCTTTTCCGGAGACAACGGTTGAGGAAGTGAAAAAAGCCGATGCCACATTACTGGGAGCAATGGGAATTCCTGACGTTCGCTGGCCCGATGGAACTGAAATGGTGCCACAGGTAGAGATTCGGGAAAAGCTGGATTTGTATGCGGGTGAACGTCCTCTGAAACTGTACCATGAACGATTTACCCCTTTGAAAGGCTATCAAAAGGGAGAAATTGATTTACTTTTGATACGTGAGAATACAGAAGGATTGTTTTGGGATCGAACTGGCCCCAGGACCACAGATCAGACATCAGAACAAGACATCATGCACATCAGCCGAAAAGGGGCTGAACGGATTTCTCGCTATGCTTTTGAAAAAGCCATACAGCGCCCCCGTAAACGAGTCACCTTAGTGGATAAAGCAAATGTTCTGAAATCCAATGCATTTTTTAGAAACATCTTTCTGGAAATTTCAGAAGAGTATCCAGAAGTACAAGCAGAGTGTAATTACGTGGATGCCTTGGCCCTCTATTTGATACAGAGGCCTCATACATTTGATGTGCTGGTCACAGAAAATATGTTTGGGGATATTCTTTCGGATCTTGGTGCAGGTTTGGTAGGAGGAATGGGATTGGCGCCTTCCGCAGATATTGGAGATGATCATGCCGTGTTTCAACCTTCTCATGGAACAGCGCCCGATATTGCAGGTAAAGGGATCGCCAATCCAATTGCTACCATTCTGTCTGCAGCCATGATGCTGGAGTATTTGAAGGAAAAACCCGCAGCCGCTTTGATTTATCAGGCTGTGGAAAAAATTTATGAAAACCTTGGTAATGCCACAAAAGATTTAGGTGGAGAATTATCGACCACCGCCTTTGGCGATAAACTGATTAGCATTATGAAAAATGAAATATAAGGGAAAATCATGTCCTATCCGATATTTGATACCCATGTGCATTTAGGCAGTGCAAGGCACAGTGGACGATTTATGGAAACTGAGACAATGCTAGAATTGCTCTCAAACAATGGTGTTCAAAAAGCTTTAGCCATTCCATTTCCAGTGGTGGATGATTATCACCTGGAACATGATCGCATTGGTCAGGCAATTCGACAGTATCCCGATGTGTTTCTAGGGTGTACCAGCATGTATCCTTACTTGAAAGCAGGAGAATACAGGGATGAAGTGCAGCGCTGTGTCGAAGAGTACGGTTTCCGAGCAATGAAATTTCAACCACAATATCATCCCATCAACCCAATGTCCGATAAAATCAATTTCATTTTTGAGATCGCCTCTGAGTTCAATTTACCGGTCATTTGCCAGACAAATACAGGGATTCCGAACTCTCTACCATCTTTATATATCCGTCCTGCCAGAGATTTTCCAGAAGTGAAACTGATTCTTTGCCATGCGGGAGGCAGTATTTTTTATCATGAGGCTATTTTGGCTGCCAGTCTCTGCAACAATGTCTATCTGGAACTGTCCACTCTGGTAGAAAATATGATCCTGGATATTCTGGCAACCATTCCCAGTCATAAAATTTTGATTGGTTCGGATCTTCCTGAGTGTATCCCTACCGAGTTTGGGAAAATTAAAACGCTACAGATTGCAGAAGCAGATAAAGAGAATATTTTGTGGAATACCGGAGAACAATTGTTTCTCAATTAGAACCTGTTTGGAAAAAATGGTTCGTGCGAAAAATCGATCTCGTTGAGCGGATTTTTGAGAAAATTTGAGGCGAATAGCCAGCCTATTTAACAAAAATTTTCTCAAAACAGACGCCAATGAGGCG
>JANQHV010000478.1 GCA_028282505.1 SAR324 cluster bacterium | reverse complement strand
CTGCCGGTACAACATTTGAAGGACCGGAAATTCTGCCAGATTAGCAAAACTTCCATTTTGAACAGAAACATCCGATAGTAAGATTGCATTGGGTCCTGTTTCAAAAGAAATTCCCTTCTCTTCTTTAGAAACAATCAATCCTCTTTTTATCAAATGTTTCACGCTATCAGCAGGGCATCCACACAGAACATAGACATCGGCTTGTGGAATCTCCACCCAGAAGATTCCTGTGGCGACTTTAGTTTTCTCAATTGAAGGCATTTTACAATCTTACTCCCATCGAATGTTAATCGTTTCTTCAGCTCGAAATGTCTTCAAAGTGTCTTCAATAATAATCTGTTCATAATCTCTTCGTTTTTTGGGCTCACAGAGATACCTCAGTGTTATCACATAACCACTGGGTTTTTCGGAGCGATGATGCATGTAAACAATGGGGGTCAATTTTGACACGATGATATTTTGTTCTTGTGCTTTCGGCAAGGTGAGTTGTGCGTTTTTGTTGACCTCAATGGTATGTTTTTCCCCAATTTCTTTTAAGAGCTGCTTGCCTTTTTCCCAATCACTTTCGGGAGTTAAATGAAATGAAATTTCATGCCAGATGTAAGGAAAACTTCGTGTATAATTGGCAACCGGAGTTGTCCAGACTAAATTGTTGGGGACGTTGATAATACGGCCTGTGCTTTGGTCACTGAGCACCCAATTACCAATTTCCATTAAGGTAAAGTAAAAAGGGCCCATTCCGATCACATCACCCTGGTGAGTCCCAATTTGAATACGGTCTCCCAACGCAAATAAATTGCGCCAAAAAATGACTCCCCAGCCTGTCAAATTCATCAAGGCTTCTTTTTGTGTGATAGTCAGCGCTGCACCGATTAAACCAAGAACCGTGAAGATCGTACTCAACCCCTGAACCCACAGTCTGCCAACTAAAAATACTCCCAAGAGCAAAAAGACATAGCGAGTTCCAGTTTTCCAACTGTAACGGGTGTTCACATCAATGGTCCGCTGGGTCACGATACGATTGATTAACCAGTACAATCCCCATAACACAATAAGGATTACTAAAGAGCGCAAACTTTTAGAGAAATAGTCGGATTGCAGGACTGGCAGGGATGTAAACCAATCTGTCCAATTTTCCATGAGTGTCTTTTTAAAACGGTATGATTCTGTTATTTTGTTATTAAGGACATTGATAGCATAACTGATGACCTGAGAGACATTCAAACAAAAACTTCTAATTTTATGCAATCCCCATGAAATCAATGAATAATCTGAATTTAAAAAGAGAGGCTTCTCGATGTGCATGTTGACTATTTGAAATAATGTTCTATAAAATAGTTGCGGTAGTATGGAGCGCTTTTTCTATGATAGAGTTATAGAAAGGAAGAACTTAACATGAAACTGGCAATTCTTTCTTGTGGCCCAAAGAGTTACAGCACTCGGCGGCTTCGTGAAGCAGCGGCACAACGTGGACATAACGTCAAAGTCTTGAACACCCTTAAATTTGCAATAGACCTCGAAGAGGGCAGTCCGGACCTGTACTTTCGGCAAAAACGCCTCTCCGCTTATGATGCGGTACTTCCCAGGATTGGTGCATCAATCACCTATTTTGGCACAGCAGTCGTTCGGCAATTCGAACAAATCGATGTGTTTTGTGCAAATTCGTCGGAAGGCATTTCCAATTCGCGAGACAAACTGCGCAGCCTGCAAATTCTCAGCCGTCACCGCATTGGTATCCCCAAAACCACTTTTGTCCGGGATAAAAAAGACATATTGCCAGCAATTGAAAGAGTGGGTGGGGCCCCTGTCATCATCAAGTTATTGCAAGGCACCCAGGGAATCGGCGTCCTGCTGGCCGAATCTGTCAAGTCTGCTGAGGGCATCATCGAATTATTGCAAAGTCAAAAGCAAAGCGTCTTGATCCAGAAGTTTGTTGCCGAAAGCAAGGGGCGTGACATTCGAGCATTTGTGGTAGGAGATCAAGTGGTTGGTGCCATGCGTCGTGTTGCCCAGGGACAGGAGTTTCGTAGTAATGTTCATCGAGGAGGCATTGCTGAGCCGGTGACTCTTGAGAAATCGTATCGTGAAACCGCAGTGAGGGCCGTTCAGATTATGGGGCTTCGAGTTGCCGGTGTCGATATGCTGGAAGGGAAAGATGGACCGCAGATCATGGAAGTGAATTCTTCGCCTGGATTGGAAGGGATTGAAAAAGCGACCCAACTGGATATTGCTGGTTCCATTATTGATTACATTGCAGCTCAAGTCAACTTTCCAGAAATCGATCTGCGTCAGCGTTTGACGGTAAGCCGAGGGTATGGAGTCGCTGAGATTTATATTCCTGAAGGATCAGAGCATGTCGGTAAAGCGATCAAAGAATCTGGATTGCGTGACAAAGATATTATTGTCCTCACACTTTACAAAGGGTCAACAGTTATTCCCAATCCCCGTTCAGATCGGCAACTGGAAGCAGGAGACCGATTGCTTTGCTTTGGTAAACAGGCATTGATGCTGGATTTAATCCCACCAAAAGTTCGTCGAAAACGGCGCCCGAAGGTACAGGAACTTCCTGAATTGCCGGTTGCCGAAGAAGTCCTCCAGGAGTCCAGTTGATCACACTGATGATATGACGCAAAAGAATTTCATTGAAATGCTCTCTTGATCAATTGAACTTCATGACCATTACCAGTTTTAACAATTAATGGAATAAATCTATGTACGAACAACATTCTCATTCTATCTTGAATGAAATCCTAGATAAGCTAAAGCCTGAAATAAAAGAACAAGAGTTGCATCACTTTTATACAAGATTAGGAGCCAACTTTTATAGCCTCTTTTCTTTATTTCAATACCTTTATGGCAATCGAAAAGATTTTAAACCACAATTACTTCACTTGGTTGAAGTCATGGCCAAACAATATATTAATCGCTCAGAAGAATTTAAAAAAACAGATTTGGCCAGAGAGAAAGATTTTAATTGGTTTCTGAGTGAAAATCTGGTGGGGATGACCTTGTATGCTGATGGATTTGCAGACAACTTGAAGGATCTAAAAGAGAAAGTTTCCTATTTCCAAGAGCTGGGTGTCAATTTAGTCCACATCATGCCTATCTTGGAATGCCCTGATAATTTCAGTGACGGTGGTTATGCTGTCAGTGATTACCGGAAAATCAATGAACGAGTAGGATCTCTGGAAGAACTGCAAGAAGTAATAGAAGAAATGAAAAAACGAGAGATTTTGCTGGTTTTAGATGTGGTAGTCAACCATACTTCTGATCAAAACGAATGGGCCATAAAAGCTCGTGAAGGGAATAAAAAATACCAGGATTATTACTATACCTATGATGATCGGGAAATTCCGGATATGTTTGAAGAATCACTTCCCGAAATCTTTCCTGAAGTTGCTCCTGGCAACTTTACCTGGGATGATCGCATGGGAAAATGGGTGATGACCGTTTTTAATAATTATCAATGGGATTTGAATTACAGCAACCCTACGGTCTTCATTGAAATGCTGGATATTTTACTTTTTTGGGCAAATCAGGGTGCTGATATTTTAAGGTTAGACGCGGTAGCTTTCTTATGGAAAAAAATAGGAAGTACCAGCCAAAATGAAAGGGAAGCTCATATCCTACTGCAACTGTTCAAAGATTGCTGTCAAGTCACTGCTCCTGGAGTGGTCTTTATCGCAGAAGCAATTGTTGCTCCAGTGGAGGTCGTCAAATATTTTGGAGAAGATGCCGTCAATGCCAAAGAATGTGAAATTGCCTATAATGCGACCTTTATGGCTTTGCTGTGGGATGCTGTTGCCACCAAAAACGCAAAATTACTGAATCAGGGAGTAAAAAGTTTACCAGATAAAATGGAACGAGCCACCTGGTTAAATTACATTCGTTGTCATGATGATATTGGGTTGGGTTTTTCCGACTGGGACATCGAACAAGCTGGCTATGAAGCCAGAGCACATCGGGATTTTTTGATAAATTATTTTATTGGCAAACATGATGATTCAATAGCCAGGGGGTTGTTGTTTGGACATAATCCAAAAAACAACGATGCTCGAATCTCAGGAACACTTACCTCTCTGATTGGTTTAGAAAGCACACTGGAGCAAAATAACAAAGAAATGATTAATAAATCGTTAAAGCACATCCTGTTGTTACACAGTATGATATTTTCCTTTGGGGGAATCCCTCTATTGTATTATGGTGATGAAGTGGGTACTTTGAATGATTACTCATATATTGAAAAGCTGGGAAAAGCCAATGATAGCCGATGGGCCCATCGTCCTAAAATAGACTGGAAAAAGACTGACAGGCGCAATACTCCCGGTACCTTAGAATATACTCTATTTTCTGCTTTGAAGCGTATGATTGCGGTCAGAAAAGAAATTCCGGCCTTTGCCGACTTTAATAACAGAGAATTAATCGAAACAAGTAATATTCACCTATTCGCCTTTTTTAGAAATGACCGTAACAGTTATAATAGAATTTTGGTGATTGGAAACTTTGATGCACACTCACAAAAGTTGGATTTATCTGATATTGCCTCTTATGGATTCCGAATCAATCCACACATGAGAGATCTCTATTCGGGAGAATTCCCCCTCATCAATAAAAACCATCTGGTTTTGCCTCCTTTTCACTTTTATTGGATATCTAATTTATAGGTATCCTTCCCTGATATGATTCTTGGGAGTCCCGTTTCTCTTATGGTCGCAAGCACAGGGGATTTATTGCATTGACGTGCTTCAATTCAACAACTTTTGTTCTACCATTTTTTCTTCGATGGCCAGTAGCCGTTTGATCCTTTGCTCTGAAGGAGGATGTGTATTGAGCAAAGGAGATCCTGAACGCAATGTCCGTAGCCCGAAAAGATTTCATAGTTTGGCTGTTCTCTGAATTTTATCAAGCGCCGATGCCAATCCTCTCGCATCACCGGTCAAGCGAACCGCTCCCAGGTCGGCATGGAACTCCCGTGTTCTGGATAGGGCAAACTGCATTAAAATACTCAGCCAGGGAATAGCGACCAAGATGCCGATGAATAACCAGGGAATTCCATAATTGTGCATCCACAACAAAGGAATATTGATCAACAAAAGAAACAGACCCACACTGGATAAAAACTGGGTGATGCGCTGCACAACGCTGGATAGACTCATGATCCACAGATCATTGTTTTGGATATGAGCCACCTCATGGGCAAGAACTCCAGTGATTTCCCGTGGATTCAAAGCACTCAGCGTTCCTTCTGTCAAGGCAATGGCACAATTTTGACGATTCCCCACTGCAAAGGCATTCATCACTTGAGAAGGAATATAATATATTTGTGGAATAGTCGGTAATTCCGCCTTCTTGGCCAAATACCCCACCATCCGGTACAAATTTGGTGCATTTTCAGGAAAAAGCGGTTGTGCTTTATGCAACTGCATCACCAGTTTGGGTGAGATTTTTGGGGTGAATAGCAATAGGGCCATTCCTGGAATCAATACCCATAATAATCCTGTTGCACCTGCAATGACCCACCCCAGGAAAGCCATCAATGCCCCCATACTTCCCAACAATAGCAACGATTGGATGCCATTGACGATGTGGTGAAACCACAAGTGAATGGGTAATTTTTCAGATGGTATCATGCCTCTGCCAGTAGCAGAGGCATGAGGTGTTTCAAGATGATAGTTCCTTGGCACAACTGGATATTGCAAGGAATTGTGTCGGTTATGCTTCTTCATACTCCGCATCGATGACATCCTCCTGGTTCGTTTTTGAAGTATTGCTGCCAGGATTTCCAGAAGATTGCCCTGGCTGACCTGTATTTTGAGAATAGATCGCCTGAGCCAGTTTATGAGCCACCTCAGTCAGGGCAGCAATATCAGCTTTGATGGCACTGACATCGCTTCCTGCCATAGTTGTCCTCAGTTTTTCAATTGCCATCTCAATGGATTGCTTGTCTTCTGGAGGCAATTGGCCGCCAACTTCATTGAGTGACTTTTCCGTGTTATAGATCAGTGCTTCCGCTTCGTTTTTGACTTCAATGCTTTCACGACGCTTTTTGTCGTCTCCTGCATTTCGTTCTGCCTCATCCACCATGCGTTGGATTTCTTCCTGCGACAGACCGCTGGAGGCTGTGATACGGATTTGCTGCTCCTTCCCTGTTCCCAAATCTTTCGCACTCACATTGACGATGCCATTGGCGTCAATATCGAAAGCCACTTCAATTTGTGGGACGCCTCGGGGAGCTGGTGCAATACCCACCAGTTGGAAATTACCCAGTGTTTTGTTATCAGCGGCCATTTCCCGCTCTCCTTGCAGCACATGCACATCCACCGCTGGTTGGTTGTCAGCCGCTGTCGAAAATACCTGACTTTTGCGTGTGGGAATGGTGGTGTTGCGTTCAATCAATTTGGTCATGACGCCACCTAATGTTTCAATGCCCAAGGACAGTGGAGTGACATCCAGCAGAAGCACATTGTTCACTTCTCCTTTCAAGACACCTCCCTGAATGGCGGCCCCAATGGCAACCACTTCATCAGGATTAACCCCTTTATGAGGTTCTTTACCAAAAAAATCTTTGACTGTCTGCTGGACCTTTGGCATCCGTGTCATGCCTCCCACCAGCACCACTTCTTTGATATCACTGGTTGTGCAGCCTGCATCTTTCAAAGCTTTTCTACATGGCTCCAAACAACGTTGGATCAAATCATCGACCAGACTTTCAAATTTAGCCCGGCTGATTTTGATGTTGAGGTGTTTGGGGCCTGTGGCATCGGCTGTAATGAAAGGCAGATTCACATCGGTTTCCATGCTGGCGGATAACTCATGCTTGGCTTTTTCCGAGGCTTCCTTCAAACGCTGCAAGGCCATGCTGTCACTTCGCAAATCGATGCCATGATCTTTTTTAAACTCATCTGCCAGAAAATCGATCAAGCGGATGTCAAAGTCATCACCTCCCAGGAAAGTGTCCCCATTGGTGGCCTTGACTTCAAAGACTCCATCACCAATTTCTAAAATAGAAATGTCAAAGGTTCCTCCTCCCAAATCAAAGATAGCTATTTTTTGATCGGATTTCTTATCCAGTCCATAGGCCAGTGATGCCGCAGTGGGCTCATTGATGATACGCAATACATTCAATCCTGCAATTTTACCAGCATCCTTGGTGGCCTGACGTTGACTGTCATTAAAATAAGCAGGCACTGTGATCACCGCATCTGTCACGGTTTCGCCCAAATAATCTTCTGCTGTTTTTTTGAGCTTTTGTAAAGTGGCTGCGGCAATTTCTGGAGGAGAATATTGCTTTCCTCCTACTTCCACGTAAGCCAGTTCATTTGGACCAGAAACCACTTGATAGGGGGCAACCTTCTGGTGATGTTTGACCGATTCTGAATTGAACTTTTCACCCATCATGCGTTTGATCGAAAAGATGGTTCGTTCTGGATTCGTGACAGCCTGTCTTTTGGCCAATTGACCAACGAGGCGTTCTCCCTCATCATTGAAAGCAACAATGGAAGGAGTGGTTCGGGCCCCTTCTGCATTTTGGATCACCTTGGGATCACCGCCATCCAGAATGGCCACACATGAGTTGGTTGTTCCTAAATCAATTCCAATTACTTTTCCCATTGTTCCTCCTTTGGGTTGATAGGTTAATCTAACGTGAATTTAATAAATTTTACTTTTAATTACATATTCACTGGGAATTCATAAGAATGCCATTTCTCTCCTCCAATCAAGGAGCGAGACGTTCCCAATATAGAATCTCTTATATGTTTGAAGAGTGTTACGATGAATTTTATTTAAAATAAATTGTTAGCACTCTAATTTAATGAGTGCTAACAATTGATAATTTAACATATATTGTTAGGATGTCAACTCTAAAAAATAAAAAAACTATTTTTTTAAATCAATTAAAATCAGATATTTAGGGAAGTAAAACAAGATTTACGAAAAATAAGAGAGGATGGTTGAGTTTCCTTGGCATTGCTTATATCATAGAAATGAGAGGAATTATTATCTCATTGAAAGATAAATTCTGGCATGCAAAAAAGGGTATAAGAGCAGTAAACAGCAAACAACAGGGTTGATTAAAAAATTAGGAGAAAGAATGTGGGAAAATTTTAGAAAGAATACACTAATCGCTTATAATCGGGAACTGCCTGATGACACAAAAGAGAGCTTACGAGCGGACTTCACCCAGGTGGATAAAATGATGATGATCCTGCTTGTCGTGCACTGGATTCTGGCTTCCACGATTATAGCATACAAACATGATTTTTATCTTTTAGGATTTATTGGTGGTGGCATCACAACAGGTCTGGGGTTTGTGGCATGGTATTTTTTTCGGGGTATGGCCGTTTGTCGCATCACGATGGGGATGTGTCTGCTGATTTACTCCTCTTTGTTCATCCAGATGCACCTGGGACGAATTGAGATGCATTTTCATATTTTTCTCGCTTTGCCACTTTTGAGCCGTTATAAAGACATTTTTCCCATGTTGGCGGGCACCTTGTTGACAGCGGTTTATCATGTGGCCTTTAATTACTGCCAGATTTACAATGTGCAATTTGGAGGAATTCCTCTCATCATTTTCAATTATGGATATGGGTGGGAAATTCTAATTTTACATGTTGTTTTTGCGTTATCAGGCTTTTTTATTTTTGCTTACCTGAGTATCCAAAATACAATTCAATTTACGAAAGTGATGAACTTTCGCAACATCACGCCTTCCACAGACTTGTTGAGTCAACTTTCCAGTGGGCAAGTCGATACCATTGAGCAGACAACAACGGCTATCAATGAAATCCGTTCTGCTTCTGAAGACACGGCGGATCATGCAAAAAAAGCAGATGTTCTTTCCGAGGAAGCGGATCATGAAAAGGAAAAGGCCATCCAGGCGGTTGAGGAAATGTCGAAGGGAATCAATCAAATCAAAGAAATTGGTTTACAAATCGCCGGTTTTATCGAAAACATCAATCAGATTGCCGAACAGACCAATTTATTGGCATTGAATGCTGCCATTGAATCTGCGAGAGCTGGTGAAGAAGGGAAAGGCTTTTCCGTTGTTGCGGAAGAAGTACGTAAATTAGCGGGCAGTTCCACAGAGGCCGCCGATAAAATCAGTTCGCTGATCAAGCAGAATGATCGGAGTATCAATGCGGGAATTGCTGCTGTGAAAATTGTTCATCAATGTCTGGAAGGAATCCGTGTTAAGATCGGAGAAACGGGAGATGCCATTTCCAACATTGCGGCAGCCACCCAAGAACAACAAGCGTCTTTGAGTAACATCAGTCAATCCATGATTTCTCTCCAGCAAAAAAGTACCCAAGTGGACGAAACCGCAAAAGACTTGTGTAATAAAATGCGTCTTCAAGTGTAATATGTAGAACTAAATATGAGTTGATTATGAGTTTTCAAGATTTATCAATCCAGAAAAGCAGCAATACATTCTCATCTCGTCAATGGTGGGGATTGCTGTTAGTTGGAATAACTGTGGGATGGGGGATGCTTTTTTTATTTTTACCTTTTGGTGGAGCTGGCAAGTTGGCAAAAGAACAAAAGGTCAATTTTTCATTTCTGCCCAATGATCACGATTATGTCCTGGCTTTTTTTGGAGAGCCTGGCTGCTCTTTAAGTTGCCCCGTTATTTTATCCCAGCTCAAAGACGTCTATCTCCGCTATCAAAACATGGAAGCGAATCAACGCTTACAAGTGGTTTTTTTGAGCATGAAGCCAGATGTCGATTCAACGTTACCTGAACTGTATGCTCAAAATTTTCATCCAGACTTTAAAGGATATCCATTAACGCCAGCAGAACGCAATGAGGCGGTCCGTTCACTTGGAGCACACGCAGTGCCATCTTTTGGAAAATCAGATGCTCTGTCTCACACCAATTATGTGTATCTGCTGGAAAACAGAAACCAATCATGGTTTCTTACTCAAATTTACCTGACTGTGGACTCACAAAAAATTTTGCAGGATTTGGTTTCCAGTCACCAAGAATCTTAAAGCGATTTCCAACTGAATTAATTGAATTTGATCTGGTCATTAAGAACCTGTTTGGAAAAGATGGTTTGTGGCGAAAAATCGATCTCGTTGAGCGGATTTTTGAGAAAATTTGAGGCGAATAGCGAGCCTATTTAACGAA
>JANQHV010000414.1 GCA_028282505.1 SAR324 cluster bacterium | reverse complement strand
CACACTTGGCATCAAGTTTCCAGATGGCAGTTGGCGTATTTGCTGTGACGAACATGATGAATGTTACAATCAAGGTGGTGGGATTCTTGGTAAATTGATATGTGATCTGAAATTCTATGATTGCCTAACCCGCCATTCTTACCTCATCGTCGCAGAATTATATTTTATTGGTGTTTTAGTGTTCGGCTGGTTTTCTCATCGCTGGGGAGCAACAGGACATCCGACACCACCAGAACCACCACCGCAACCTACTTGTTCGGGCACCTGTGTCGGCATACAGACCGTTTATACCAATTTGCGAAATTATAAACTATGGTTGCCTAAACAAGATGGATTTGGTTGGAATGCTGTGTCCGCACGAATTACTCAAGATGGACGTGAACGATTGGGACAGGAAGCGGAACGTTTGGAAGGCGTAGAAATGGAGCGTGAATGCGAGTCGGGTTGCCGCTGTCAGTGGATGAGCCATGGGGAATGGGAACGTAAGGATGCAACCATCGTTGTACCTACTGTTGATGGGGTAGAAAGGGGGACACGCTGGAGTTGTACCGCTTCGCAATGGGAAAGACAGGTCATTGGAAATTGTGTTGAGGAATGAATCAAATGAAGTTCATACCTGCCAGCCCATCGTCAATAAGAAAATACACCTCAAATCAAGGCGGCTTTAGATAAACGAAGGCAAGTGATTAGCTCAACAATGGGCATTGAAGAACTATAGTAGTGAGATTTTGGTTTTCTTTGGCACACTGAATGCCATGTCCTTGAGTGTAGTCGAAGGGTCTCTGAGATGCTTCGACTACGCTCAGCATGACAATTTTTGGGAGATTGTCTCATGGATAAAGAGGAAACCAAACAAAATCTAATTCACGGTATTATACATTCTGGAGATCTATAGCTAAAAATTCAATAAGCCCTTGGAGGCCATAAGTAACTTAAAACAATTGCCAAGGAACTATGGTTTCAAACCCATTTGAAAACAAAGAACCAAAAGATAATGGCTAGAATCAATGCTCCCCATAGTGGAGAACCGAAGAAACCTAGCCACCCCAAGCCAATGAAACCAGTACCCAACCAGGAAATGAAGAGCCGGTCTCCTCGTGTCGTATCTAGACCGAGAATTCCTCGACGAGGGTCACCACCAGGACGATATTTTTCCCAAATTCCCATGGCAGTGATTGAAAGCACTACAGTGATAAAAAAAGCGGCAGTTGGCCACGTCCAAGCCATCCAGGATAATCCCATAATTCTTCCTAATTTTTATACACGTCCTAAGGCAAATCCCTTAGCAATGTAGTTCCGAACAAAATAAATAACAAATGCACCAGGAACGATTGTCAATGAGCCCGCCGCTGCCAGTAATCCCAATTCATATCCTGAAGTACTAGCAGTCCGGGTCATCGTTGCGGCAATCGGTTTTGCTTCAACAGAGGTCAGTGTTTGAGCGAGTAAGAGTTCGACCCATGAATACATAAAGCAGAAAAAAGCAGTCACTCCAATCCCTGCGGCAATGGTAGGAATAAAAATTTTCAGAAAAAATTTCGGAAAGGAATATCCATCCAAATAAGCAGTTTCATCAAGTTCTTTAGGAACCCCGGACATAAATCCTTCCAAAATCCAGACAGCCAAAGGAATATTGAATAAGCAGTGGGCCAAGGCGACTGCTATGTGGGTATCAAACAATTCAATTGCTGAGTAAAGCTGGAAGAATGGTAAGGCAAATACGGCAGGGGGTGCCATACGATTGGTCAGTAACCAAAAAAACAAATGTTTGTCACCCAGAAAATTATATCGAGAAAATGCATAAGCTGCTGGTAAGGCAACGGTTACAGAAATACCTGTGTTGATAACCACGTATATCAAAGAGTTGATATAGCCATTGTACCAAGTAGGATCGGTAAAAATTTTCACATAATTTTCGAATGTGAATTCGCTGGGGAAAAATGAAAATCCTCCCAAAATTTCATTGGTCGTTTTAAACGACATGGACACCAACCCATAGATAGGTAACATCAAAAAGAGGATATACAGTGTTGGCACTATGGCCTTTTTAATTTTTGTCATCTCAGTTTACCTCATCGCGAGTCATAATCGTGTAAAATGTCCAACAGATCAGCAAAACAACCAAAAAATAAATCAAGGACATTGCTGCGGCCGGGCCTAAATCGAATTGCCCTAGCGCCATTTTTACTAAATCGATTGACAAGAAGGTCGTGGTATTTCCTGGGCCTCCTCCTGTTAAAACAAATGGCTCAGTATAAATCATGAAGCTATCCATAAATCTGAGCAAAACTGCAATGGTGAGCACCCGGTTCATCTTAGGAAGCTGAATATAACGAAAAACAGCCCATTTGCTTGCCCCATCAATGCTTGCTGCCTGGTAATAAGCATCGGGGATTGAACTAAGCCCCGCATAACACAACAGTACTACCAAAGATGTCCAATGCCAGACATCCATAACTACTGTAGTGATCCACGCAGAGACTGGTTGTTGGGTAAAGTTATAATCAATCCCCATACTATTGAGGGTATATCCCAGCAAACCGATGTCCGGAAGTGCAAAAATATTCCACATCGCACCAACCACATTCCATGGTATCAAAAGTGGTAGTGCCATAAGGACCAAACAAACCGAAACCCAAGGCCCTTTTTTAGGCATTGTTAAGGCAACTGCAATTCCGAGTGGAACTTCAATCACAATTATCATTGCTGTGAAAAGCATTTGTCGCAGAAATGCGGCATGAAATCGGTCTGAATTGAGTACTTGCTCGAACCATGTGGTTCCTTCCCAAAAAAATTGATTGTTACCAAAGGTTTCCTGGAAAGAATAATTAACGACGGTCATCAAGGGAATGAAGGCATTAAAGGCAACGAGTACAAGAACCGGTAGGATTAGCCACCACGCTTTCTGATTGATAGTCTTATTCATTAGCTTTTACTCCACCATCCAATTGTTGCGATAAAGATGGGTTTTCTCAGGATCAAACACAATCCTGGGATTTTCAGAAGGAATTTCTTGTTCTTCTGGAACGAGAATTTTGATCATGTCTTCAGCATGTTTCACTGTTGCGATCTGATAACGGCCTAGATCTTCCACTCGTTCCAGATTCACTGGAAATCCTGATGAATCAAATCGAATAAATTCAGGTCGCACGCCGATTTCCGTTTTTCCTTCTGGGATTTTATCGTAGTTCTGAGTTAACTCAATGACATGCGAGTGATAGCTGACCTGTCCGTTTTTGATTTCACCAGGAAGCACATTCATTCCTGGGGAACCAATGAAATTCCCAACAAACGTGTGTTGAGGACTCATAAATAGATCAACCGGTGTTCCAACTTGAACAACTTTACCTTCGTACATTACAACAACTTGATCAGCAAAGGTAAGGGCTTCGGTTTGATCATGAGTCACATAGATCATGGTCACTCTAAGTTGCTGGTGCAACTCTTTCAGCTTGGAGCGCAACAACCATTTTAAGTGAGGATCGATTACCGTCAAAGGTTCATCAAACATGATGACTTTCACATCTTCACGAACCAGTCCTCTCCCTAGAGATATTTTTTGCTTTCCATCAGCGGTCAAGCCAGAAGCTCGATTCTTTAGGCTATCTGTCAATTCCAGCATTTCCGCAATGGCGTGGACCCGCTCTTTGATTTTGTTTTCAGGAACATTGCGATTGCGCAGAGGAAACGCTAGGTTGTCATACACACTCATGGTGTCATAGACCACTGGAAATTGGAAAACTTGGGCAATGTGGCGTTCGGTCGTCGGTAAGCTAGTCATATCCTTGCCATCAAAATAAACAGATCCTTCCGATGGGATCAACAACCCAGAAATAATGTTAAGCAGGGTGGTTTTGCCACAACCTGAAGGACCGAGCAATGCATAAGCTCCCCCATCTTCCCAAATTTGATTTATTTCTTCCAACGCATACACCGTCGGTTGCCCTGGGGGAGCAGGGTAAGCATGTCGGATGTTTTTAAATTCTATTTTTGCCATAATACTAAGCTTTATGCTGTGATTGATCGCCCTTTTTGATCAAAAAAATAACAATTGTTGGGGTCAAAGAAAAACTCTGCATGTGTTCCTATGGCATAATTGTGAGTCCCATGCGCAACAGAAACCCATTGATTTCCTTCAACCGTCATGCGGATAATGCTTTCCGAACCGCTCAATTCAGCGATTTGGATTTCTCCTAAAACCTTGACTCCACTGCCCGAAGGCAATAAGTGAAAGGCACGAACTCCCATCGTGTACTTACCATCTGGAAGCGAACGTAATTTTTCAGATACTTCCCATTGCACGCTATCAGATAAACGGACAAATCCGTCCTGTTTTTCAACTTTGGCAATATTGATCGGCGGTTCAGAGAAAACTTTGGCACTTTCCAATGTAGAGGGGTTTCTATAGATTACTGGTGTTTCCCCATATTGCACTACACTTCCTTTACTCAAGGTCGCTGTATAACCTCCCAGCATCAGTGCTTCCAAAGGTTCACTGGTGGCATAAACAACAGTCGCACCAGTTCCGGCAAATATTTTCGGAAGTTCCTCTCGTAGCTCCTCCCGCAATTTATAATCGAGATTGGCTAACGGTTCATCCAGCAACACCAGGTCGGCGCCCTTAGCCAAAGCACGTGCTAAAGCCGTCCGTTGCTGTTGTCCTCCTGACAATTCACTAGGCCTGCGATTGAGCATAGGGGTGAGTTTCAAAAGATCAGCGAATTTATGAACGCGGTCCTTCAATTCCGATTCTGAAACACCAGCAACTTTTAAAGGGGAAGCAATGTTGTCAAACACGGTTAAATTGGGGTAGTTGATAAAGGCTTGATACACCATAGCAACACTCCGTTTTTGGACTGGAACCTTAGTCACGTTCTGCCCATCAAACCAAACTTCTCCGGTTGAAGGTTTGTCGAGCCCTGCCATTAGGCGCATCAGGGATGTTTTCCCACTAAGTGTTGTGCCTAACAATATGTTGAACACACCTGGTTTGAGCATCAATGACGTCTCATAAATGTGAGCCTCTGCCCCAACGTTTTTCGTGACTGCTTTTAGTTCAATAGCCATCTTAACCGCTCTTTCTTCTATTGCTTCCCGTTAAATCTACTTATCCTGCCCAACGCTGAACAAGTTCATCATAATTGATAGTTTCTCCTTTTGGCTTTTCATTTACTTTCGCTTTTGGAGAACCAGGTTTGTTTAACCAAACATTTGGATCACTCTCTTCATTCAAACGAGGACCACATCCACCATAGATTTGTGCTTTTTCGTCAGCTGATTGCATGCGAGACATAACCAAATCCATCTCAGAAGCTAAACGATCCATGGCTTGTTGTGGGGTGAAAGCACCTGAATTCACATCTCCAATTTGCTGCCACCAAATCTGTGCCAGTTTTGGATAATCCGGCACATTAATTCCAGTGGGTGACCACAATACACGATCAGGAGAACGATAAAATTCTATCAGACCTCCGAGTTTAGGCGCTCGTTCGGTGAAAGACGCGTGGCGGATTGAACTGTCGCGGATAAAGGTTAACCCGACATGGCTTTTTTTGACATCAACTGTTTTGGAAACCACAAATTGTGCATATAGCCAAGCTGCTTTACGACGATCAACAGGAGTTGATTTGAACAATGTCCAGGAACCGGCATCTTGATAACCCAATTTTTGTCCTTCTTCCCAATAAGGACCGTGAGGAGAAGGAGCCATTCGCCACAATGGTTTTCCGCTGTCATCTACAGTATTGTTACCCGCACTTTTGGGGGCCACCATTGATGCAGTAAAGGCAGTATACCAAAAGATCTGCTGAGCAACATTTCCTTGAGAAAGTGCTGGAAGCGATTGATAAAAATCGTAACTAGCTGCACCAGGGGGGGCATATTTGCGTAACCATTCATCCCATTTTCGTATAGCATAAACTGCTGCAGGACCATTGGCTGCTCCTCCACGGGATACTGAAGCCCCTACAGGATTACAAGTACCAGGCTCCATCCGGATTCCCCATTCATCAACAGGTACTCCATTGGGCTTTCCTTTACTTCCAGCACCAGCCATAGACAGCCAGGCGTCAGTCATCCGCCATCCCAGGTCAGGTGCTCGTTTCCCATAATCCATGTGGCCATAAACTCGCACGCCATCAATTTCTTTAACATGAACAGAAAAGAATTCTGCAATATCTTCATAGGCTGACCAGTTTACTGGTACTCCCAAATCATAGCCATATCGATCTTTGAATTGTTTTTTCAATTCTGGACGATCAAACCAGTCTTTTCGAAACCAGTACAAGTTTGCAAACTGCTGGTCTGGCAACTGATACAATTTTCCATCAGGACCGGTTGTAAACGATTTACCAATGAAATCATCCACATCTAACATCGGATTGGTAACGGCTTTTCCTTCTCCGGCCATCCAATCCGACAGGTTAATCGCGAGTTGCAAACGTGAGTGAGTTCCAATGAGATCGGAATCATTAATATAAGCATCATAAAGATTTCGCTTGGTCTGCATTTGGGTTTGCACCGCTTGCACCACTTGCCCTTCCCCCAAAAGTTGATGGTTCACTTTGATTCCCGTAATTTCCTCAAATGCCTTTGTCAGCACTTTAGATTCATATTCATGGGTGGGGATTGTTTCCGACAATACATTGATTTCCATTCCCTTAAAAGGAGCGGCTGCTTTCATGAACCATTCCATTTCCTTCATTTGCTCTGCGTTGGAAAGCACAGATGGCTGGAATTCATCATTAATCCACTTTTGAGCACTTGCCTTATCGGCATAGGCTGATGATGCAAAACACGTAGCTGCAATAGCAGCAGTGAATGCAACTTTGATCATTTTTTTAGCTATCATGTCATTAACCTCTGAATGAAAGTTAAACGAAGATATTTATAGAATGAGGTATGAGAAAAACAAATTAAAAACGAATGAACTGTATCAATCATTACGCTGAGAATCCAATACTTCTTTTTTATGGTCTTAATAAGAATTCTTTATAGACATGAAATTACATAAAAAAGATAACCAGAAGTTCATCGGCAATGAGTCTATTGGAGTTTCTGGCTCATCAAGTCCTCGCCTACGGGGCCTTGATGAGTCAAATCAAGTAAAGAATAAATAATGGCAATCTAAACTTATTATTGATTTTGAAATTTTCCGTATAAGCTATTGATATCATAAATATCTATCACATATATTGAAATGGAGCGCACAGCAATGTATCAATCATTGTGCTGAGAATCTAATATTTCTTTTTTATGGTCTTAATAAGAATTCTTTATAGACACAAAATTACATAAAAGAGATGACCAGAAGTTCATCGGCAATGAGCCCATTGGAACTTCTGGTTAATCAAATAAAAAATAAATAATGGCAGTCTAAACATATTTTTGATTCTGAAATTCCCCGCATAAATCATTGATATTATTAAATCAATCATGTGCGTTTTTGGCCGAAATGGTTCTCCGAAGTGGGAAAAATTTTAAGTTATTGATATCATAAATATCTATCACATATATTGAAATGGGGCACAAAATTTTCAAAGTTCAGAGCTTATTGAAACGGGCATAAATTTTTACCTCTTGTTGGTGCTTTCATCAAAGTAAGTTTTGGTCATCCTGAGTCATAGGCAGCCTCCTTGCGAAAGATCTCCATTCATCTGACTTTTTACGAAACCATCAAAGTTGAGAACAGTCCGGGATTTATTATAAAGTTACCTTATTAAGACCATAAAAAAGAAATATTAGATTCTCGGCCCAATGATTGATACAGTCGGCTTAATAACCAGCGGTCCTCTACAACCAACATGGAACTGCCTGTTAGTTTAGCAGAAATCAATTTATTGCAAAATGGCTTTCTAAAAATCGACAACAAGAGGGAAATGATAGAAATTTGCATAATTGCTCATCGTGGCTTAAGTGGGCGATTCCCTGAAAATACCATGATTGCGTTCCGGGAAGCACTAAAAATTAGTGTAGACATGATTGAATTGGATGTCCAGCTTTCCAAAGATCGTAAAGTCGTCGTTTTTCATGATGAAAAATTGGGAAGAACGGCTCCAGGAAAAAAGTTGATCAAAGAATGTAGTTTAAAAGCATTAAAACAATTAGATGCAGGCTCCTGGTTTGATAAGAAATTTTCTGCAGAACGTATTCCTACCTTGGAAGAAGTTTTGGAATTGGTAGGGCATAAAACGAAACTGAATATTGAAATCAAATCAACTGCATACGAAGAACACGAAACTCCAGATTGCATTGAAAGGCAAGTTACAGAACTAATTCAAAAAAAAAACATGGTGGATTCAGTGGTAATTTCCTCTTTCGAAACCAATTGTTTGAGAAGAATCAAGCAAATTCCAAACGCACCTCCTATTGCTTTGCTGGACAATGGAATCGAAAAAAAAATTGATTTAATTAAAGAAATCCAACCGGTTTCTTACCATCCTTATTATCGAAGGCTCTCATTAGAAGATATTGATCAAATCCATCAGGCAAATGTATTGATCTATCCGTTCACTGTCAATAATCGGGAGGATATGAAAACTATGATTGACATGGGGGTTGATGGTTTGATTACTAATGTACCAGATGTTTTAAAGAGACTCTGTCTGGATCATAAGTTTGATCAACTTCATAGTACTTTATGGTAATGTCTGACCATCCTTGCCTTTTTGAGATTATGGCCTTATAGTGGTTAATGACTCTTCAAATCTTGTAACCCTTCTTTTTCCCGAAAAGTATATGACACATGATCAATTGCTAGCCTTAGAAGCAATCATCAAAACAGGAAGCTTCAATGCAGCTTCTGAATTGCTGCATCGAAGCCAGCCTTCAATCAGTATGTCAATCAAAAAGCTGGAAGAAGAATTGGATTTAGAGATATTTTCTCGCGATCAATACAGAGCTACTTTAACGACAGAGGGAGAAGCTGTTTATAATAAAGTAAAAATTATCCTCCATCACATCGACGAACTCTTGACCCTCAGTCACCAGCTTTCCATCGGGAATGAACCAAAAATTTGGATTGTCATTGATTCTCTTTTTCCCCTCCCTTTGATTTTGGGAGAACTCAAACAATTTATCGAACAACACCCGGAAACGGAATTCAACCTTTCCGTTGAATACCTCAATGGGGCTATGGAGCGGATGCTGGATGGCGATGCTGATCTGGCAATTATGATTGTCGACGAATCCTACTCTGAGTTCGAATTTATCCCGATCACCAGTGTCAGTCTAATTCCTGTAGCTGCCCCTCATTTTCCTCCTGCTCAAAAAAACGAAAAGTTGAGTGATACTGAAATGGAACAATATATTCAAATTTTAGCAGGGGATAGCAGTATTCATTCTTCTCAATATACGATTCCATTCTATCCTAAAAACACAACCCGTTTCTTGGAAGGAGGCCGTCACTGGACGGTAAACAATAATAACACGAAGAAAAATTTCATCCTAGCAGGGTTGGGTTGGGGACGACTCCCCATTCATTTTATTGAAAAAGAGTTGCTGGATGGAGTACTGGTGCCTCTGGATATCGAAAGTATTCGTCCTGTGCGTGTTGAAATGCAATTGGCCCGCATTAAAAGTCGTCCTGTTGGCCCCATTGCTCAAACTTTATGGGATCATATCCAGGTATGGTCCAAAGATATTGTGGGGTATGAAGAAAAATTGGCGCATATTCTGAAATGACTTAAATCATGTGCTTAGTAAAACACATCTTTGATCGGAAGGTTAATGTTTAATACTTCATCCACAATATCTCCCTCCATAAATGTCTTTTCCGTTTCAGCATTGTAGACAGTGATTGTTGTAGGATATGGCAAAACCATCCAGCACGACAGGATACCAGCTTCCAGATAAGCTTCTATTTTTGTAACGATGGCCTGGGGAAGCTGAGTAGGTGAGACAATTTCAATTGCTGATAAGGGCAACTCTTCCATTTTGATAATATCATGCTTGCGATCTAATTCTTTATATGGATACACGCATAAATCCGGCTTATATTCATCTTCTCCAATCAAAATACTAAGCTCGCTGTGAATTCTATATTCTGTCAATCTCCTGAGCTCATAGGCTAAGTTGACTTGTACGGCTGAGTGAACATTTGAAGCTGCCATCAATTATCTCATTACGATTGCATTATATTCTAAGGAGAGTCGTTTTATCGGTCATTTCAGAAAATTTTCATAACTGATCATTTTCTTCAAAATCAGCTTATTGTAAATGTGCCAAAAATTAAAGTAGATAGTTAAAAAATATCGAGTATTTTGAATAATCTTTAGAAACTCCATTACAGGATGATTATGTCTTACCAAGATTCACCCACCTAGCCTTCCAACATTATAAGGATTTGTTATCAAGACCATCAAAAAGAAGTATTGGACTGAAAATAGGTAAATTGATAAAGTTTTATACAGTTGTAGACAAAACACCACGGGTTTGCATGTGGATAAAATCAGTCATCCTGTCCTCTTGTAAAATGACAGAGGATAGTCGGCACCTTCCAATTTGAGTTTACAGTTAGGTGAGTTACAGATGTGGAAACTATCAACTGCTTTACTTAAATTCTGAAAGGTACCGGATAGTCCACATGATTGGATAAAAAAGTATTCCTTGGGTGGGAAATTGGAATGAATTATTCAGATATGTACGTTGATTGCGCGTACCCCTTACATGTGCGGGGATATCATAGTCATCAGGGTTCTCTCCTTCCCAATGCAAGTACCCCGTGCATGTGTGGGGATGGTATCTGAAAAAAGTTTTCCAGAATTCGTCTACTGCCTCTGTATGTGACATTAGTTGAATGAAGTAATTACCATATATCTTGGAGATGGCACTGTGAAACTTAGGGAAAACAATATCAGTAAACTGAACGATCCTATTTATGACGCACTGGTAATTGGTGGTGGTATCAATGGAGCTGTTTCTGCTGCCGCACTTTCTGGTAAAGGAGCAAAAGTGGCCCTGATTGACAAAGGTGACTTTGCTGGATGTACTAGTCAGGAGTCTTCCAATTTGGCCTGGGGAGGAATCAAATACATGGAGTCCCTGGATTTTCCACTGGTCTGGAAGCTTTGCAAATCCCGCAACCATTTGATTCGTAATTATCCTTCAACCGTCTTGGAAATTCGTTTTTTTACAACGATTGCCAAGGGTTTTCGATTTCCCTTCATTTTTATTTGGCTGGGAACCTGGTTGTACTGGTTTTTTGGACGATGCTTCACCAAACCACCTCGTCTCTTGTTTAAGAAAGATATTAGCGAAGAAGAAAGCGTGGTCAATCTCGCCAACGCTTCTGGAGGTTTTGAATACTCGGATGCCTATTTGTATGACAATGATGCCAGATTTGTCTTTAGTTTCATTCGTTCTGCTCTGAACAGTGGTTGTACTGCTGCAAATTATGTAGAATCAAAAGGGTCTCGCAAAGAAAATGGGATTTGGATCACGAAAGCAAAAGATGTGGTGAGTGGAAAAACATTTGAGATTAAATCGAAAGTCCTTATCAATGCAGCGGGGCCATTTGTGGATGATCACAATCATTTGAATTCTCAGAAAACTGCCCATCGTCATGTGTTGTCTAAGGGCATTCATCTCATTGTTAATCAAATCACTCCCAATAAGAGGGTGTTGGCTTTTTTTGCCAGTGACGGCCGACTCTTTTTTGTGATCCCAATGGGCAGCAAAACTTGTATTGGCACAACTGATACACCGGTTGAAGAACCATGTGTTCAAGTGACAGAAGAAGAACGCGGTTTTGTCTTGGATAACATCAACAAAATGCTGGATTTGAAACCTCCTTTAACCAGAAAAGACATCATCGCTGAGCGGTGCGGAGTGCGTCCACTGGTGGTCAATAGCGATTCCTCTTCAAAACAGACGACGGATTTTTTACAATTGTCCAGGAAACATGTGGTAGAAGCTAACGAAAAAGATAGTCATATTAGTATTTATGGTGGTAAACTCACTGATTGTCTGAATGTTGGAGATGAAGTCAGTGAAATCATCAACAGATGGGGAGTGGGCAATTTGCCTTATTTTGGTGATAAATGGTATGGAGAACCACCTCAAGCAGTGAAAGATGAATTCATGCACCAGGCCAAATTGATGAACTTGGATGGTTATACCTCCCCAGAATCTTCTGAAAACCTAAGTACACGACTTTGGAGACGTTATGGCTTCCAAGCATTCGAGATGTTGGAAAATATTCGGGAAGATCCTAGACAGTCGGAAGTGCTTATTAAGGGAACCGAGTACATCCGTTGTGAACTCTACCAAGCTGCCCACAAAGAAATGATTACCAAGCTGGAGGACTTTTTGAGAAGACGTTCCAAAATAGCAATGGTGGAAACCAGAGAAACCATCAAAAATTCCCCCGGTATTATGGAAGCTTGTGAAATATTATTTGGAAAAGAAGCTCAACAAAAATTTGATGAGTATTTTAACTAGGAGGAGACAATGTCTAAAGTAATCATGGCCCTGGATCAAGGAACAACGAGTTCTCGTACTATTTTATTCAATGAAGCAGGCGAAATATTGGCTTCTAACAGCATGGAATTTCAATGTCAGTTTCCTCAATCAGGTTGGGTGGAGCAGCATCCGGAAGATATCTGGACAACTCAGCAGATTACGATGGTACGAGCCTTGAGTGAGGCAAAGCTGACAATGAAAGATGTTGCAGGAATTGGCATTACAAACCAGCGGGAAACTATCGTGGCCTGGAATAAAGAAACGGGAGAAGCCATCGGCAAAGCAATTGTATGGCAATGCCGTCGTACGACAGACATTTGTGAAAACTTAAAAAAAGAGGGGTTTGGTGATGTTATCCGGCAGAAAACGGGCCTGGTCATTGATCCTTACTTCTCTGGCACGAAAATGCACTGGATTCTTAAAGAAAATGAAGAAGCAAAAAGTTTGGCCCGTCAGGGAAAATTGGCTTTGGGGACTGTCGATAGCTGGCTCATTTGGAAACTAACAGGGGGAGAAGCATTTGTGACAGATGCCTCCAATGCCTCTAGGACTTTAGTCTATAATATTTTTGAACAAACGTGGGATCAGGAAATCCTGGCTCATTTGGATATTCCATCAGATGCTCTTCCTGAAGTGAAAGGCTCTAGTGAAGTGGTGGGATATACGAACTTAAGACTATTCGATAGCAGCGTGCCTATTGCTGGAATTGCAGGAGATCAGCAAGCCTCTTTATTTGGACAAGCCTGTTTTGAAAAAGGGATGGTCAAAAACACTTACGGGACGGGATGTTTCATGCTGGCAAACCTGGGCAATGAAGGACTCATTTCATCGCATGGGTTGTTGACTACCATTGCCTGGAAAATTAATAATGAAATAACTTATACCCTGGAAGGATCTATTTTTATTGCGGGTGCGTTGATTCAGTGGTTACGGGATGGTCTCAAGTTATTTGAGCATGCTGACGTGACAGAAGCAATGGCCCAATCGGTTGATGACTCAGGGGGAGTCTATATTGTGCCTGCTTTTGTCGGATTGGGAGCCCCTTATTGGGATCCTTACGCCCGTGGAACCATCATTGGATTGACAAGAGGAACGACACGAGAACATATTGTCAGAGCTGGCCTGGAAGCTATTGCCTATCAGGCCTATGATATTTTCAACTGCCTGCAAAAAGACATGGGGCAGTCACTACCAATGCTAAAAGTGGATGGAGGAGCCACTGCTAATAATTTTCTTTGCCAATTCCAAGCTGATATTCTTGGTGTGGATATCAGTCGCCCCGAAATTTTAGAAACCACCGCAATGGGGGCTGCCTTTTTAGCAGGGCTTGCTGTGGGTGTTTGGCCGGATCAAAATGCACTTCGAACAATTCGAAAAGAACAACGACGTTTTTCTCCACAACTACCTGCAGAACAGATTTCTGTCATGGTCCAGGGATGGGAGAAAGCCGTCAACGCATCCAAAAATTGGGCAAAGGATTGATGAAGCCTCTTCATGTGTGAGCTTCAAAATTAGGAGGGGTACCAAAATTCATTTTTAATTGCTTTTACTGCGCACCTTACTCATTTTGCGCAAGAACTACGCCCTCTGCCATTCCAACAGTCTCCGGAATTGGCTCGATTAAGACCCTCCTAGCTGAAATTTCGGAATATACCGAAGTTTCTGAAATTCCAGCCAAGCAGTTAGGTGATTTCCAAGAATGAATTTACCCGGATTGTGCCAGATTTTTTTTAGAGCTTCAAAAGGAAAAATTTTACACTTCTTCCTAAATACGAACAATTGATCAATATTGTAAAAATTACTTTTCTCCTTTGTTTAGTAAGTAATACCAAGTTGCGTTTAAAAAAGTGACATTCCGGAGTATTTTGTCATTCTGAGCTTGCGAAGAATCTCAATCATTTCAAAGAGATCCTTCGACAAG
>JANQHV010000413.1 GCA_028282505.1 SAR324 cluster bacterium | reverse complement strand
CTTGTCGAAGGATCTCTTTGAAATTATTGAGATTCTTCGCAAGCTCAGAATGACAAAATACTCTGGAATGTCACTTTTTTAAACGCAACTTGGTATTAGAACCTGTTTGAAAAACCTGATTCTACTACAAACCCGCCTCATTGGCGTCTGTTTTGAGAAAATTTGCGTTAAATAGGCAGGCTATTCGCCTTAAATTTTTTCAAAAATCCACTCAATGAGATCCATTTTCGCAACGAATCATCTTTTCCAAGCAGGTTTTAAGGGAATCTTGAACCAAAGGTGTGTAATTCCATTTTAGAAATGCTATTCTATTGAAAGCATTTGTGGAAAGCATTGCTAAGAAAAGCGGCGGCGCTTGCCAAAGAATGAAATGTGATAAGAAGAAAAAACAAAGGGATGAGGAAATGAGCAATCTAGACGATAAAATGATTGAATATATTAACCTTTTAGATAAATACACATCCGAGGATGGGGTTTTTACAACAAGTATTGACAATCTGTTTCTCTATCGAGGCTCCAAACCACACCGATGTACTCCTGAAGTTTATGGCGCAGGCATTGCCCTTGGAGCCCAAGGGAAAAAACATGTCTACTTAAACAGTAATCGATACAATTACCACTCTGGAAACTTCATGACTCTCTTTGTACCCTTTCCACTGGAATGCGAAGTGATCGAAGCCAGTCTAGAAAAACCTCTTTTGGGAGCAGGACTCTATTTTGACCAAAGTAGGCTCTCCAAAATACTAGTAAAAATCGAACAGGAAGAACCAACCCTGATTCAACCCGAAGTCACCAAGGCATCGGCGATTTTTTCAGCTCGTATCAATGAAAATCTTTTGGATGCCTTCATTCGTTTGCTAAAGACATTGGACAAACCCGGAGAAGGTAAAATACTGGGTGAATTGATTATTGATGAAATTTATTTCCGAATTTTGAGTGAAGAACAGGGAGGAAGCCTTCTCTACTATCTCAAACACAATGGACAAATCCATCAAATCTATAAAGTCGTAGAATATGTTCATCAAAACTTGGATAAACCTTTACTCGTTGATGACTTGGCAAGTATTATTCATATGAGCAGTTCGGACTTTTACAAGAAATTCAAGGAAGTGATGCATTTATCCCCTTTACAATATGCCAAGTCGATCAAACTTAATAAAGCCAGGGCCTATCTTATGGAAGGAAAAAGCGTGAGCGAAACGAGTTATATGGTAGGGTACAACAGTCCTGCTCAGTTCAGTCGGGAATATAAACGTCATTTTGGGGTTGTACCATCAGCAACATAGTTCCAACCTTGAAAATTCTGAAAGAACTCGATCAAGATTAACCTGTCAATTTACTGGAATTTTTTCAACACCGTTGTGCTCTACTCCAAAGCCCCGGTGGTTTCTGCGTTATCTAGAACATGTTATACATTTTTCTCTTTTGGGTTTATTTTTTTATCATCTTCTATATTGCTGGAATATGCTTCACACGACTATCGCGACTTATTCTAAAGATAGACATTCCATCACCACATTTTTTAACCACCATCTGGCTTGGCATCACATTCATCACTCTGTTACTCAATTATCTTCATTTCTTTTTTAAAATCAGTGAATTCCTCCACACTATTTTATTCAGTGGTCTTTGTCTCTATGCCATCTGTGACCGAAAATTATTAATTCGAGACTTGTTGCAAACCATTAAAAAGGAAAAATACGCACACTTCGTTTTTATCTTCACCAGTCTTTTGTTCTTGTATGTGGGAAAATATGCAATCGAGTCATCAAAAAATTTTGATGATGGTTTGTATTATGTTCAGGCCATTAAGTGGATCAAAAGCTATCCCGTTATTATTGGTTTGGGCAATCTGCACGGTCGATTTGCATTCAACAGTACATGGTTTTTAACCGGTGCTTTTGCGGATGTGTTTTATTTTGAAAACAAATCGTTTCATGTGCTCAATAGCTTTGTATTTTTGATGACGCTGGTCAGCTCCTATATCAGTTTATTAAATTTCTTAAAGGGAAATAAAAAAGTCAGCATTTTATTCAATGCATTACTAATGATTCCTTTATTTCAAGCCAGTTTTTTTCCTGAATATTTTATATCCTCCAATTCTCCAGATTTACCAGTGGCTTTATTGATATTTCAGATAATATTTTGTTTCATCTACTTTTTAGAGCAAGACAACAACCCCCGGCAACAGCATCTGTTATTGACTATCAGCATTTTAATCTTTTTTGCGATCACTATCAAATTGTCTGCCATCTTGTTATTGATAATCCCACTATACATGATTTTCAAAAATAAAATTAATTTCAAAATATGTAGCCATCTGACCATATTTTTCTCTTTGCTTGTCGCCCCCTGGTTGGTCAGCAATGTTATGCTCTCTGGTTGGATCATCTATCCGGTTCATCATATTGACCTTTTTGATTATGACTGGAAAGTCCCCAAAAAACAATTAATGGGGGAGTCCCAATGGATAGAGAGTTGGGCCAAAGCACCCGGTCTTCCACCAGAGAAAGTACTAGCGGGAGGGTTTATACATTGGTTTAAACCCTGGTACGAGAAACACAAAAATAGAAAAGAATTAGTTCCTTTTCTACATCTGACGATAATCCATATGGTCATGATGGTGTTTTTTTGGAGAAAAATGAAACCCTATCTGAAAAAATTATGGATTCTCTATCTTGTCTTACTCTTGTGTATTGTTTTCTGGTTTTTTAAAGCTCCTGATCTCCGTTTTGGCTATGGGTATATCACCTCGTTCTGGATATTAATTTTATCCATCATGTTGATTGTCCCTTTAGAAAAAATAAATTTTCATGAGATCAGTTCCAGTGTCCTGGTTACCCTCTTCACCTTGTACATGCTTGCTTTTTTTATCCAATTTAAAATTCCTGATACCGTGTCTTTGTTTCAAAAGGAATTGAAAGGACATCATGGGGTACGAACAAACGATTATATCACCATGCACCGATTGAAAATCAAAGTACCCAAAGTACAAGGAAAGTGCTGGAATGCTGAATTGCCATGTGCTCCCCACCCACCTGCTGATCTCATGTTGAGAAAGCATGATCTTGCAGGTGGTTTTCGACGACGAAGTTTAGTTTATTCGAATCAATAAAACCAAAACACATAGCCACCTTTTCCAATATGTATCAAACTCTGCTTAAAAAGTTTTCCAATACAAAAATTTTCTGAACCCGAAATTCCAATGGGCTTTCGACCAGTGAGGTGGCCTTTAGGTAGAGAATGTAGCTAATCTATTCCAAATTCAAACCTTGATTTAACCACAAATTCGAGACATAGTCGTTTTATGATTTCTTCAGTTTTTCTGCTATTTTCATGGAAAACTCCTCCACCAACCATCATCATATCCAAATAACTATTGCACGACTTAGAAGATGAGCGTACTCCCTAATGTGATTCATGACCGATTGGCCAAATTGGTAAAAAATTTAAAAAAGCATCAAATCGATTTCTATGTTGTTTCTTCCACAGATGAGCATCTCAACGAATACCCCCCAATGTATCGCCAGCGTCTGGAACCAATTACTGGATTTTCTGGCTCTACTGGAACAACGCTGTTGTGTAGTGAAGGAAAGCATCAACTGTTCATTGATTCCCGATACCATTTGCAGGCAGAACAGGAAGTTTCTCTGGAACTGTTTGAATTGCAAAAACTGGGTTTGAATGATGTTCCCACTGTCGAAAAATGGTTAGCTCAAGAAGAAAAAAAGCGTGGTTCTTTGAAAATTGGAATGGACCCCTTTACGATGAGTCCGAAAACCTATCGTCTTTATCAGAAGAAGCTTGATTCTCCCAACTCTCAATTGATCCCAGTCATTCCAAACCTGGTGGATCAGGTTTGGGAAGGGCGTCCAGAAGCACCATGCCAGCCATTTTATCTACTCGATTCTTCCTGGACGGGAGAAACCGTGGAATCCAAATTGGAACGAATTCGCAAAAAGATGACAGAGCATGGCGTGGATGTACTCATTTTGAGCAAATTGGATGAAGTGGCCTGGATCACCAATGCACGAGGAGGGGATATTGAAAACAATCCAGTCTTTGAAGCATATTGTGTGATTGGATTAGATCAAGCTACCTGCTTTTGCCGTGTGGAACCAGAAGAAGAGGTGCAAAAACATTTAAGCTCCTGGTTTCATTTTGAGCCCTATCAGAACTACCGGAAGCATCTCCAATCTCTGGCGAAACGAACAGATCTGAAAATATGGCTGGATCCTGCAACAACAACGATGGGAACCTATCTTTCTCTGCAACAACAAAAGAAAAATGGGCAGCCTGAAAAACCACCACTGACCTGTTTCTATGAACAAGAAAATCCTGTTGTACTTTTCAAGGCCCTGAAGAATCCCACAGAAATTGAGCAAATCCACAAAGCCCATCGTCATGCAGCTTGTGGAAAAATCCGCAGTTTTGTCAGGCTCTATGAAATGCTGGAGCAAAATCAAATGGTTACTGAAAAAAAATATGCTGATTTATTATACGAAGAGTATGCGCGTGAAGAAGGATTTGTTGATTTGAGTTTTACCACGATTGTGGGATTTGCTGAAAATGGTGCGATTGTACACTACACACAACCCAGTGCTGAAAAACAAATAGTACCAGAACAGTTGCTGCTCATTGATTCAGGCATCCAGATTGCCGGGGGAACCACAGATGATACTCGTACTTTGGGGATTGGCCAGCCGACAACTAAGCAGAAAGAACTTTACACCAGGGTCTTGCAAGCTCATATCCGCCTGGCATCACAAAAGTTTCCAGAAGGCACAAAAGGTTCTGCTCTTGATGCAATCACACGTGCTTCGTTATGGAATGAAGGTTTGGATTACGGGCATGGAACGGGGCATGGTGTGGGAGCATTTTTGAATGTCCATGAAGGCCCCCACAGCATTTCGCCACTTTCCCATGCGGTGGCTTTGCAGCCAGGCATGGTTGTATCCAATGAGCCAGGATATTATGAAACCGGTTGGGGAGGAATCCGCCTGGAAAATTTATATGTGGTGGTCCCCACAGACAACATGGCCCCCCATCCTGGAGGAAAATCATGGCTACAATTAGAGACGTTGACTCTCATTCCGTTTGATCACAAACTGGTTGATTTCACATTATTACTGGATGATGAACAGCAATGGTTACGGGACTACCATCAACAAGTCTGGCAAGGTATTTCAGGTTATCTGACAGGAAAGGATCTGGAATGGCTTCGAGTCGCCTGTCAAGCATTTGAGAAGTGACTCGAAGCTTGTGAATTTATGCTTGATAAGTTGCCTCACAGTAGTTGGAGCCTGTTTTCTTTTGAATGCCTCTGTCGTTGTGAGTGAGATAATCCAGTATCTTGAAAATAATTCCCAATTCTTCAGGTTGTCCCACTCCCTCAGCAATCTCTTCCACAGTCAATGCCTGACCGGCATGATTTTGAAGATATTCCAGGACTTTCGTTTGTAAGCCAAGAATCACTCCAGCCGCTTTCTTTCCGGCTTCTACGCCTGGTTGGTGATATGCATTGATATGAATCAGGGAGGCATACAGACCAACAGCCCTTTCATACAGAGCAATCAATGCTCCGATGGTGGTTTCATTGACTTCATTGAGTGTAATTGTCAGAGATTCGCGTTCATTCTCATACAATGCCTGCTCGGTTCCCAGCAAAAAGCCCTGTAAATAATCACCAGAAGTAATACCCGGTTCAACCTCCAGTAAATCTCCTTCTCTTTCCCGGAGAACTTGTACAAATGTAACAAAAAAATCAGACAAGCCTTCTCGAAGTTGTTGTACATAAGCATGTTGATCAGTCGAGCCTTTGTTGCCATAAACGACGATTCCCTGATAAACATTGTTCCCGGAGACATCTTTTTCTTTTCCAAGCGACTCCATGATCAATTGTTGCAAGTACCTGCTCAAAAAAATCAATCGGTCTTTATAAGGAATAATCACCATATCTTTTTTACCCTGCCCATCGCCAGCATAATACCACATCAATGCCAGGAGGGCTGCCGGGTTTTGTTCAATTTGGGGTTTGCGAGTGATCACATCCATGTCAGCAGCCCCTTTCAGCAGCGTATCAATATCGATCTTCAATAAAGCCGCAGGCAACAATCCGACTGCAGACAGTTCGGAGGTTCTTCCACCAACCCAATCCCACATGGGGAATATTTCCAGCCATCCTTCTTCTTGTGCTGTTTGCTCCAACGCACTGCCAGTGCCCGTCACGGCAACTGTATATTTCGCAAAATCCAAACCAGCTCTTTGATAAGCTGTTTTTGCTTCGAGCATTCCATTTCGAGTCTCCTTGGTTCCCCCTGATTTAGAAATAACCAACACCAGCGTTTTTTGCAACCCTTGACCAATTTGTGCCAATACCTGATCCATCCCTTCAGGATCAGTGTTGTCAAAGGTGAAGAAGTTCAGGCTATCCTGTTTTCCCAAAGCCTGATGGACAAATTGTGGTCCCAAGGCAGAACCTCCAATTCCAACGAGTAAAACATTTTCAAATGAACCACCATCGGGTGTTTTGATCACACCAGCATGAATGTCAGCAGAAAACTGTTTAATTTTTGCAACCGTCTGCTCAATTTCTGTGCAAAGTTCATCAGAAGGTGCCAAGGCCGGATTTCGTAACCAGTAATGACCTACCATTCGATTTTCATCCGGGTTTGCAATCACACCGCTTTCCAGTGCTTGCATTTGCTCAAAGGCATCCTGCATGGGTTTTTCCATATCTTTCAGGAAGTTGTCAGAAAATTGCATGTGAGAAATGTCTAATGCAAGCCCAACGGTTTCATTCACATTAAGGTATTTTTGATATCGTTGCCATAATTCTAATTTTTTCATAAGTCTCACTTTTGAGATGGAGTTAGTATTGTTATCTGGTCCCGCATCCGTCTCGTACCAGCATGCCACACGCTGTCACCAGCAGTCTGGGTAACATATAATATGGATGCTCCAAAAAACAATGCAAAAGGTGCTCTCCTCCAATTTTCTATCTACCTTACTTTCGTATTGTCTTTTGATCAATGGTGGGGCAACCTTTTATTATATTTTAATTATCAGAAAGTTTACATGTTCAAAGATACAGATATCACTCTCATTTTAAAATCAATTCAATTTGCCGCACACAAACACCGTGATCAACTTCGCAAAGATGGACAAACTCCCTATATCAACCATCCTATTGAAGTGGCTGAGGTTTTATGGTTAGAAGGAAAAGTCAGAGATCCTCATTTAGTAACTGCTGCTATTTTACACGATACCATTGAAGATACAGAAACGACTCAAGAAGAATTGCGCGGGCTATTTGGGCAGCAAATTCTTTCCTGGGTGCTAGAAGTGACCGACGATAAGAGTTTACCCAAAGAAGAACGGAAACGCTTGCAAATCGTCCATGCACCAACTGCCAGTATAGGGGCCAAGCAAATCAAAATTGCCGACAAGATTTGCAATATCCGCGATCTGATTCGTCGCCCTCCTGCCGAATGGCCTGTAAAACGCAAACAGGAATATTTAAGATGGAGTGACCAGGTTGTGGAAGGTTTGCGGGGTTGTAATCAACTATTGGAAGTGGCCTATGAGAAAACCATGATCAGGGCATGGGACAATATCAAGTAGGAGAGCATAAAAATATGGATAAAGAACAACTTCAAGAACGCTGTGAATATTTAGAGCGCATCAACCAGGAAGTTGAGTATTATAATAAGGTTTTTCGCACACAATGTGTTTTTATTGCTGCCAGTTACAAATGTACCAATTATAATGAACTTTTGGAAACTCTGAATGAGACACTGGAAGATACTGAAAAACTCGACTGGCATTGTAGCCTGTTTCTCAAAACAGAAGAAGGAGAAATAGTGTCCAAAACAGGTGGACAGGCCACTCCTTCCCAGTTGCACAAACAAATCATGGAGCAAGCCTGGGAAAAGAAAGGGAATATCCAAAAGGGCTCTTTTGCTGCTGTCCCTTCTCAATGTTTTTCCTTTGGTATTTTATTGCGTAACCTGCCGAATGATCCCATTGCCCGAGAAACGACTATTTCTTCCATGAAACAAATCCTTGATATTTTTGAGAAACGGCTGAAAGATTTTCGAATTCAACGAAATTTACGTGCTGTTGTTTCTTTGGCCCATGATGAATTGAGTGAACATCTCGTAGAATATAACAAACAGGCAGAGGATATTTCAGAGCTTCTCAGCCAAATTGCTGATAAAGTGGAAGAGAAAGATCTGGATTCTATTCAGGATATCACCATCCAGGCACTTGGCGAAATCAGTCGGTTTGATGTCTCTCGCCAAACTAATGAAAGTGTGATTCGACGTTTGTATAATGCCCTGCAGAACCCTGATGCTAAAGATATGGAAGATGAGAATCTAGATGTTCAGCAAATGGGCGGAAATCAGGAAGACATTGACTCTCTACTTGCAGACCTTGGCTTATGAAAAAACAGATGAAATACCAATATTTAATTTTTGATTTTGATGGAGTGATTCTGCAATCCAATTCTGCTCGCTTTGCAGGATTTGAGCAATTGATGCAAAATTATCCTCCAGAGCAGGTGAACCAGTGGATGGAATACATACACGCCAGTGGAGGCATTTCTCGTTATTCCAAAATTCGCTACTTTTTTGAAGAAATTCGTCAGGAATCCATCTCTGAAGATTCGGTACAAAAACTTGCACAAAAATTCTCTGAAATTTCAAAACAAAAAGTTATTTCTTCTCCGTTTGTTGAAGGGGTAGAAGAATTTTTAGCACACCATGCCTCGAATTACGAATGCTCCATCATCTCAGGATCTGATCAAACCGAATTGAGGGAAATTTGTCAAACCATCGGGATTGCTATCCATTTTGCAGAGATTCTAGGCTCTCCTGTGGAAAAATCAGAAAATATTAAACAATTTTTGCTACGGAATGATCGAAGGAAAGACAAATGCCTCTATATTGGTGACTCGACCAATGATTTGGAAGCGTCCAAGGTAAATGGAATTGACTTCCTCGGTTGCCAATCTGGTTTAGTGAATTGGGAACAACATAACATTCCTTACATTTCTAATTTGTTTGAGCTTCCCAAACAAATAAATTTATTGTAAATAAAAGTTAGGTTATATTGAAGTTGTTGTCCATTCAAGTAGATATTTTTGGAAAAACAAAACCATTACGGGCTAAAAAACATGTCAAAAAAACGAATTGAAAAGGTAATTGAACTATTACAAGAATATGACACGGACATCGAACTCTGGGTTGCCAAATTTTTTACCGGAGTCATCGTCGCCGATGGAATCATTGATCCAGCAGAGCAGTCTTACTTAGAAACATTATTGACATCTACCCTGGATAAACCGGAAATCAATCGAAGTATCCGAAAAATATTAGAAGAAAAAAAACCGGCTAAGTTAGATACCATTCAAGTCACACCGGAAACGGCAAAAAAAATTTTCAAATGTGCTCTGGATATCTGTTGCTGCGATGAAGAACTGCATTATACAGAGATTCGTTTTGTCAAAGAGGCTGGAGAAGTACTGGGAATCCTTCCCATTGAAGTGCATGTGATGATTGATCACAGCATATTGGCGTTAAAGGCCACATCTTTTGAGGAATTACTGAAAAACTTGAATGAGCAGGAGCGATACTGGCTTGCTGTTGTTATTTTAAAAGTCATTTTTGCTGATCAGAAAGTAAGCAACAAAGAATTTTTGTATTTTAGTGATATTTATGATTTGACTGAAGATGCCGATTCACTTTTTAATGAAATGCAAAAAGAATTTTCATGCTTTAGTGATGTCTATGAATTAACAGAAGATGCTGACGAATTGGTCAATACCATGCAGGAAAATTCCATGCAAGTGACTTTGGAAAACCTGCCCAAAATGAATCTTGATAGTAAACGCTCTCATCAAATATTAAAATATTTGTTGACCTTGACGATGGTAGACAAAGATTTCGATGAGCAGGAATTTGGACTGATCCAAGACATTGCCGGGTTACTGGAATATGATCAAAATAAGCTGAAGGAACTGGTCGAATCCACCAAAAAAGCTCTGGGACTTTTGTCTTAAAATTCTTTTTCAAAGACTATGTAGTTTGTTTCATACATACCCAAATGAAGATAAGTCTTTTGGGCTGCCTGGTTGTTATTTTCCACATAAAGACGCAAACCACAAATGTTCGGAGTTTGGTCTGCCAGATTTTTAGTGAAGCTATACATTTTACTGAAAACTCGACCACGCCGAAATTCTGGTGAGATGTAAACGCTTTGAATCCACCAGAAAATACCATTACGCCAATCACTCCATTCTGTTGTAATCATCAAACAACCAACTAACCGCCCATGATGCTCTGCAACGAGATAAAATCCATATTCCGGATTTTTCATTAAATTCTTGACGCCTGCCAAAACAACCGTGGAGTCCAACTCCTTATCCTCTGTCTCCTTTGCCATGGCTTGATTAAAATCGGCGATGACTTCTGCATCATGTGTGTTTGCATATCTAACTTGAAGGGATTCCTGCATAATTTGATCAAAATAATATGTTTATCCTTAAAATATTGACAGTCCAGTCAAATGAAGAATCAAAGTGTATCGCAAATTCTGAATTTAGCCAAATAATATTACCTAATTCTGTATTTTTTTAAAAAGTAGCACCTTTTTTATGTTTTAATAAAATAAAAAGTTGATTTTTTAATAATAAATTGCATTAAAATTTCTTTTAATTTTTATTAAATTAAATTTTTTCTTATAAATTGACATTTGAATTAAAGTAAAATATAAATAAGTTCATTTTTTTAGGAAAACTGTTAATTACCAATCTTTAATTACAAAAGGAAAGCACATGCTTGGTTCTGAAATTGTTGTGGAAGCCCTGGAGCAGGAAGGGGTTGAATATGTATTTGGATATCCTGGTGGTGCCTGTATGCCAATTTTTGATTCTCTGTTAGACTCAAAAAAATTAAAACTGATATTAGTTCGACATGAGCAAGGTGGCACTCACATGGCGGATGGTTATGCTCGTGCTACAGGAAAAACAGGAGTTGCCTTAGTCACTTCTGGTCCAGGAGCAACCAATGCAGTAACAGGCTTACTCACATCTCAAATGGATTCATCGCCAATGGTTGTTCTTTCCGGACAAACCATCACACCAAATTTAGGCAAAGATGCTTTCCAGGAAGCAGATATTTTTGGGATTACCATGCCCGTTGTAAAACACAATTATCTAGTAAAAGACGTCAAAGATCTTCCCCGAATCATGAAAGAAGCTTTTCATATTGCTTCCACTGGAAGACCCGGTCCTGTGTTAATTGATTTACCCAAAGATGTACTAAGTGCAGAATGTGATCTACCTTTTCCTGAAAACATCAATCTGCCAGGTTATACCGGAGAACATCAAATAGAATTTGAGATGGATGAATTACATGAGGCAGTAAAAGTTTTGAATACTTCCCATCG
>JANQHV010000394.1 GCA_028282505.1 SAR324 cluster bacterium | reverse complement strand
AAATTTATTATGCTTTTAATCATTTTTGAATAAATATCGATAATGATTACCAGACCTCTTCCATTCATATCTCCTGTACATTAAATATTCAAAAGAAATTATTTTCCAAACTATGAATTAATGTTCAACAAAGTCTTTCTTCAATTAATATACCAATCATTCTTATCAATAAATATGATATATTTCTCATTATTTTTAAATTAAGTACATTCAGATAAAAGTTTTTTAACCTTACAATTCTTCTCCCTCTAGAAAGGGACCGCTGCCCGGAGGCCAGGTGAGAGAACATAAAAAATGCTAAACAACTTTTGAGTTAATGTATGTAAGAGCAAAATTAGGCGATAGAATCATTGATATAGATGCTTACGCACTTAGTTCAGCACGGTTCCCTTTCGCTGGGAAGGAGGCTAGGGTGAGGGCAAAAAGACGATGGTGATAACGATTCATAACTATTGAAAATTTATAAAACTAATTCAGTTGGTACATTAGTTGTAATAGTTGATATAGAATATAAGACAATCGTAGAAATTCATGAGGAGGTGTATGAGTGAATTGACCGTATATTATGATGGGGCATGCCATTTATGCTCACGAGAGATTGCACATTATCAAAAAAAAGATAAACTACAACGTATTGAGTTTATGGATATTTCAAAACCGTCGTTTGATGCACAACGAGAGGGATTGGATCCGTTGCAAGTCAACCGGGTAATGCATGCCCGTTTGGCGAATGGAGAATGCCAGACAGGGATTGATGCGTTTATTGCCATCTGGCAGACACTTCCTGGATATGGATGGATGGCTTATTTAGCAAAGCATTCAGGAGTACATTGGCTATTGTCGGTGATTTACAAAGGTTTTGCCAAAATTCGTCCATGGTTGCCAAAACGTAAAGCAGTTGAGTGTGCAACAGGCGTTTGCAATCGATAAAGCCAATTGTGAAAAAGTAATCGTTATATAATTAAGTAGGAACTGGATGGATATAAAGCCCATTGTTGTTGTTAGCCGTTGTTTGGGGTTTGATGCCTGTCGATATGATGGGCAAATGCTTTCAAACTCCTTTGTCAGTCAACTTGCTCCTTATGTCGAATTTCGTCCCGTTTGTCCTGAAGTGGAAATAGGGATGGGAACGCCCCGTGCGCCAATCAAAATAATCATGCAGCAGGGAAAACCCCATTTGATACAAGCAGAAACTGGTAACGATTTCACTCATTCCATGCAGGAGTTCAGCGAAGAGTTTTTCTCCTCTCTTGGAGAAGTTGATGGGTTTATTTTGAAAAACAGGTCGCCTTCTTGTGGAATCAAAGACACGAAAATCTATGCCAAAGTAGAGAAAGGACCCGCAATCGGTAAAGCATCAGGCTTGTTTGGGAAGCAAGTACTCAGCGAGTATGGTGGGCTAGCGATTGAAGATGAAGGTCGTTTGAATAATAAAAAAATTCGAGAACATTTTTTGATCAAGCTGTTCACCCTCGCTCGTTTTCGTGAGGTCAAACGAATGGGCACATTGGGGGCTCTCATGCAATTTCAAACGGCTCACAAATTGTTGCTCATGGCCTACAATCAGTCTCAAATGCGAAAGATGGGAAAACTGATCGGCAGTGCCACCAAAATGACACCGATGCCAGAACTCTTCCTGGAATATGAGCAAGGTTTGCATTGTGTTTTTTCTCGACAAGCTCGCATCGGTTCCCACATCAATGCGTTGATGCATGCAATTGGCTATTTTTCCAAGCAACTCAGTGCGGCGGAAAAAACATTTTTTTTGGATCACCTGGAAAAATACCGCAATGGGCAAGTTCCTCTCATCACCCTAGTCAGTTTAATTCAGAGTTGGACTCTCCGTTTTGGTTCAGAATACCTCTCTCAACAAATGTATTTGACGCCTTATCCCGAATCTCTTCTGAATTTTAAAGAAAGATGATCATTTGCTGCGGGTAAAATGGTAAATTTCTTTTCCATCGTCATTGTAAAAATGAACTCTAGCCTGTGTTTGTGTCAGGTGCAGCCAAACGTAGCCAAAATCCTGTATAAAAAAGTTCCGTCCAGGATAATCTTTTTCTGGAATTTTATGAATGGGAGCCCCTCCTCCTCCAGAGACAATATGATCGATGCCTTCCTGGTAGATGTGTTCAAGAATGTGATTGTGACCGGATAGCATAAAATCTGGTTTGGATGCTTTAACGACAGCACGTTCAAAGGCTGTCATGCCGCGATGACGTCCGCTGGTAACACGAGGTCGGTGTCCAAAGATGATGCGCCACGGTTTTTGAGAAGGTTTGAAAAGAGTCCACAAAGAACAAAAGGTGCAACTGGTGTTGATGGCTTGGATATAAGCAGGGCCTGCATCAAAGGTGTAGTTGACATTGGGCATCTTCCAGCGTTTGCTGATATCCGTGTAGTCGATTTGTGCTTTCCAACTGCCCCGTAAATCATGGTTACCAAATACAGCATAAAACGGAAGATCCTGAGGATAGATGTCTTCAAATTTATATTGAAACTGAGAGTCGTTGACACTGGAAACCCCATCCATGATAAAATTATCTCCCAATAGCAAGACAAGATCACATCCTTTGTCAGAACAGGTTTGAGCACTGGATTCTGCTACTTTTTTCTGGCATTCATCACCAGACCCTGCATCCCCCAAAACCAGGATACGGATCTCTGGAGATTGGGGAGAAATGTCCAGAGAGCCAGATTTGATCGTTCTTGGATTGATGCATGCCTTTTTCGTCATTTCTTTTTTTGCATAAATATATATTACAATGCCCAATCCAAGCCAGATAATGATTTCCAACATAAACCTCTCTTAAATTAAAAAGTGTCCTATTTTTTTTCTGTGCCTCTATGGCAAATATTTTTCGGTTTCGGCTATGCCGATTAGAGGGTGTTTAAAAATTATTTCCGTGACGAAAAATCGTCCAAAATGAGAGAGGTTTTTCAGAAATTTGAGGCGAATAGTGAGCTATTTAACGAGAATTTCTGATG
>JANQHV010000380.1 GCA_028282505.1 SAR324 cluster bacterium | reverse complement strand
TGATTTAATAATTCTATTGATTCGAGGATATCAACGTTTTATTTCTCCATTTCTTCCCTCCTCTTGTCGATTTCACCCAAGTTGTTCTCAGTATGCTTTGGAAGCCTATCGTCGCTTTGGTCTTTTCCGTGGCACTCGCTTGTCTGTTTTACGGCTTTTGAAATGTCAACCGTTTCACCCTGGTGGATTCGACCCGGTGCCAGAAGAGCAACTTTATTCCAGGTCTTCTTGAAGTATGTATTGGTTTCCTCGAACTTTATGATCATCTGTTTTCAAACAACCCCATTTATGTCGTAGATAAAATATGGAACAAAGGACCCTGTTAGCCATTGTTATTTCGATTGCTGTCATAGTCGGCTGGTCGTGGCTGTTTCCCCCACCTCCAACTCCCAAAAAGCAACAGGATCAAACCGTTGCTTCTGTTGAAGAAAATAAAACGTCGGCTCTTCAGGAAGAGCAAACCGCTATGGTGTCGGATTCACCTTTACCCGCAACAAAATCAGAGACCGCCTTTGCCAAGAGTATTACCATTGAAACCCCTTATTATCGTGCTGTGATTAATACACGTGGGGGAATCCTCGACAGTTTGCTTTTAAAAAATTATCAAAATTTTAAAGAAAGTCTTTCATTGGGAAAATGGATTCCCTACCTCGGTAGTATCCTTGGCAAAAGTGCGCCCACCGTCGTAACAGAAGACAATCTGGTGCAAATGGTCAAGAAAGATTTTTTTGATAAAGTACAAACGCTGGCTGTTCAATTTGAGGGAAATGCAGAACTTTCCAGGGTTTTTCAGAATGCGGTGTTTTCCAGTGATCGGGACAGCATCTTGATTGATAGCGATGGCAAGCCTGAACAATTGGTATTGATATCCCCTGTCCAGTCAGGACTGCAAGTTATGAAAACACTGACATTTCATCCCAATGATTTCATCATTGATTATAAAGTCAGTTTGATCAATCGGGATGAAAGCGAACTCCCCCTTGAAGTGAAGCATGTTTTTGGAGAAGGCCATTCTGTGGACCCTGGTGTTGTCCAGACTGCCAGTCACAAAGGCCCCGCTTATGTGTATAATAGCGATTTGGAGACACTGGATACAGAAGATTTGGAGCAAACGCCGGGACGTATCTCGCAAATGGAATGGCTGGGTGTGGAAGATTCTTATTTCATTTCTGCGGCTGCCAGCTTGACTCCTGTCAATCACGGCTTTTTTGAAGCATATCCCATCTTTGAAGGAGGCAATCGCGTCTTGAAGCCTGTCTTTGGCATGACATTGCCCCCTGTTGATTTGAAACCCAATAAACAGGTCGAATCCAGTTTTGCCCTGTATTATGGCCCCAAAGATGAAGACGAGATGTTAAAATTTGGCCGGAATCTTTTCCTCTCGCTTGATTTGACATTGGAGGTGTTGGCCAAACCATTACTTAATGTCCTCAAATGGATACATTCTTATGTGGGCAATTATGGAGTTTCCATCATATTCTTAACCATTCTGGTGCGAGTGTTTCTGTTTCCTTTGACCTATAAGGGTTCCAAATCGATGAAGCGGATGCAGCAACTCCAGCCCAAAATGCTCAAACTGCGAGAACGACACAAAGATAACAAAGAAAAACTCAATGCAGAGATGATGGAACTCTATCGCAGAAATAAAGTCAATCCCCTGGGCGGATGTCTGCCAATCTTGTTGCAGTTGCCCATTTTCTTTGCACTCTACAGTGCTTTATCAACAGCCGTTGAATTACGACACGAGCCCTTCTTTGGCTGGATTGTGGATCTTTCGGCACCTGATGGATTGGGCATTACCCCGATCTTGATGGGAATCAGCATGTATGGCATTCAAAAAATGACACCAACTGGCATGATGGACCCCACTCAGGCAAAAATCATGAGCTTCTTGCCTATCATTTTCACTGTCTTTACCTTCACTTTCCCCACAGGGCTGACCATTTACTGGGTCACCAGTAATATTCTGTCACTGGGACAGCAGTATTTTATCAACCGCATCAAAGTCCCTGAAATGAAAGATTAGTTTTCTTCATTCTGCTCAATGTCGTCACTCATGTTACGTGAACAATTTTTGCACGAGCATTTTTTCTCTGAAGGAGAAATTTATATTAGTCCAGGGGCAACAAAGTGCCACCCTGGGTTGCAGAATCTTTGAAATACCCAACTCTGAAAGAGTTGATTAAACCAATCAAGGGGATATAGTACTTATTTAATCAAAATTCTCTCAGCGAGATCGATTTTTTGTGATGAACCATCTTTTCCAAACAAGTTCTAATACCCAAAAAAGCAGGAAGACCTGAAAAAGATATTAATTGGTATTATGTCCCCGAATTAATCTTCTTTGGCTAAATGATCACGCAAGGTCAAATGAATGAAGCGATAACTCCCTCCCACTCTTTGCAGCAGTTTTTCTTTTGTCATTAAATCAAGAAAGTACACATACCTGAAAAAAATCAATCGTTTGCGCCACAAAACGAAGCGCAGACAATAGTGTTCGATATAAGCATTTCCACCAAAAGGAATAAAAAACGTTAATCCAAAACCAAAGCCTATACTCCAGTGAACTCTTTCTGAAAAATACAGACTGCCTAAAGTCACAAGGGAGGTTGTCACAATGGTAAAGACCAAGCCATTGAAGCCGGAGCGCAGGATGCCTTCGTTTGGATTTCTTTTTTTTATAATGGTGACATTGAACTCAGCCAGCCCTATAGTCAGCCCTCCAGCTAGCCCCATAATCAGCCCTACAGTCAGCCCTCCAGCCAGCCCTATAATCAGTCCTGAAGTCAATCCTATAATCAGTCCTGAAGTCAGCCCTATAGCCAAGTTTTGGCTTAATAATTTGACATCATTAGAAAAGCGGATCAATTCCAGTGGTTCGATTGAAGGAGACTCGACTGGGAAGTAATAGAGTGACAGCCCTGCAGCCAGCCCTACAGTCAGCCCTCCAGCCAGCCCTCCAGCCAGCCCTCCAGCCAGCCCGAAAATTAATTGCTGTTGACGTTTTCTGTATTTAAATAAAATAGCGCTTTTTGAATAAAGTAACCCTACAACCAGCCCTACAGCCAGCCCTCCAGTCAGCCCGGCGAATAATTTCATGGAATCAGTCATAAAAAAATAATTTGATAATCCATCAAGTCTCAAAAAACCCAATGCCGCTGCAGAACCACCCATCAAACAACCCACTATTGAAGCGAACAAAACAACCACAAAACCATAGTGTTCTGGAGATTCGAGCCAAGTTGGTTGTAAGTCTTCTAAAGAGAAATTGACTTTGGAACGTTCTTTGAGTTGACTGGCCAACCAAACCAGCCTGGGTTTAACTTTTATACTGGAATACCCTGAGTGGTCTTCTTCTACCTGCTTGAGCCTTCTAGTGATGTAAGTACTGGTGAGAAACGTTTGATAATCCTTTTCAGAGAGCAAATTTGGCAGAGCACTGTTTTCTATTTCACCATGACAGATCACCAGCATGCTTAAAAACAGGGGAGACTTGATCAGATTCAACAAGCTTTGATGCTGACGCAAGAGAGGCAGCAAGTCGAAGCACTCCACTGTTCTGAGATATTGAAACAGCATCTCTTCCTCGATTGGTTGGAGTAACACTGCCGCGTTGAGTTGTAAACTTTCGTACTCTTTCACTTTTTCGTATTCTTCTCTGCGAGAACAAACCACCATGATTTCCTGGTAGCTTATTATTTGGTTGAGTTCTCTAATAAACACTTCTTGTCGAGGTTCCGATAATTCATCCAATCCATCAAATAAAAGGAAAATCGCTCTTTTTTCAAGCAAATCATGAGCGGTTTTTACTTGAATTTGATATTCCAGTTTTAACTGTTCTGCCAGCCAGTTTTGTATTGGTTGTCCAGCCCATGTTGAGCACTCAAAAATAACAGGCACCGGTCTGTTCTGTCTTGCTGTTCTTTTGCCTCCAGTAAGAGATGCCTGGTCAACTCCAGCAGTTGAGTTGTTTTGCCGGAGCCAGGTTCTCCCAAAATTAAGAGTTTGCCTCGAATTTCATTATGGTGAAACGCGTCAACAATGGTCGATCCTTCCGGTAAAGGTTCATCGATTTTATTATCAATGGTAGAAAATTGGATGCGTGGTTTGACCTGGGATCGCTGTAATTCCATGTTGAGTTCAATGCCAACTTGCTTGTACAACCGTCTGGCTTTTTCCGCAGTGTTATTATTCAGGAGTAATTCAATAAAATCTGAGCGCATTACCTCATTCGGCCATCCTCTTTGCAAAATAACCGATTCTTCTTTGCTGGGTGTGGGGAAAAAAGATCGTTTGACGAAAAAACCAATCACAACTACCAAAAATCCACTTAAGGCAGTGCCAAGCAACCAGAAGAGAAATGGTTGGTTGTCGTATAATTCGTTTAATGTTTGCAGTAAATCGGTTGTTTGCATGGGAATTTCAGTCATTTGCAGAGGGGTCGGTCATATTTTCGTCCAGTTGTGCAAAAACGATTTCCCCTCCTTGCCAAGGAGGCCGTCCGCGGAAGCGGGTTAGGGGAGGTTGTCGGTTATAGCACCAACCCCTCCTAACCGAAGGTCGGCCCCGTTCCCTTGGTAAGGGGAGGAACAATTTCAGGTGGACGAAAATATGATCAAGCCCTTTTCAGATTAGTGGCAAACGTTTGACTAGAGGAAATTTGAAGTTCTAATATCATAGTTGGATTTTGAATTCAAATCATCTTTTAAAATGACTGATTGTGTTGAGTTTGAGGCAGGCTAATCAGGCATCTAAAAAAGAATAATTTTATATTCGATAAAAAGGATCTTCTTTCCTAGACCATGCTATCCAAAAGTTCTTGAGCCATTTGTAAATCATTAGTTTCAAACCCTTCGGTGAAAGCATTGTAAATGGTTTGCAGCTGTGTTTTTCCTTCCTGGGCTTTTCCTTGCGCTTGATACAGGCGTCCCAAACTGAGCGCACTCCTCAATTCAAGCGATTTGGCACCCTGCGATTTGGCAATTTCAAGAGATTGGAGAAAACACGACTCAATGGCCTGGTAATCGGCAGAAGGGAGGGATGGTTTTATGTCTTTTGTTTTCAGGAGGGCACGTTTCCAAAAAAATTCTCCGTGCAGTCGAAATAATTCAGGCTCATAATTGTGTTCATTTTTTGCTTCCACCACGTCAAACAATTCAGCTAAGAGGGCAAGCCCTTCGTCCAGGTGGTTTGCCAGGAGGTACAATTCAGCCAACATGGCCATGTATCCTGGATCTTTGTAGCCCAGTTGATTCGAGGCATTCAGAATGGTGGCAATACCAGTTTCCACCGATGAGGATTTCTGCCATTCCCGTTGTCCCTGACACCAGCCCAGAATGATCTCAGCCCACAACACAAAGCCAGGAAATCCATGTTTGTTGGCCAACTGCACGATTGCATTGGCATGTTCCTGGGCAGGCTCAAT
>JANQHV010000196.1 GCA_028282505.1 SAR324 cluster bacterium | reverse complement strand
GTCTTCAATGGGACAAAACGCAAGGGAATGAATCAAGCCATCCAACTGTTGCCATTGATGCTTGATTGTCTCATACAAGGCATTCATCTGGTCAGAATTATTGACATCCAGTGGCATAATAATTTCCGCTTCCAACGATTCCGCAAGCGGTCGCACATATTTCTCGGCTTTTTCGTTTAAATAGGTAATAGCAAGTCGCGCACCTTGTTCATACAACGATTTGGCGCACCCATAAGCAATACTTTTGTCGTTTGCAATACCTGCGATTAAGATCTTTTTCCCATCCACTAATTTCGAATTCATGATTTCTCCCTTACTCACGTAAAATACAAGATTGCCTCTAACCTACTGCCAATTTAAACTCAGTGCCCACATAGGAAAATCAAAATTTTCTGAAGACGTTACCACTTGGAAAAATGCTTGTAAAGTAAAATGGTTCTTTATGGTATTTATGACTTTGTCAAGAGAAAATTATCTATTAATCTTGATCGGAGGCGGGATTACCCTCTAAGAAGAAAAAATTTGGGGGCGGTGCTCCCAAACATATTTCAACAACCAAGCTGCAGACGGAACAATAATACTGCCCCCAATCACCAACCAAAAAGAACTCTCCCCTGCCTCTGCGTGAGAACCTACATAACCATAAGCCATAGCTAAGCCTAGGTTTGCCATGGTGGTGATGATAAAAAAGGGAAGCACGGGGTAGCGCACTAATCCTGCCGCAATTACAGAAGCTTCTGCTAAAACAGGGACTCCGCGCAGGGTAACCAAGGCTCCTGCTCCTATTTTTTGAGAGAGTTCTTGGGCTTGAGCTAAATCCTTTTGACTGATCCAACGCTGCAGGAAAAATTGTTTTGATCCCGCTCCTACTAAATACCCCAGACCACTGCCTAGCATTAATCCCAACCAAATCACCAAACTTCCGGAGAAAAAACCTAAAGTAGTCGCAGCAAGCATGGAAACCAAACTGGAGGGAATGGGGAGTAACACATCAAAGGCAAGCACAGCCACAATGAATAAAGAAACGATCCAAAGAGAACTCGTGGCTTGAGAGAGGTGATGGGCAGTTTGGGTAATCCACGCTGTACTCTCTTGTTCAAAGAGAACAAAGAGCAAGGTAATTACAGTCATGATACCTATGAATGAAAGAATCAATGGAGAGTTCAGTTTCATTAGCTTCCTTGGTCACTATTGCATTCAAAATTTAAATCATTGATTCCTTACTTTCTAAGTAATTACCATAGTTTTTCCTATAAAAAAAGTTATTTTTTTAAATATCCATGTTTTATTTTTTATTCCTTTCAAAACAGTTGTTTATACGAATTTGCGTTTAAAAGTATACAATATGTCATCCTGACGGTACGCCGAAGCGGCTTGTCGAAGGATCTCTTTAAAATTATTGAGATTCTTCGCAAGCCCAGAATGACAAAATACTCTGGAATGTCACTTTTTTAAACGCAACTTGGTATTAGGGGGATTGAGGAAAAGTTGCTGTTTGTATTAACCATGCTTTGAAGGGGGTGCTGGGCAAGGTTTTCTAAAGCCTTAAGCAAAATTAAGAAGTATGATTAAACGCAAGAACATAGGATAAAGATATTGTCCTAATTCTGTCTGGTTAAACTAAGTATCGCTAATCAGAAATGAGTATTCAAATTCTTGTTGTTACACTCTGACTCTTAAATCCTAATCGAGGTGGACGGCTAGTTTATTTGAAAATCAAGCAATGCCGTTTTCGTTGTAAAAGACAAGCAAGCAGGAACATAATTTTTAAACAGGCTCTTAAATTGTCTGGTAAAAAAACAATCGAGGAGTATGATCAACCAATACCTCAATAACCCCCAATCACTCTTGTAGTAACATCAATATCCTATGTCTAAAACTCAGAACCTTACCTTAAAAATCATACTTCCTCTTTTCTTTTTAGCCTTGGGAGCAGGAATTTTTTGGTATTTTTATGTGAATAAACCACAGGCCAAGAATCGACCAAGGCCCTTTTTGGGCGCTTTAGTAGAAGTGCAGACACTTCGAAAAGAAACCAGGGAAATCCAGATCAACACTCATGGAATGGTACATGCCAAAGAACGAGTCACCCTGACATCAAGGATATCAGGAGTCGTGAGTCAGATCAACCCGACTCTGGTGGAGGGACATTTTTTGCAAAAAGGAGAAATCCTGCTGAAGATCAATCCAACCATCGAAGCCAATCGATACTATACAGAAGTGGCAGCCCCTTTCAATGGAGTTGTCCAAACCAAAGAAGTTTCTATCGGCCAGTATGTTACCCCTGGCTTTGTGTTTGCTACCATCATTGGCAGTGATCAGGCTCAGGTCCGGGTGGATTTGCCGTTGCGAGAAATGGCTCGATTGCCAATACAGCAATCTCCAAATAATCTGGAAATTTCAGCAAAGGTAACACTCACTTATGGTCATCGTTCTCAATCCTGGGAGGCGATTGTCAAACGAAACTTACTGGAACTCACTCCCAAAGGAATGATGGCACAGTTGATGATTGAGGTTAACGATCCGTTTCGTCTCAGTGTCCCCAAAGAGGAGGCTAGTATTCCATTATTTATCGGCTCTTTTGTGGACGTCGTCATTCCATCAGAAACTCTGACAGATGTTTTTATTATTCCTGCTTATGCCTTGCGCGATCAAAATACGGTCTATTTGAAAAATAAGCAAATCTTGGAAATACGTGCAGTCGAGGTCACCTATGTTAATAAAGATGAAGTTTTTATTTCTCAGGGATTGCAAGAAGGAGAACAGCTTATCTTGTCTCCACTGAAGGGAGCAGCATCCGGTATGAAAGTTCGCACTGCTGCAGAAACCAAACAACGCAAACCGGACAAGCAACGGAGGGAGGCATGATAAAGTTAGTCGAGTCCATGGCAAAGAATCCCGTTGCTGCTAATCTGCTGATGCTCATTCTCATTGTTGGTGGTCTGTTCAGTATACGTTCGACCAAACAGGAAGTTTTTCCCGAATTTGAATTGGACCTCATTTCTATTGTCGTACCTTACAAGGGAGCCACTCCTGCCGAAATAGAAGAAAGTATTGTTCTTCCTGTGGAAGAAGCAATCGAAGGAACCGTAGGCATCAAAACCATTACTTCCACTGCTTATGAGGGAGCCGGTCGGATTGCCCTGGAACTGGAAGAAGGAGAAGACAATGCTCGTATTCTCGATGATGTCAAATCCGCAGTAGATGGCATCTCCACGTTTCCAGACAATACTGAAACTCCCATTGTTAATCTGCTTCGACGTAAACGGGAAGTCCTGACTATTGTTGTCTTTGGTGAAGTAGCGGAACAGTCCTTGCGGGAAATAGCCGAGAACGTAAAAAATGAATTTTTGAGCAAAGAAAATGTAACCCAGGTCGAGTTGGCTGGTGTTCGAGATTATGAAATCGCCATTGAAATCTCTCAGGAACAACTGAGACGTTATCGCCTGACCTTACCCCAAGTATCTAATCTGATTCAGGAATCCACTCTTGACCTTCCCAGTGGAACTTTGAAGACATCAGGGGGAGATGTTCTCATTCGCACCAAAGAAAGACGCTACACTGCTGCCGAATATGCCCAAATCCCGATTCTTTCTACAGACGAAGGAAAGGTGCTCTTGCAGGATATTGCAACCATCGAAGATCGATTTGAAGAAGTCAATAGCTACTCGACATTCAATGGCAAACGTGCCGTCTTGTTGGAAGTTTATCGAGTGGGACAACAAACCCCACGAGAAGTCGCCAAAACGGTCCGCCAGAGTATTGAAGAAATCAGAGCCCGGTTGCCCGCCAGTGTAGAAATCGATGTGATGCAGGATCGCTCCATTGTGCTGGATGAACGGATTGATTTGCTGTTACGCAATGCCAAGCTGGGATTGATTCTGGTCATGATCTTACTCACCATGTTTCTCGAATTGAAATTAGCCTTCTGGATCATGATGGGAATTCCCATTTCATTCCTTGGCGCCTTGTTGATGATGCCAGCCTTGGATGTGAGCATCAATATGATTTCTCTATTTGCCTTCATTCTGGTCTTAGGGTTAGTTGTTGATGACGCCATCGTAGTTGGAGAAAATATCTATTCCCATCAGCAAATGGGGAAGTCAAAAATTGATGCTTCCATCCAAGGTGCCATTGAAATAGGGGGGCCTGTTGTGTTTGCTATCTTGACCACGGTAGTAGCCTTCTCACCGTTTTTCTTCATTGTAGGGATCATGGGAAAATTCATGCAAGCTATTCCTCTGATCGTCATTGCCGTACTGCTCATTTCTTTGCTGGAATGCATGTATATCCTGCCAGCCCACCTCGCTCATTCTAAAAAAGGCTCATCCCATCAAGAAGGAATATTGGGGTGGTTTGAAAAAATAAGGAACTATCCCAGCATCGGGTTAAAAAAGTTCACTCATGGCCCCTATCAAAAAATTCTGGCAAAAGCACTTGAATTTCGCTACACCACCCTGGCCATTGGGATTTTTTTACTTCTGATTGGGGGAGGGGCTACCGTTGGTGGATACCTCAAGTTTACATTCCTTCCCCGAATTGATAGTGATCAGGTGTTTGCCTCTGTCACCATGCCTTTTGGAACCCCCATTTCCACTACCCGTCAGGCCAATGAGAAAGTGGTTGCTGCGGCACAGGAATTGATTGCGGAATATGAACAACTGCACGAAAATTCAGCGACTCGTGGTATCTTCAGTATCGTCGGTGGACTGGGGGGAAGAGGCAATCGTGGAAGTCATTTGACCAGTGTTCGGGTCTATTTACATTCCCTGGATATGCGGGGATTTTCTGCAAGAGAATTCTCGAACAAGTGGAGACAAAAAGTGGGAGCCATTCCAGGGGTAGAGTCCATTACTTTCCGTTTCAGCCTTGGCCCAGGGGCAGGGTCTGATTTGAATGTACGCTTCATTCATCCTGATGACGAGACATTGGAAAAAGCCGTCACTCGTTTATCTAATCACTTAAGTGAGTATTCAGGAGTGAGTGATATCGAAGACAGTCATGCTGAAGGGAAACCAGAAATCCAACTGCAACTGAAGCCTGAGGGCAACCTACTTGGCATGACAACATTTGGATTGACTCAGCAGGTGAGAGCCGCATTTCAAGGGCTGGAGGTTTTGCAAATCCAGCGTGACAGCAACCAGGTGAAGGTCATGTTGCGTTATCCGCTTGAAGAACGTCAGTATCTCCAAAATCTGGAAGACTTGATCGTCCAAACTCCCTCAGGAGGAGAGGTACCTCTCTCTCGTGTTGCCTTTCTCAAACATGGGCATTCTTATAGTGAGATCAACCGAGAAAATGGCAAACGTGTGGTGGATGTGACAGCAAAGGTGGATTCACAGCTTGCCAATACTGTGGAAATCATGGCAAGTTTGCGTAATGGTATTTTGCCAGAACTTCGCAGAGATTATCCTCAATTGGAAACGGCATTTGCTGGAAGAAATCAAAGTAGGCAGGAATCCCTACAAAGCTTGGCTAAAGGAGGCTGGTATGCCTTATTCATGATCTATTTTCTACTGGCTCTGCAGTTTCGCAGCTATTTTCAGCCTTTTGTCGTCATGATTGCTATTCCTTTTGGGGTGATCGGAGCATTAGCTGGGCATTGGTTCATGAGCTATGACCTCAGCTTGATCAGTTTGATGGGGGTGCTTGCCCTCTCCGGAATTGTGGTCAATGACTCCTTGATCCTGGTTGATTTTATCAATAAAGCCCGTAGTGAAGGGGCCCCGCTGAAAAATGCTATTATCCAGGCGGGTATGCGCCGGTTCCGTCCCATTCTACTGACGTCCTTGACGACTTTCTTTGGGTTGCTACCCATGATCTTTGAAACGTCCGTTCAGGCACGGTTTCTTATTCCTATGGCAATCAGCCTCGGTTTTGGCGTGATGCTGGCCACTTTCATTACCCTGCTTTTGATTCCGGCCATGTACTTGATTCTGGAAGATCTGCTTATGCCTTTTCGCAAATTATTCCTTAACCCTGTCGAACCAGAATCCTAACCATAAACAATTAAATAGTACTCTTCTGTGCTGAATAATTCGGTAACAATTATGACATGATAAGAGCCCATTAGAGAATTCATAAATCTTGTTTTTTATGTCATCCTGAGTGAAGCGAAGGATCTCTAAATGGCGGATATATGATAGATTCTTCGCTAT
>JANQHV010000181.1 GCA_028282505.1 SAR324 cluster bacterium | reverse complement strand
GCGGATTTTTGAGAAAATTTAAGGCGAATAGTCGGCCTATTTAACGAAAATTTTCTCAAAACAGACGCCAATGAGACGGTTTTGCAGCAGAATCAGGTTTTTCAAACAGGTGCTAAAGCGATGATACCGTGTCAAACGTTGATCAATTTACTAAACCATTAGAACCCACGGAGTCTAATTCATGAATATTCAAGTTTCTGATCGATTATTGCGTCTACCTCCCTATCTCTTTGGAAAACTCAATTCCCTCAAAGCCCAACTCCGAAGAGAGGGGCATGATATCATCGATTTGGGTATGGGCAATCCTGACAAAGCGGCACCACATGAAGTGACTGAGAAAGCTAGAGAAGTGCTGACTGACCCGAAAGCCCATCGGTACTCTTCATCCAAGGGAATTCCACAGTTGCTTGTGGAAGCTTCAAAATTCTACCAAAAAAAATATGGTATCACTCTCAAACCAGAGGAAGAAATCATTGCAACCATTGGCAGTAAGGAGGGAATTTCGCATTTATCATTAGCGTTATTGGGGCCTGGAGATTCTGTTTTGGTACCATCTCCTTCCTTTCCTATTCATATCTGGAGTGCGATTATCGCAGGAGCCAATGTCATCACCGTTCCGTTGTTTGAAGATCAGGACCAGTTCATTTCCAACTTATTCACGACCTTTAAGATGTTATGGCCGAAGCCCAAGCTGATGTTCATGAATTTTCCACACAACCCCACAACCTCCGTCGTGGATCGGAAATTTTTTGAAGAACTAATCAAGTTTGCGGTTAAAAACGAAGTGATTCTGGTCAACGACTTTGCTTATGCGGATATCACCTTTGATGGGCACCGGTCAACCAGTTTTCTCGAAGTGCCGGATGCTAAAAAAGTTGGGGTTGAATTTATTTCGATGAGCAAGTCCTTCAGTATGGCCGGTTGGAGAATTGGATTTTGCCTGGGGAACCCTGATATCATCAAGGCACTGGAGAAGATCAAAGGATATTACGATTACGGCATTTTTACGGCGGTTCAAGTGGGGGCAATTATTGCCCTTCGCGAACATTGGGAAGAAACGCCAGCCCATTTCGCTTCCATCTATGAGTCTCGTCGGGATGTGTTGGTCAGTGGTCTCAATAAAGCTGGATGGAATATCAACAAACCGAAAGCAACCATGTTCACTTGGGCTCCTATGCCTGAAGAATACTCGCACGTGGGTAGTGTCCGGTTTAGTCAATTTCTACTGCATGAGTCTGATGTTTGCGTATCACCGGGAATTGGATTTGGTGACGAAGGAGAAGGTTATTTAAGAATTGCCATGGTGGAGAACGAAGAGCGCATTCAGCAAGCAGTGCGACAAATCAGGCGAGCCATGCAAAATACCTCTCCGGATGAAGTGATGGAAAAATATCCAGGCACCTTTGCATAAAAGGAAGTTTCTTGGCAATTCACTCCAGAGACCTTTTCAAGATCACAAAAATTGAAAAATAAATGGGAAGTTATAATATTTTATGCGGTAGGCTTTCAGTCCGTCCTGCCGGTGTCACCCTCACATAGTCCAGTTTCCTTTGCAATTCTTTGATGGTGGAAGCTCCCGCATAAGTCAGTCCGGATCGCAAGCCCCCAATAATATCCGCAATAATAGCTTCTTCTGTCTGGTGATAAGGAACTTCCGTCGAGATGCCTTCTGCCGTCTTCCAATCAGTCAGTCCTCCATGATAGTCATCCTGCACTTCCTTACTGGCCATCCCCCGAAACACTTTTATTTTTATTTTTTTTCCATTTTCGTCTTTCCGGGTCAATACTTTTCCAGGAGTTGGAGTAGTACCAGCCAGCATACTACCAATCATCGCAAAATCGGCGCCAAATGCCAATGCTTTGACAATATCTCCAGGATTGCGAATGCCACCATCGGCAATGATGGAGCGATCCACTCGGGCACATTCTTTGATAGCGGTCAGATTGGGTACGCCAAAGCCTGTTTTGATGCGGGTGGTACAGACCGATCCTCCGCCAATCCCAACCTTGATCATATCGGCACTACAAGATGCTAAATAATCGGCTCCAGCATAAGTGGCCACGTTGCCTGCCATGATGCAGGCTTCTTTTCCTAACATGTCTCGAATACGCTTCAAGGTGCGGCCCACGTACTTGGCATGGGCATGGGCGACGTCAATGCAGAATAAATGAGCACCTGCGTCTTTCAAGGCTTCGGCTCTTTCCAAATCCTCAGCACCACATCCAATGGAGACAAAGGTTGGACACTTGCAGGCTTTGTACATCCGGACATTGTCTTCAATCGATAAGAAGCGATGCAATACGCCAATCCCCCCCTTTTTACCAATGAAATTAGCCATCTTGGTTTCGGTGATGGTGTCCATGTTCGATGTCATCACCGGAAGCTCCAGGAATAATTTTTGAGTTTTGTCGGTTATCGAAATGTCAACGACTTTGCGGGATTCCCAGTGATTGTAGGAGGGGACTAACAGAATATCATCATAGGTAATGGCATCGTTCATACTTGTCTCTTTATTGGAGTCCACGAAAAACACAAAAACATGGATTTTTGCTGCTGGTGTCTTAGTACTGCTAATCAGAAATAAGTGTTCAAATTCTTGTTGTGACGTCTTACTCTTAATCCTAATCTTACTCTTAATCTTTCGAAATTGAGGAATTAAGATTAAGAATTTGTACACTCTATTGTGAATACCTGTACTTGGTCAATTTGTGATTTTCGTGGGTAACATCAAAAAACGTATCACCAGCTGGCATTTCTCAAAAAAAACTTTTGGAGGAACTATAATTGATTTTCGCAGGAATAGTCCACGAAAAACACAAGGATGCTCTTCCTGATTCTTAATTTCATGATAACGACAAATTAGTACTTCATTTGCCGGATGAGTGCAATAAATTGTTCCTGATTTCCCTGGCAGGCAGTTTCAATGATTTGTTCCAAAGTTTCAAGATAGTGAGAGTTGAAACCTTCGCACATGTGGATCATTTTTTCGGCCTGTACGACAATCTGGTCGATATAATAAATTGGAAATTCAGCTAATTTTTCTGTTTCTTGCTGTAGTTGTTTCTGGACAGAGTTTGGAAGTGGAGGAAGGGAAGAAGATTCCTGATCTGCCGCAGTGCCCCACTTTAAAGGAAGCCAAACAAAAAAGGTAGAGCCCTGACCCAGTGTGCTGTTGACGACAAT
>JANQHV010000106.1 GCA_028282505.1 SAR324 cluster bacterium | reverse complement strand
CGTATAAAGAAGTGGAAGGGATACCAGATAGGTCAAGGGTACAGCATTTGCCAACGAACACTTACTCTCAACTATAAGAATTTGGAACAACGGGTTTTGGAAGAATTCAACAGGCTCCGGCAACTCGAATCAGGAATAGAAGAAGCTTTACGAATGGTTGAAACTTAGGCTGAATGGATCATAAAATAAGGAACATTCAAAAAATAACATGTAAATCTTGCTGACGGATGGCCGCCCCGCCTTTTTTCGAGATTCTGCGTTGCTTAATTGTCCTCATACTGCAGTATGAGGACAATCAAGTGCCTTGACTCTCAAAAAATATTCTACGCAACTTTTCCATGTTATTTCCTTCACGTTCCTAAGCGTTTTACTGTAGTGATAGCAAAAGAAATGGGCTTAGCATACAGCGTTTTAGAAGGAGCATGCATAAAGTGATGCTTTTCAAAAAATCAGAAATCAACTCAAATCTATGAAAACGAAAAAACGAATTAGAAACGTACCCACCAATATCATCACCGGTTTTCTTGGAGCAGGTAAAACAACCGCCATTTTGCATTTGCTAAAACAGAAACCCGCTAATGAACGTTGGGCGGTGTTAGTCAATGAGTTTGGAGAAATTGGAGTGGACGGAAGTTTATTTCAAGGCCAGGTGAATCAAAAACAAAGCGTTTTTATTAAGGAAGTGCCTGGCGGCTGCATGTGCTGCGTTTCAGGTGGGTTGCCAATGCAGGTAGCGATAAACTATCTACTTTCACACGTTAAACCAGATCGGTTACTGATCGAGCCTACTGGAGCTGGACATCCTCTAAGATCATTAACGATTCTGTCAGGAGATCAATACCGCAATGTGATATCCCTTCAAACCATTGTTGTCATGGTGGATGCCCGCAAATTAACAGAAACTCGCTACACAGCGCACGACTCGTTCAATCAGCAAATTGGGATGGCAGATATTTTAATTGGTAACAAACAGGATCTTTATAAAGCACAAGATCATGCTAACCTGGAAAAATATGCTAAGGAAAAAGGTGCACCCGAAGTTCGAGTGATGTATACAATCAACGGAGAATTTTCCATAGATTTGCTGAAGGGCAAAACTAAATCATTGCCGCAAACCAGTCATCGTAAAACCATTAGTGAAACGACAGAACCCCTTGTACCAGCACCCCTTCCTGAGACTGGTTATTTAAAAGCCACCAACAAGGGTGCTGGTTATCAAAGCATTGGGTGGCGTTTTTCAGCCAACAAATTGTTTGATCGCCAAAAGTTATTAACTTTTTTTAATGATCTCAAGGTGGAACGCATGAAAGCCGTTTTTATCACGGTAAATGGCATATTTGGTTATAATTTTACTGATGATTGCCTAACAGAAACAGAGCTTGATGAAGCGAATGAAAGTTCCATTGAGTTTATTGCGACAAACATCCTTAGTAGTTGGGAAGAAGACTTATTTGCCTGCTTAGCTTAGCTATAAGAGTGTGTCTTAAAATTCACCAGGTTGGGTAATGTAGTCAGGGCTTGGTCATATTTGGTCCAGTTTTTTTGCAAACTCTTGGTCGTCTCTCTGTGTCATTCCGGGCAATGACCCGGAATCCAAGTGTTCCAGACGAGGTATGGACCCCGGACAAGCGGTCGGCGTTCCGATCCGGGATGACACGTTAGTGAACAGCATTATGATCATACCCTGTAGTCAATATCCCAAGTTTGGGGATAACCAACGTTCGACTTCGTCAACTGACATACTTTTACGCGTTGCGTAGTCTTCCACCTGATCTTTAGATATTTTTCCTACGGGAAAGTATCGAGCTTCCGGATGGGCAAAATACAACCCACTCACTGAACTTGCCGGAGTCATCGCATAATTTTCAGTGAGAGAGATTCCCGTTCGTTTTTCGACATCCAACAATTCAAACAGAATTCGTTTTTCTGTATGATCCGGACAGGCAGGATACCCTGGAGCAGGACGGATACCTCGATACTTTTCAGAAATCAGGGATTGATTATCCAATTTTTCTTCAGAAGCATATCCCCAAAGCTCTTTTCGAATCTTCTCATGCATATATTCCGCAAAGGCTTCTGCCAAACGGTCTCCCAACGCCTTAACCATGATACTATTATAATCGTCTTGAGCATCTTCGAAGGTTTTTGCGAATGCTTCCACGCCATGCCCAGAGGTCACTGCAAACCCTCCAATGAAATCTAATTTGTTAGATTCTTTGGGAGCAATGTAATCGGCTAAAGCGTAATTGGCTTTTCCACTACCTTTATCAATCTGCTGGCGCAGAGTATGAAAGGTAGTGAGCAACTTACTTTGATCTTCATCATCATACACTTCAATATCGTCCCCCACACTATTTGCTGGAAAAATCCCAATCACCGCGTTCAGTTGCAAGCGTTTGTTTTCAACGATGTCATCCATGAGTTTCTGAGCATCTTCAAAAAGCTTTTGAGCTTCTTTTCCAACAACAGCATCCTCAAGAATCTTTGGATATTTACCTGAAAGCTCCCATGATTGGAAAAAAGGAGTCCAATCAATGTAAGGCAAAAGATCTTTGGCCGTGATATTACTGAACTCTTGAATCCCGAGATGCCTGGGTTGCCCAATTTCAGTTGCTTCCCAATCAATAGCAAATTTGTTTTGACGAGCATTCTCTAGAGATAACAATTTACGCTGAGCGTTCTTATTCAAATAAGCTTCACGTTTCTTGGTTTGTTCTTCCTGAAGAGCTTGGACAAACGACTCTTTTTGCGTTTCACTCAACAGCTGCGATGCGACACCAACTACTTTGGAAGCATCGGTCACATGGGCAACCGGCTCTACATACTCTGGTACGATCTTCACTGCAGTGTGTACAGGGCTCGTCGTCGCTCCACCAATCAATAAGGGGACATCAAAGCCTTCACGTTTCATCTCTTTGGCCACATAGACCATTTCATCGAGGGACGGTGTGATCAATCCAGAAAGACCAATGATATCCACCTTCTGTTTCTTGGCTTCTGCAAGAATTTGTTCACTTGGGACCATCACCCCCATATCAATCACTTCGTAATTGTTACAGGCCAACACCACGCCCACAATATTCTTTCCGATATCGTGAACATCCCCTTTAACGGTTGCTAAAAGGATTTTCTGCTGTGTGACCGATGAATCTAAACTCTTCTTTTCCTCTTCCATAAAAGGCATCAAATAAGCGACTGATCTTTTCATCACCCGGGCACTCTTGACGACTTGGGGCAAGAACATTTTTCCTTCACCAAAGAGATCCCCCACAATGGACATACCATCCATCAAAGGCCCTTCAATGACATCTAATGGACGTGGGTATTTTTGACGAGCTTCTTCCGTGTCTTCATCCACATATTTGACAATTCCTTTGACCAAAGCATGGCTCAATCGTTCTTCTACGGTCCCTTGTCGCCACTCATCGGTTTTCTTTTGAACTTTACCTTCCGATTTATAGCTTTCAGCAAATTCAATCAGTCGCTCCGTTGCATCGTCACGACGATTAAAGAGCACATCCTCAATCAGCTCTAGCAAATCTTTAGGCACTTCTTCATACACACCCAACATTCCCGCGTTCACAATCGCCATATCTAAACCGGCTTTGATGGCATGGTATAGAAATGCCGAATGCATGGCTTCTCGGATTGGATTGTTTCCCCTAAACGAGAAGGAAATATTACTCACCCCTCCACTCACCATAGCCCCAGGACATTGCGCTTTGATTTCAGGAATCGCTTCTATAAAGTTTTTTGCATACTCATTATGTTCTTCGATTCCAGTTCCAACGGTGAGGATATTGGGGTCAAAAATAATATCATTCGGATCAAAATCCAACTGTTGGGTTAACAAATCATAGGCCCGTTTACAAATCCGGACTTTATCTTCCTTGGTCGAAGCTTGCCCTTTCTCATCAAAGGCCATCACCACAACACCCGCGCCATACTTCATAATCTTCTGAGCTTGCTCTAAGAAGGGGCCTTCTCCTTCTTTCAAGCTGATCGAATTCACAATTCCTTTCCCTTGAATGCATTTCAGGCCCGCTTCAATGACAGACCATTTGGAACTATCAATCATGATGGGAATTCGACTGATGTCCGGCTCTGAGGCTAGTAAATTGAGAAAATGGGTCATCGATGCCACTCCATCGAGTAAGGCTTCATCAAAGTTGACATCAAGGATGTTAGCTCCGGCTTCGACCTGTTGTTTGGCAATGGCTAACGCGCTATCAAAATCATCATTAAGAATCAGCTTTTTGAATTTGGGAGACCCCGTGACATTCGTTCGCTCGCCAATCACCTGAAAACCGGACGTTTTGGTAATATTCAAAGGCTCTAACCCAGAAAATCGTGGAATGTCTTCATTCTCAGGAATGCGGCGTGGTTCTATTTCTTTGGCCTGATTGACTAAAGCCCCAATATGCTCCGCAGTTGTTCCACAACACCCCCCGACCATATTCAGCCACCCATTGTCCGCGAATTCTCCGACGAGTTCTGCGAATTGTTCAGGAGTTTGATCGTATTCCCCCATCGCATTGGGAAGGCCCGCGTTAGGAAAACATCCGAGATAAGATTGCGATAAGCCTGCCAGTTCCTCGATATAAGGCCTCATCTGGGCAGCTCCAAAAGCACAATTGATTCCAAGCGTCAAAGGACGAGCGTGATAAACCGAATTATAAAACGCTTCTAAAGTTTGTCCTGAAAGTGTTCGCCCCGACGCGTCGGTGATCGTCACTGAAATAGAAACAGGAATACGAGTCCCAGTTTCTTCAAAATATCGCTCAATGGCATAGATGGCGGCTTTCATGTTCAATGTGTCGAAGCTCGTCTCAGGCATTAAGATGTCGACTCCCGCTTCAGCCAAGGCTTTGACCTGCTCGTAATAGGACCGCTGCACATCATCAAAGGTCACATCCCGATGCGCAGGATTTTCAACATCTTTAGAAAGCGAGGTGGTTTGATTTGTCGGCCCAATCGACCCTACAATAAAACAAGGATGGTCTGGATTTTCTTTTTGATAACGCTCAATCGCATTACGGGCTACAGCAACCCCAGCTTGATTGATTTCAGCCACCGCTGATTGCAAATCATAATCGGCTTGGGAAATAGAGGTCGCGTTGAAGGTGTTTGTTTCAATTAAGTTGGCTCCCGCCTTCAAAAAATCATAATGGATTTCCTCAATCACGTCAGGACGTGTGATACACAGGAGATCATTATTCCCTTTCAACATAGAAGGATGGTCTTTAAATCGTTCCCCCTTAAAGTCTTCTTCTTCCAGTTTGAACTTTTGTATGCAGGTCCCCATTGCTCCATCAAGGAACACTATCTGATTCTTAAAGAGCTCCAACAGTTTAGGAGCACTGGAAGTGGTATATTGTAGTTCTTGATTTCTCATAGAATCCCTTTGAACAAGATGGTTAATGGTTATACTCTGAACGGGTTAATATTTCACTTTTTGATCTTTTGAAAATCCCTCCAACTCCCTTTACCAAAGGGAGGGTCTTGTTGGTAAAAGTGAAGATTTAACTCCATAGAAGTATATATTTGTTTATTTTCTGCCAGATGCCAACAATACCTGGAAGAGTTCCCCTTTCTGAATTGGCATTCGTTCTATACGAATATTTTGAAATCCAGCTTCTTGCATCATACTTTGAAGTTGTTCTTGTTTAAATCCTAACCAACGATGCCCTTTTTTCTCTTTGACCCAGATTTCTTGATGTTCGTCCAGTTCCATAATCAGGACTTGCCCATGTCGTTTCAAGATACGATGTGCTTCTCGCAATCCTAAGGTTGGGGTTTCTAAATGGTGTAACGTTTGCGAAAAGAATGCGACATCCATCTGATGTTCTGCAATGGATAATGATTCTAACGGCTCCGACAACAAAGTAACATTGGACACATTCATCCGTGCAATGCGTTGTCTAGCAATGCCCAGAGTTTCTGGATTGAGATCCACCCCAACGACCGTTTTTGCAAAACGCGCCATTTCTAAAGTCAGCGTTCCGTCGCCACACCCCAAATCTGCAACCTCTAAGTCGGGCAGCAGCACCCCCAGAACTCTTGCCCAAGCAGCCCAAGATTGTCCAGGTTCTAGCAGACGTTCGTTCAATCCAACACCATCGACATTGCGTTGGTTCAACACTTCACGTAACCGCACCTCGTCATGATGAGCATCTTTCCATTTCGATAACGGTTCTTGCAATGCCTCCCAAACCTGTTGAAGCTCAGAATCCAGGCTCTCTTGCTCAACCACTTGGTAATAAGTCCAATTACCCTCTTTGTTCTCTTTGACCAAACCAATCTGACGCAATTGACCAAGGTGCCGAGAAATTCCAGATTGAGCCAGCCCCAAAATCGATGTCATCTCACTGACATTGAGTGGGGTTTGACCCAATAATCTTAAAATCCGTAAACGGTTTTCATCGCCTAATAGGCGCAATACTTGAGCGGTTCTTTGCATAGGCTCTTTCATCACAATATTCACACATGGTGATTTAAATACCACTTCAAGAGTTTTTTGTCAAAATTTTAGATTGAGTTTCTTCACCCAGCAAACTAATTCTATCAGAGAATGCCTCTCGGGAAATCGTAGCTGGATGCGATGAAACCTTTTTGAGCAAAGGATGCTTGTGGGGATGGATTTCTCCAGTGGTATGGAAATCTGAATGATGTTTTCACTAAAGAGGGTTTAGTTGTCCGTTGTTCAGCCGATATAAACGATCACATAAACTTTTCAACGCATTTTCATCATGACTCACTACGATTATGGATGCGCCTTGATCAGCTCGCGACCTTAATAATCGATAGATGCCAACAGCAGTTGTTACATCTAGAGCCGAGGTTGGTTCGTCGGCAACAATCAAGGCCGGATTTGCGGACAAAGCTCTCAATATGCTGATCCGCTGACACTGACCAATGGATAATTCAGCAGGCTTCTCGGTTCCTTTTAAATGATCGAGTCCGACTGTTTTTAAGAGATCCTTGGCGATTTTTTGATATTCAAGACGGCTGAGTTTAGTATTGCGATGGGGTGCACGCATGGGTTCGGTTATTGTTTTCCAAATTGGCCAACGCCTATCGAGACTGATATAGGGATTTTGAAAAACCGACATCGAAAATCCATTTCTAGGGTAGATTCT
>JANQHV010000003.1 GCA_028282505.1 SAR324 cluster bacterium | reverse complement strand
ATTTGGAAATTACCTAAAGAAGGTACCCTCGGTGTAATATTATTTCTAAGTGATCGCGATAGGATGAAACGAAACCTTCTAGATAAATACGATCACCTGGTTTTAAATCATTCAGTTTCAATAATTTTTGGCGTTTTTTGAAAAAAGCAACCTTTACTCCCTCAGGAGAATATAAGTTTTGAAGAAATAATAATTCTAAATTTTTGTGAGAAAGATTTTTTCTAATAATTTTGCCCTGGACCATAATAAATCGATTTCGATACTTATCCAGTTTCAGAGTTTGTGCCCTGAGGACTTCGGGAATAAAAAGCTTATTTTCTGAAGAATAAACAGTTTTTCCTTCTTTTTTTAGACGGTTCAGATAAATAAGACGGGAGGTCTTGGTGCTCCAAATGCCTCGTTTATTAGTAAATGCATCGCTTTCTCTTTTAGCATAAACTTGATAACGGGATGGAAGAGAAAAGCGGGTATCAAAATAACTGTAACCTAGTCGAATCAATTCTAAGTTGATGTTACGTTGTCGAACTTCTAAAATGGCCAGCAGTCGACCATGTCGATCAACACGTTCATTTGGGTTGATCCATAGGTTCACATGGTGGGATTGAAGTATTCGTTCTAGAAATTGTTTGGCAGGTAGCCCAAACTTGAGGTTTTTACCCTTAGGTGAATCTGAAATTTCAGGAGTATCTACATATAAAAGCCGGATCCGTTCTTTTCGTTTTTCAAAACGCTGGTTTTGATTCAAGTCGATATCAAATGTATCCCCGTCAATTACTCTTTTATTGAGATAAGTGACTGGTATTCGATCCCACTGGTGTGGAATGGCTTCGGCTGCAAATAATGGAATGTTGCCAAAGAAGATTTGTCCTGCAGAGATGCCAAGTAAACACAGTAATGTGTAAAAAAAAACAGATTTCATGAATTTATCTTTTGTGTTGCACGTTCTAACATTTCAGAAGCAAGGTTAATCGTCTGCGGAGTGATTTCAGATCCACCCATCAGACGAGCCAGTTCTTGTACCTTTTGCTCGTGGCTGAGGATTTCAATGGACGTGTAAGTGGCATTGTTCTGCATGGATTTAGTAATTGCAAAATGATGTTCGGAAAATGCAACGATTTGTGGCAGATGTGTGACACACAAGGTTTGTTGGTCTTGACCAAGAGTGCATAATTTATGGCCTACTGTTTCAGCAACACGTCCACTGATACCATTATCGATCTCATCAAAAATCATGGTTTTGACCAGATCTACGGAAGTGAGGATGGTTTTGAGTGCCAGCATGATTCGTGACAATTCACCCCCAGAAGCCACTTTCACCAGACTACGGAGTTCTTGTCCTGGATTCACGGATAGAAGAAACTCGACATGATCAATGCCTGATGGGGAATATTGATAGGCATCAGGATTGTCATCAGGGTTGACTTTCAGAGAAAGTTTTGTCTCAAATACAGCTTTTTCCATGCCAAGTTGCTGCAATTCCTGGATAACCTGTTGGTCCAGCTTCTTGGCCGCTTGATGGCGTAGCTTAGATAGTCGTTCAGATTTTTTGTGCAGCTCTTGCCTGGCAAGATTGACTTTTTCTAACAATGTCTCTTCATTTTCAGATGGATTTTGCAACTGGTCCAGTTCTTTTGTGATTTGAGCCAAATATTTTAAAATGTCAACAGTAGATGCATTGTATTTGCGATGAATGTCCTGGATTTGACTCAATCGTTGATTGATCCATTCCAGCCGCTCAGGATTTTCTTGATATTGATTAGCGTAATTACTGATATCACGATGAAGGTCTTCTAACTGGTATAGGCAAGTTTCTAAACTTTGCAGGAATTGGGTGCAATGAGGGTCCACAGCTTCTGCTTCTTTCAACTGTTGCTGGAGTGTGCCAAGGCGTTCAATCAGTGATCCCTCTTGTTCATTGAGCTCATCCTGGGCCTTTGCAAAAATAAATGATAGTTTTTCGGCATGATTCAGGATTTTTGCTTCCTGCCTTAAAGTATTTTCCTCACCAGGTTGCAGTTGCAAATCGTCAATTTCTTTTTGCTGAAATGAAAGCTTTTCAATTTGCTCAGAGCGTTCGGCTAACTGCTGTTTGAAAGTTTCGTACGCTTTTTTGTGTTGTTGATAAGTGTAATGGAGATTATTGACTTCTCGACATAAATCAGTCAATTGACCAAAGCCGTCTAGAAAATGGATATGAGAAGAAATTTGCAGTAATGCCTGGTTATCGTGTTGTCCATGAATGTTGACCAGGGATTTACCAATTTCTTCCAGTTTATTACGAGTGATAGAAGTGTCATTGAGAAAGATTTTCTGGCGGTTGTTTTTTTGAATAATCCGTCGAATGATCAGCTCACAGGAGAAGTCATCAGGCTCAAAGGGAATATTGAATTCTTGTAATAATTGTTGAATGTTGTCTAAAGCAGAAATATCAAAAACGGCTTCTACTGAAGCTTGGGATTCTCCAGAACGAATGAGGGAATAATCCGCTTTTTTCCCAGAGATGAGGTGGATTGCATCAATGATGATTGATTTACCCGCCCCGGTTTCTCCTGTCAAAATGGAAAAACCTTTTTCTAACTCTAGCTCAATATGCTGGATCGTTGCCAGATTGGTAATTCGCAGGCAAAGTAACATAACCTTTTTAAATGTTTTGAATAGCAGATTGAAAACAAGTTGGTTGCAGCAACAGTGACACTTTGATTTTTTGTGGAGTATATTAAACTAAACAGGATCTGGTTTACAAGTTAATCTGATCTTGTGGAGAGCTTCTCGATCTGCTCATGATCCTCCTCTCTGTAGTATTTTCCTGGACTTTGGTTTCAATTAATTATATCAATTACTTGGTGTTAAAATGAGAAGACAAAACGAATTAATTTTTAAAGCAAACATGTAGGGCATATTCATGGGAGACATATTTGGTCAGAATTTTCGGATTACAACATGGGGCGAATCTCATGGTGGGGGAGTAGGTGTGGTCATTGATGGATGTCCTGCGGGTTTACCGATTACTGAAGAAGAAATTCAAGTTGAATTGGATCGCAGAAAACCAGGACAAAGTCGGATTACTACACAAAGGAAAGAAGGTGATGTGGCAGTCTTGCTTTCAGGAGTGTTTGATGGAGTGACCACTGGGACGGCTATTTCTATTATGGTAAAAAATAAAGACGCCCGTTCATCAGCATATGACGAATTGAAAGATTTGTACCGTCCCAGTCATGCTGACTATACCTATGAGGCAAAATATGGTCTACGAGATTGGAGAGGAGGTGGACGTGCCAGTGCACGTGAAACAATAGGCCGTGTTGCTGCTGGAGCAATTGCTAAAAAGATTTTGACTCAGCATTGTGGTCTTGAAACTCTGGCTTATGTGGAGCAAATCCATGATATCAAAGCAGAAGTGGATCGGGATCAGGTAACTCTTGAGCAAGTGGAGAGTAATGCAGTGAGATGCCCTGACTCAGCAGCAGCAGCTTTAATGATTGAGCGTATTAACAAGATGAGAAAAGCTGGTGACAGTGTTGGTGGTATTATCGGGGCAGTCGTTCGTAATCCTCCCTCTGGTTTGGGAGAACCAGTTTTTGATAAATTGACAGCTGATTTGTCAAAAGCTGTGATGTCTTTACCGGCAACTAGAGGAATTGAATTTGGATTGGGGTTCGGGTCTGTTTACATGACCGGTTCCACCCATAATGATCCATTTGTTTTACAAGATGGCGAAGTACGAACCAGGACTAATAAATCTGGAGGCATCCAGGGAGGGATTTCCAATGGGGAGGATATCTATTTTCGGGTCGCTTTCAAGCCAACAGCGACTATCAATTTTGAGCAGAATACCATCACAAGGGATGGAAAAGCAGTTCAATTGAAAGCGAAAGGGCGACACGATCCTTGTGTTTTGCCACGTGCAGTACCGATTGTGGAGGCAATGGTCAATTTGGTTTTAGTGGATCATTTTTTGCGAAACCGGTTAAAAAATAATCAACGCCTTTCTCCTTAAAAAATTATTATTTTTGGCATCTCCTTTGCTTGAGAAATTTATGTAATTCAATATAAGGAGCTGCTATGGAAACAGAGAGACCAGTAAACAACCAATTTGATCCCATTTATTTCGTAATTACGGGATTTTTATTATTTTTTGTTTCGATGGGTGTTCAAATTCTTTTGATATCCGCATAATTTTTGAAAGTTATTTTGCACTACGATGTATTCAACGGAGATGCCGATGGGATTTGTGCGCTGCACCAACTGCGATTGGCCAATCCCATAGAGAGTAAACTGATTACTGGAGTAAAGCGTGATGTAAAATTGCTGAAACAGTTGCGTGAAGTGACGGACAGTACAATTACCGTGCTTGATATCTCAATGGATGTCAATAAAGACAGTTTACTGATATTACTCGATCAAAATAATGAAATTCAATATTTTGATCATCATTTTTCAGGAGAGATTCCTGTCCATTCCAGGTTACAATCATACATTGATACAGCACCTGATGTTTGTACCAGTGTTTTAGTGGATCGTTTTTTAAATGGCAAGTATCGTGATTGGGCGGTTGCCGCTGCTTTCGGAGATAACCTTCACCAGATAGCACATGAACTGGCCTCCTCGCTAGGATTATCAAGTTTTCAAATAGATCAATTACGTGAATTGGGGGAATTGATTAACTATAACAGTTATGGACGTACAATAGAAGATTTGCATGCTTCCCCTGTTACTTTGTATGAATCGATCAGTGCGTATCAGAATCCAGGGGAATTTTGTGAAAATTCAAAAACATTTTTGGATTTGAAAGCAGGTTATGCCCAAGATATGGAGAATGTGAAGTCATATTCTCCAATAAATGAAAGTGAAACAGGTGTGATTTATTGCTTTCCTCCAGAGTCTTGGAGCATGCGCGTGGCAGGCACATTCAGTAATATGATTGCCCGTGATGAACCAGATAAGGCTCATGCATTATTGGTCGATAATGGGGATGGAAGCTTTCTGGTGAGTGTTCGCTCTCCGTTGGAAAACCCTATAGGAGCTGATGTGCTGTGTCGTGAATTTCCTACAGGAGGAGGAAGACAAGCGGCTGCAGGAATTAATCAATTGCCTGATGGGGATGTTGAAAAATTTATTGAAAAATTTGAGAGTATTTTTAAAAATGGTTCTGAGGTAAAATAATCCTGTAGAGAAGTAACAGTGGATCAGTACCAAATTATCGGTCACTATTTTCATTCATCAAAAGGAGAGACTTTATGAAAAACTGCAATTTCAAGCCTGTGATCTATCTGATGATACTCGTGTTACTTCTTCTCATGAATGTTGGCTGTCAGTACACAGAAGAAGAGTATATGGCGAAAGTAGATGAATCAAAAAAGTATCAAATTCTAGCCAAGCGGCAGCAAGCAATCGTTGATGATCAGGAACAAGAAATTCAAGAACTAAAACGATCTGTTACTTCTCTTAATGATGAGTTGACAAAAAACCAATCTGAGAAAAAAAGATCTCTAGCACAGCAACAAACAACACAAGAACGATTATTAGACACAGAAGCAGAATTGGAGAAACTTTCTGCTCAGAACAGAAAGCTGGGAGAAGTGATTGGGGATTATGAATTAAAAATTACAAAATTTGAGCAACAGGAACAAAAGCTATTGGATGAAAGTAAAAAAAGCAGAAGCCAGCAGGGAGATTTAAAAAGACAATTGGAAAACTATGAAAGCGAAATAGAAGTATGGCAGGAACGCTTCCAGGAAGATCAGCAGGCCAGACAAGATCTGGTGTTATCATTAAGGGATCAATTGGAGTCGGCAAAGGTTAAAGTGACGGAACTTTCCAATCGTGTTGCCGTGAGGTTGGATGAGCGATTATTGTTTGATTCTGGTGAGGCATATATTAAAGCATCGGGTTTCAAGGTATTGAGAAAAATAGGAGCTGTGTTGAAAAAAATACATGATAAGCATATTCAGGTGGAAGGGCATACTGATGCTCGTCGGATTGGAGGGGCTTTGAAGAGAAGGTTTCCCACGAACTGGGAACTTTCTGCAGCACGCGCGGCAAATGTTGTGCGATATCTGGTGGATGTCGTGAAGATCGAACCCCATCGTATTTCTGCAGCCGGTTTTGGTCCCTATCAACCAATTGCTGATAATAAAACTCCAGAAGGACGTCAAGCCAATCGTCGTGTGGAATTTGCTTTGCTGCCGCTGAGGACAAATTCAATGGAGTAGGTATTATCCTCCGTGATGTTTATTGGTTCGCTGGCGGAGGTTTTTTAATTTGATCACACTTATTTCTGCGAGCGTCGTATATGCAGTAGGAAGCTAATTTGCTTTCCCGTAGTTCTTTATCTCGATCTACCATCTTCTTGATGACGTCTTTTTTGTGTTTTTGTGCGATGAGCCGTTTTCTCTTTCGAATGCAGTCGCGCAACTCCTTAACGTCTTCTGGTGTCTCAGGTGGAACTAAATCCCGGCAGGAAGGTATTTCTTCCTGTTGACTTTCTTTATTTTCAGCCTTTTCGTTCTCCCCAGGATTTTGTGCCTGTGCTAACGTAATCGTGTAAAATGTGGAAAAGATCAGAATCATGCATAAACAATTTTGCAGATGTCCTTTCATAGGTCTCCCAAGTTTTCAAGAAGTGCAAAATAATAGTAGTTTTAAGGATTATGAATTCCTACCTTATAACAATGCCTGAACTTGCGTTTTTTAGCAACACTTGTAAATTGAAGATACTTTTCTTTTAAATTTGTATAGAGACTTCCAAATAAGAATTGTTCATAAGAGCGAATTCCCTCCTACCGTTTCTACCTGAAAAACATGGCCAAGGTTTTACTAGTGGTTGTGGCAATCGCCTTGATTTATTGGATAAACAATATCAGAAAGAAGAATGTTTTTAAACGGTATCAACTTCCTCAGCGACCAACGACTGCAATTAGCGGATCAGAGATACAAACGTTTTTGAGTGTGGATACGCCCTTAGAATGTCTCCAGCATGATGGTTTACGATTTGGTGACAGTTTCCGTTTAAAAGTGGCTCCCCCTTTGCCTCATCAGGGAGATTGCCGGTGCAAGGTGGTTGATTTGTCTTATACCTCAACAGAAGTTTTTGATGGTGCACTACGAGAAAACTCATTTCGAGAAACAGCAATTGGTGTGCTAAACTATAAAGAAGCCTCTATTTTAAGGGAAATGTTAAAAAATCTATACGCTGAAATTCCTGAAAATTTTGAGGAATATTGTCAGCAGTTCAAATTAGATGCTCTTGCTCAGGAGAAGCAAGAAAAGATAAGAGATTTGGTTCACCAAAAGCTGGATCAGTTGCAGATAAAAGAAAACAATGTTTGTTAGTTTATTTGGACTTGATCGCATTTTCAGCCATTCTGTTTGCTGAGCTTGTCGAAGTAAAATCCGAGTGTCCTCTTCGACAAACTCAGAGAACATTTCTGTCAAATGTATGAAAACTGTTATCGAACAAAAATATGATCATGCCCTTTTATTTTAAGGAAATTCACTAATGAAAGCTGCCTTCAAATTGATACTCAGGCTTATAAAATGGCTCATAATGATAGTCATTGTCGTGGGAATTGGTGCTGGTAGTTATGCAGGGTATTTTTTATATCAATTGAACAAAGAGTTACCACAAGATCTGAATGAATTGCATCAGCCTAATTATGCCCTACCTACGGTTGTCTATGATCGCCACGGTAATCAAATTGAAGAAATGTTCATTCACCGGCGCATTGTGGTGCCTTTTGAAAATTTCCCTCCTCACATGATTCAGGCATTGATTGCAAGTGAGGACACCCGGTATTTTTATCATTTTGGAATTGACCCCGTGCGGATGCTCAAGGCTTTTTGGGTTAATGTCAAAGCCAAGCGTTTTGTAGAAGGAGCAAGTACTCTGACTCAGCAAACGGCTCGCTTGTTTCTATTAACGAAAGAAAAAAAGCTGATCCGAAAACTCAAAGAAATATTGTTGGCATTACGGATTGAAAGACAATTTACAAAAGATGAAATTCTCACACTATATTTAAACAAAGTATTTTTAGGGAACGCAGAAGGAGTGGAAGCCTCAGCACAAGGGTATTTTGGTAAGCATACAGAAGAATTGAGTTTGTCAGAAAGTGCACTGCTGGTAGGATTACTGCCAGCACCATCGCTTTATTCACCACTGGTGAATCCTGCATTAGCCAGGGAACGCAGAGACTTGGTCTTGCGTCGGATGTTTGAAGAAGGATTTATCACCAGAGAAGAGCGGGATGCCTCAACTAGGGAACCCATTCGTCTCAGTAAAATCTATGATAGTGCATCTGGAGCAACGGCTTATTATGTCGAGCATGTGCGCAAATACTTGATCAATAAGTTTGGATCGGAAACGTTGTATAAAGGTGGACTACAAGTTCATTTGGCTATGGATTTAGAATACCAGCTTTATGCTCATGAAGCTTTGCAAAGAGGAATCTTAGATTTGAGCAAACGCCAGGGATACCGGGGGGCTAAAGAAAGGTTGAAGTTGAATGCCCAGGGGGAATTGTCGCAACGTGATATTCACCGATTCACTCACAAAAATCAGTTAATTTTAGGCAATGTTGTGCAAGGAATTGTAACTAGGGTGGATAAACCGTTTACCAGGGTGAGCCTGGGACAAGAAGAAGGCTGGTTGGAATGGAGACACTTACGCAAATGGAAAGTTCGTAAACCGGGTCAACATAAAAATGCGATATTTATTAAAAAACCATCACAAATCTTAAAAGTGGGGGATGTGGTGCAGGTCAAACTAGTGGATTGGGACCCCTCATTGAGTGGATTTCGATTGACACTGCATCAGGAACCAGCAGTCAATGGTGCTGTTTTGTCAGTAGATCCGAATACTGGTTATGTTTTAGCCATGTCGGGGGGATATCAGTATGAGCAAAGTGAGTTCAACCGAGCGATCCAGGCAAAACGTCAGCCCGGTTCTGCTTTCAAACCGATTGTCTATGCGGCTGCATTGGATGCCGGGTACACCCTGGCAAGTGTATTGGTAGATAGCCCTAGGTATTATCAGGCAAACTCTAAAAATATTGAAGAAGAGGCCTGGACTCCAAAAAATTATGGAAACAAACTCTTGGGGAATGTTTCTTTACGAACTGCACTTGTGAAAAGCCTTAACCTTCCTACGATTGGTCTGGTAGAAGATTTGGGGCCAAAACGTATCATTGCATATTCCCGGAAATTAGGTATTTCTGCTGAAATGGAGAACAATCTGACTATCGCTTTGGGAAGTTTTTCAGCAACTTTGGAAGACATGGTGATGGCGTTTAACGTGTTTGCCAATCAAGGATCTTTGGTAGAACCAATTTATATTACAAGAATTGAGAATCGAGATGGCAAGGTATTGGAAGAAAACACTCCTGTGAAGAAACGTGTCATTTCTCAGGAAACAGCATTTTTGATTACTGAAATGATGCGGGATGTGGTCAGGAGCGGTACTGGACAAATTGCCAAGAGAATTGAGCGCCCTTCTGCAGGAAAAACAGGAACTACCAATAATAGTGTGGATGCATGGTATATTGGTTATATACCTCAATTGTTGACAGGGGTTTATGCCGGGTTTGATCAACCCACACCAATGGGGAAAAGAGAGACTGGCGCAAAAGCGGCAGCACCGGTCTGGGTGGACTTTATGAAATCAGTGATAGGGAATTTACCAACTAAACGCTTTGTCCAACCACAAGGAGTGGCCACTGTGAAGCTCCATAAGTCTGGACGTCGTGCCGGGCCATGCGATTCTGAAAAAAATATATATTTTGAAAAATTTAAACGAGGAACTGAACCATTGGCCTCTTCTTCTCTTGCCATAAATTGTAATTCAAAAAAAGAGACACCTGCATCGACAACAACAGAGCTAGAATTATAAAAAACAAATCATTCTTCTCCCGACCTCACATAAATCGTTTCGTCTTGTCGCACATAACTGACTGGTGTGACAGTCACATTTTTTAAAAGGTTAGCAGAATCGAAAAACACGATTTGGAAGGGAACTTCTTGATTTTCTTTTAATTCAAAATTCGAATTGTTTCTTCCGCTATTGTATTTATAAAATTTTTTAATTTTGTCCAGGCCCATACTTGATAATTCTTTTTGAGTTAATATATTGCCTGCATATACCATTGAAGTTTCCAGGATTTGTCGGTTTTCATCAAAGGCCAATCCTTTGAGGCGGATCCAACTCACCTGATCAGAGGTTGGCATCAAGTTTTGTAATTTCCCTTCAATAACAACCAATGTTTGACGACTGGGAAAGTTCTTGATGCGTCTATTGACCAATTTCCCTGAAAATTTAACAGGATGTTGGGCAGTATTCATGATTTGATTCAACAATGATGGTTCTTTTAGGGCTAGGTATGCGCCCGCTCCGGCTATTCCGAGGAAAATGACCATAAAAATGAGTAAAATGACAGTCAGTTTTCCCCAGTTGGTACTGTTGTCTAATGGTGTTTCTTCTACAATGGGTAACGTACTCCGTTGGGATGGAAAAGGATTTGCAGATTGGTCAGATTCTTCTGGCACTCCTGGATCTGAGGCAAAGGAGGTGTTTGTCTTGTCGTCAGCGGGATTGGCTGGTTGTGATGGGCTTGAAGACGAGCTGGGTAACTCAGAAAGTTCCATTAATTCAGGATCAACTTCTGGTAACTTTTGACTCTCCTGAGTGGTAGCTTGCTTGGAGAGGGGGGCATCGGGTGCTAAGAATAATTCATTTTTTTCAAATTCATCGAGAGGTATCTCAGGAAGATCGTCTGTTTTTCCCGGGACGATTTCAACAGCCTGAAAATAAGCTTTTTCTGCATCAGATAAAACGGAAGATGGAACCTCTGAGGATTGTTGTGAGCCAGAGTTTTGGGGTGATGGATCGTTTGTGTGGGCTAGTCCTTGAATTTTAAAGATTGAGTTACACTTTGTGCATTTAACTTTGGAAACTTTATCAGATAATCTGGATTGTTTAACCCGGTATTTTGTTCCACAGTTGTTGCACTGGATAGAAACTTTAGCCTCTTGAGTATTTTTTGGCAAAGCGGGTTGCTCTGTTGAAGATGAGGTCACACGAATAGGAGTTTGACACTTTTTACACTTTATATGTTTTTGGCCAGCAGGAAGGGAGGCCAACTCTATTCGATATGCCGATTGACAGGCAGGGCATTGTAAAAGCATAGTGAACTTATTTTATAGAAGATGACTAACAAATTACATGATTTGAGTTTCTATCACATTTCAGTAAGATTTCCAATCTAGATTCAGAAATCTCATTTTCAATAGTGGATTTTTTCTTAAAAAAATGGTAATAATTTCAGTTTTACAAAAATAATAAACATTTGTATTTGTGTGATCGACATTCCTCTTTCTATCCTCAATCGTCAACTCACTTTGCCTTGGAGCTTTTAAATTTTCCATTTTTTCTTTGTGGATGTGTGAACATAGTAAATTAGGGATAGATCTATCCGTTTAACTTAGGGATGAAGAAATAAATAAAATCTTGCACACTCCAGGTACTTTATTTCCTTCTTTATTCCCTTAATTGAAAAGACAAGAAAATGTTTCCATTTATTTCAGATGCAATGGCACAAGAAGGCACCTCTGCTATGGCGGAGAATCCTCTTTTTAGTATGATTCCATTTGTAATTATTTTTGTTGTTTTTTATTTTTTGCTCATTCGCCCTCAGCAAAAGAAACAAAAAGCACATCAGCAGATGCTCAACGAACTGCAAAAAGGTGATCAAGTTGTCACCAGTGGTGGAATTCATGGAACCATCTCCAAGATAGGTGATTCAGTGGTTACCGTAGAAATTGCAGATAAAGTTCGGGTTCAGCTGGATCGACCGCAAATTGCCCGGGTGATTAATTCGAAAACTCAAGAGTGATCATTGAATTTCGAATTGATGCATTTAAACTCTTATTCAGAAAAATGGTATGGATGTACGAATCAAAGGATTGCTGATCCTAGTGGTTTTGGCGGTCTGTCTGTATTATAATTTTCCCACTTATCAGGCATACAAACCTGGAGGCAATCCACAGGAAGTCAGTAATAAAGTGAACTTGGGTCTGGATCTTCAGGGAGGAATGTATTTAGATATTGAAGTTATTGTTGAAGAGGCAGTGACTGCTGTTTTACAGAGGACAGCACAGGAGTTGGAAGATCTGTTCATTGACAACCAGGTGGATTATTTAAGCGTAGAAACCGTCAGTGAAACGGACTTGATGATAGAGCTGGAAGCAGGAGAAAAAGTAGATTTGGACGCAGATCCTTATGAAAGATTCCTGGTGCAATTTGAGCAGGAAAAAACTGGCAATCAAGTCATGTTGACTCTGGAAGAAGCAGAAGTGGAGCGCATTAAAAAGAATGCCATTGAACAGGCTGTGGAGGTGATACGAAATCGTATTGATCAATTTGGGGTGACAGAGCCAACCATACAAAGGCGTGGGGACAACAGTATTCTCATCCAACTGCCAGGGTTGACAGATCGGGAAAGAGCGATTGATTTAATTGGTATTACGGCAGTACTTCAATTTTACCTCGTCGAAGACTATGCCACGGAAAATAATTTTAATTCCCAGACCTCTGTTGTGAAATATGAAGAGGAAATAGACGCGACTACCAAAAAAGTGATCAATCGCATTCCTTATGTTTTAGAAAAGAAGCCTGTTTTGACAGGAGAATTTATTCGAGACGCACAGGTGCGGTTTGATCAGAATGATAATCAGCCTTATGTCTCATTATCTTTTGATTCGATTGGTGCCGAACATTTTGCAAAAATTACCCAGAAAAATCGAGGACGTCGCCTGGCGATTGTATTGGATGGGAAAGTACAATCGGCTCCGGTGATTCGTGAAGCAATTACTGGTGGAGAAGCGTCGATTTCTGGGTTATTTACTCTCGATGAGGCAAGTAATTTGGCATTAGTGCTACGCTCAGGGGCCTTACCTGCTCCTATAGAAATTCGGGAAGAACGGACTGTTGGTGCCAGTCTTGGAGAAGACTCTGTAAAGCAGGGATTGATGTCGCTGGCTCTTGGGGCGGTAGTTGTACTCATTTTTATGATGATTTATTATCAAGTCTCCGGTGCATTTGCCAATGTGGCTCTTTTGTTCAATTTAGTACTAATCGTGGGAGTGTTGGCAGGATTTGATGCAACTTTAACGCTTCCTGGAATGGCAGGCATGGTTTTAACCCTTGGAATGTCAGTGGATGCCAATGTTTTGATCTTTGAGAGGATTCGAGAAGAACTCAAACGTTCCGGGCATCCTCGTGCAGCCATCAAAGAGGGTTTCAATAAAGCATTTCTCACGATTGTTGATGCCAATATTACCACTCTGTTTGGGGCATTAGCCCTCTTGCAGTTTGGTCGAGGGCCGATCAAAGGATTTGCGGTTACACTTTCTATTGGAATCCTGGCCAGTATGTTTACTGCGATTGTGGTGACTCGTTTCTTATTTGAAGTGGTGTATTTGAATCGCAAACAATTGAAAAGCATTAGTATTTGAAAAGAGGATAAATGAGAATTCTCAAGGAAGACACCAATATAGATTTTTTGGGGAAAAGAAAAATTGCAGTAGTCGTTTCTGCGGTTTTGATTGTTTTAGGAGTGATTTCAATCGTGTATCACCAAGGGTTGAATTATGGAATCGACTTTAAAGGCGGTTTTCAAGTGCGAATTCTGTTTGAAAAAGTTGTTAATCTGGATGAGCTGCGACAACAATTTGATCGCCCTGGTATGGGATCTGTCAGTTTGCAAACAATTGGTGATGGCAACGAGGTCAAATTAGTACTACCATTGGATAATCCTCTGGGGAGGGGAGCAGAACTGACAGGAAATCTTAAAGAATTATTGTCTCAAGGCTATCCTAATCTGGAAGTGCGTAGTGTTGAAAGTGTGGGGCCTCAAGTCGGAGAAGAGTTGAAAAAAAGTGCACTGTATGCGATTTTGATCTCTTTGGGATTGATTTTAGTTTATATTTCACTTCGTTTTCACTGGAAGTTTGGTATTAGTGCCATTCTGACATTGGCTCATGATGTGAGTATTGTGGTCGGCTTTTTTTCTATGTTCAATAAGGAATTTTCTTTGCCTGTGATTGCCGCTTTGCTCACTGTGGTAGGATATTCACTGAATGATACCATTGTTATCTTTGATCGTATTCGTGAAAATATGGCCCGTTTTCGTAAAAGAGCCCTGGAAGATATCATCAATTTGAGCATCAATGAAACTTTGAGCCGTACCTTGTTGACTTCCGGAACCACTTTATCTGTGGTTTTAGCACTATTTTTCTTAGGTGGTGAAATTATTCATGACTTTTCTTTTGGCATTTTGATTGGGGTATTGGTGGGGACTTATTCTTCTATGTATGTTGCCAGCCCGCTTCTCCTCTTAATGAGTGTAAAAGCTCCCCTCATTAAACAACAACAGGTCAAGAATGCCTGACTCAATCTTCAATTAGGAGCAATAATGCCAGGTGTCATGTTTGATACTGTAGCTGTGCTTGGACTGGGGTTGATTGGTGGATCTTTTGCTCTGGAAGTTCAACAAAAGAAATTGGTCAATCGTGTGATCGGTTATGATTCCAGTAAAGCCCATTGTGAAAGTGCCGAACAACTGGGGTTGGCCGATCAAGCATTTACAGAATGGAATGATCATCTTTCCCAGGCTTCATTGGTCGTGATTGCCGTTCCTGTTCGAGCGGTGGTGTCAGTGATGGAAACATTACATCCCTGGTTGAGTTCTGAGACTATTGTCACAGATGTCGGTAGCGTGAAGGGGCCTATTGTGCAACTGATGAAGGAGCGGTACCATCGTTTGTGTTTTGTGGGGGGACATCCCATTGCAGGAGCAGAAACGTTTGGGCCGCAAAGTGCGAGAATGGGATTGTTTGATGGAAAAAATTTTATTCTGACTCCAACCACCAATACCAATTTAAAGGCATTAGAAAAGATAAAACAGTTGTGGAGTGCTATCGGAAGCACTGTCCATGAGATGTCAGCAAACCAGCATGATCTTATTTTTGGCAAAGTCAGCCATCTTCCCCATTTATTGGCCTATGCGACGGTAGAAGCAATTGGGGAAGGGGATTCACCAGAGATATTGGGTTTTTTTGGTGCAGGTTTGAAGGATTTTTCTCGTATCGCTGCTTCCAGTCCTGAAATGTGGGCAGACATTTTCCTGGAAAACCAAGCCAACCTTTTGAACAGTCTCCAGGACTTTTCTCAGATTTTGGATGAAATGAGGAAAGCGATTTGTGAAGAGGATCGAACGACTTTAGTTAAATTGCTCAGTCGTTCTAAGCAATTGAGAGATGAGTGGATCTCATCAAGAGTCTGATATTGCTTTATTCCAGCCTTTAAGGAATCTTTATTTTTTTACGAAAAAATTCTACCAAATCCGGATTGTCCCACTGTCTTGGTCCCAGTGCTCTCCCGACAATCGTCTGGTCTCGATCAATCAAAAAAGTAATTGGAAGATTTTGGACACCATACAATTGGCTGATTTCCATATCAGGATCTGCCATGATTGGGAAAGTCAAATTACGCCTCTCTAAGAATTTTTTTACTTTTTGCTTGCTCTCTCCCATAGCAACCGCCAAAATGACCAATCCTTGTTTTCCCAATTGTTGATGCAGACGCTCCATATCAGGCAATTCTTTCAAACAGGGCATGCACCAAGTTGCCCAAAAATTCAGTAAAATGAATTTGTTCTGATACATGAACAATTCCGAGTGAGCATCATTGACGGGAATCCCCTGAAAATTTTCAGCACGGAGTGGAGAGCTGGGTAGCTCAATAAACTGTTTTTTTAATAAAAGTTGATCTTCTTTGGAAAGGTTGGAGGACAGGCTGGTTTTCGTATGTTCAAGATTTGTATTGCCTGGATTGGCATGGACTAAAGACAGCATACCCAAAAGAATCCAACTGCATAAAACAAGAAGAAAGTGGTGTTTTGTGTTTTCCATGTTGTGTGTGGCATGAAGGGGAATCAGTTTGATGGAATGTGGAGAATATGTGTCTATCTTAATGTAAATCACCCATAGCGCAAGATTTAATGGAAACAAAAGATATGATTTCAGTGATAGCAGTGATTCCTGCAAGGTACCAATCCTCTCGTTTTCCTGGAAAACCATTGGTGTCCATTGTAGGCAAACCCATGATTCAGCGAGTGTATGAGCGTGTGGATCAGGTGGATGCGATTGATCGGGTCTTAGTTGCCACCGATGATCAACGAATTTTGGAGGCTGTCCAAGCCTTTGGTGGAAATGTGATCATGACGAGTGAGAATCACCAGACCGGAACGGACCGGATTGTGGAAGCCATTTCCTCCGTCAAATGTCAATGGGTGCTCAATGTACAGGGAGACGAGCCTCTGATTGATCCAGGAGATTTAGAAAATCTAGTTCAGCACACCAAACAGCAGCAATCTGCCAAAGTTTCCACGCTTATTTATCCAATTGAGGAGGATGAAATATTTCATGATCCCAATGTGGTTAAAGTTATCATCAATGCCCAGAAAGAAGCCTTGTATTTCTCTCGCTCACCGATACCCTTTGAAAGAGAACGCCATCTGATTCGTTGGAGACACATTGGTGTGTATCTGTATCAGCGAGAGTTTTTATTGCAGTTCCACCAATGGACGAGGACTCCATTGGAATTGACGGAACAATTGGAACAATTGAGGATTCTTGACAACGGGTATCCCATCCTTTGTGTGGAAGCACAACAAGATGGGGTGGGTGTGGATTGCCCCGACGATGTACAAAAAGTGGAGCAATTGCTGTTTCTAAAAACGTGACCGCTTTTTGTGCTCCCATGTGGGATGGATTATGAAGTAAAACAACCTACATGGTTAGCTACAAGAATTGGAGAATAATATGCTTCAAGCAAAAGAAATTAAAGTTGATGCTCAATATGTGCATGTGTAAGTTGATGACAGAAAAATTTTGTCCATGCCATTGCATTGGTTGAAGCAATTCAAAAATGCAACTCCAGGGTTTTCGATTGATCGGTCATCGAACAATGATTGAGTGGGAAGAGCTAGATATTCATAAGTGCTTGCATCTGTTGGAATTTTATGATTAGGCTGGTGCGTTGCGCGGGTAGTGGTAATCTGAGGTTTTTAGCCTAATTGAGAAAAGGAATATGGTAGGTAGGAAAGCCACGAAGGAATATGATGAAGAAGCTGTAAGAATTATTGAGGGTTTAAACCATGGGCGTGGATTGAAATAAAAGAGGAGATATGGCAATTAAGAAATTGATTCCTACAGAAAAGATTACAGAGAAGAATCAACTGGAAGCCGTGAAACGTTTAGATACTGTTGTCATCCAACTAGGTGATAAAGGACTTGATAGAGATCTACGGGTGTTGACGGAGCTCACTGATATTGAAGTACGATTGACTTCTTTAGAATCAGGGCAAAAAGCGATCAAAAAAGTTTTAGATGAAATCAAAACAGATTTTATCCATGAGCAAAAAGAAACGAATTCATTGCTCAGAGAACTGATTGCTACGAAGCGAGATTAGAAGCATAATGAGCCACATGAGCAGCTCGTCTGCTCAATGTACATTATTAGGCTGGTGCGTTGCGCGGTTAGTGTTAATCTGAGGTTTTAACCTCTACATAAAAGAAATATGAGTCAGGCAAAAGAATTGATAAAGACCACTTGTGAACAACTGGGATACACTCAAAAGCAACTTGCCCAGCGCATGAAAGTTGGAGAAACTACATTGAGTCAATGGGCGAGAGGTGTTAACACTTTACCAGATTGGGCTGAAAGTTATATGAAGGATTTAGTTGAGTTTGAGGCCATCAAGAAACGAGAGTTTGACCTTAAAAATTCATTACAGGCTATTCTTGAGGATAAAAAATAATTTATAATGGATTATTATCCTTGACAAATAGCTTATTAAGTTATAATTTTTATTACAAAGTAAGTTGTTAAGCTATTTGTGAATCAAAACAAGGGAGAGATCGTATGAGAATCGCATTGCCCAATGCTGATGACATCAACGAAAAAAATGTCGTTCAGGCAGTACAGCAAGTAGTCAGAGCGTTGGAAACAACGTCAGACATGGGAGGGTTTCATGACAGCAAGGCTGAAGAGGAGATACGTCTGTTGCGTCAAGAAATGCGAGCAGGATTTGAAAAACTGAATGAAGGACAACAGGAAGCGAATAAGCGTTTGGATAAGGTTGAGGGAAAACTTGAGGATTTGGAAGGAGAACTCAAAGGAACTAATCAACGCTTGGATAAGGTCGAAGGTCGTCTTGAAAACCTAGAGCATTCCCAAAACCAAATGGTGGATCTGCTCCGCATGATCGCTGATAACACCAAACCCAGAGACTAACAATTATGGCCAACGAACTGAGACAAATCAGCAAAGACGAACTCCAGGAAATCCTGAAGAAGCACGAGGAGTGGGTAGAGTCTTTTGAAAGCACAGGCGAACAAGCCGATCTCAGTGAAGCCAATCTTAGGGAAACCAATCTCAGTGGTTCCTATCTCAGTAAAGTCAATCTCAGGGAGGCTGATCTCGGTGGAGTCAATTTCAGTGATGCCTATCTCATTGGAGCTGATCTCAGTGGAGCCAATCTCAGTGGAGCCAATCTCGGTAGGGTCAATTTCGGTGGAGCCGATCTCAGTAGAGCCAATCTCAGGGACGCCAGTCTCTGGGACACTATTTTTGCAAATGTGGATCTTCGAGAAGTCAACGGGCTTGAAACTGTCATACATATGGGACCCTCTAGCGTAGGAATTGATACTATCTACCAATCACAAGGGAAGATTCCCGAAGTGTTTTTGAGAGGATGTGGGGTTCCTGATAACTTTATTGAATACATGCACTCACTCACTGGATCAGCGATTGAGTTTTATTCTTGTTTTATCAGTTACTCCAACAAAGATCATGACTTTGCACAACGGCTTCATGAAGGATTGCAAGCAAATGGTGTGCGTTGTTGGTTTGCCCCAGAAGATATGAAGATTGGTGACAAAATACGGCAGACGATTACTGATTCTATCCGGGTGCATGACAAACTCTTGCTGATCCTTTCTGATAATTCAGTGGAGAGTGAATGGGTTGAGAAAGAAGTGGAAACGGCTTTTAAAGAAGAACGTCAACGCAAAACCAATGTTTTGTTTCCAGTACGTTTGGATGAGGCGATCATGGAAACCAATCAAGCTTGGGCGGAAGACATCTATAATTCTCGTCACATTGGCGATTTTACCAATTGGAAAGACCATGATTCATACCAAAAAGGGTTTGATCGATTGTTACGAGATTTGAAAGCCTAATAAGAGATTAAACAGTTTTTAGCTGTTTATCATGAAAAATCAGCATGTATCTGGATTCTTTTTAGATAAATAAACGATCTTGTTTCGTCATGAAAACGGCGAGATTCAAAAAATTATAATTGAAGATTTAGTCGAGGATGCAAACATAATGTGAGAACGTCTCGACGCATACTATTCAATATTGCGAAGGCATAGGAAAAATCATCGATGACTAGCGTTATAGCAATCAGCAACCTGACATAAGAGGTTATCCATCATGCCCGATGTCTAAACTACGTAGTTGACAGTATAATCATAAACATCCCAAGTGGGTGAAAATTGCTTGTGCTTCTTTATCTAACCAAAAATTTCATAAAAATATTATTTTAAGGATAATTGAGGTTCAAAACAAAAAAGAGGAGATATTATGACAAATGGAGATAATATGTTTGGTGCTTTTCATGAGGATCAGTCTGATGGTTCTTTGATGGGTGATTTGATTAATCTTTGTGATGAATTGAGCGAATTTAATGACTACTGTGCGTTTTTGTGTGATGCCTATGCGTCTATTGTCTTTCGTTCTCAAGACGAAGAAATTGGAATAAGCACCGTGAGGGGAGTTGCGCACACTTGTACTTGGATGAAACTTCGCATGGAGGAAATCAATACTCATTTGAGAAAATTTCAAGAACGGTCCCTTGCTGAAACAAAAGAGAGGCAAGATCCATCATGCATCAAAGGAGACGGTTGATTTTAGTGTTCAGCTTATATCACAAAAGAAAGAACCGACAAAGGACAATTTTATCCAAACAATTGAATTGAGAACGACTTGAAATACAGCGAATTTCTGCTATTCAATACACTTACAAAAATTGTTTATCTCAATTCAAAGGAGAACGGCTCAAGTGTCTCATTTGGATGGAAAGTTACCTTGTAAGGCTTTGAATGAAAAAAATAGAGTTTGGAGATTTCCAGACACCCGTTTCTCTTGCAAATGATGTAGTAGATTTTGTTAAACAAATTTCTACCTCTCCATCGGTCGTATTGGAACCAACATGTGGTTCGGGTTCTTTTTTAAAAGCAGGAATCAATCATTTTGGTAATACTCCCAAGTATTATGGGTTTGATGTCAATAATCAATATGTTGATGAACTGAGACAATCTCTAGAATTAAACAAAACGATTGACATTTCCCTGGAAGAAACTGATTTCTTTGAAAAAGATTGGGGAAGTTTCTTTCGTGCAGAAAATGGCGATATTCTTGTTATAGGCAACCCACCTTGGATTACTAATTCTACTTTAGGAAGTTTGGGAAGTGAAAATTTACCAAATAAATCAAATTTTCAAAAACTTTCTGGGTTGGCAGCCAAAACAGGTAAGGCGAATTTTGATATTGCCGAATGGATGCTGATTACCCTGATAGAGAGTATTAATTCTCACAAAGCGTGCCTTGCTATGCTTTGTAAAACAGTAACCGCTCGTAAAGTACTGAAGTATTTATGGTTATGCAATTCTAATATCAATAATTCTTCTATACACTTAATTGATGCCAAAAAACATTTCAATGCTTCTGTTGATGCATGCCTTTTTCTAACACACATAGAACAGGGTAAAAAAGAGCAAATCGCTTACATCTACTCTGATTTAAGTTTTCAGCAGAAAATTTCTTGTTTTGGGATTTATGAAAACGAGTTAGTCGCTAACATTGATGACTATCATGAATTGAGGGAATTAGATGGCATTGGATATTATAAATGGAGATCAGGAATCAAACATGATGCCTCAAAAGTCATGGAATTTTCCTTTAAAGATGGAAAGTTCATCAATGGTTTCGGGCATGATGTAGAAATTGAACCTGATTACGTTTACCCACTCTTAAAATCTTCTGATCTTGCCAATAAACGCCTCAATCCGAAAAAATTTGTTCTCATCACTCAAAAACACATGAGTGATAGTACAGACATGATTCAAGATACTGCCCCTAAAACTTGGCGTTACTTAGAAAGCCATTCAAGTGTTTTAGATAATAGAAAAAGTATTATTTATAAAAAACGATCAAGATTCTCAATATTTGGTATTGGTGATTATAGCTTTTCAAAATGGAAAGTCGCTATCTCTGGTCTATACAAGAATATTAATTTCTCTGTTGTGAGCAATATTGAAGGAAAGCCAATTATGGTGGATGACACGTGTTACTTCATTTCCTGCGATTCTCAAGAGGAAGCTGAATTCATTTGTAAACTTTTGAATTCTGATATATCTCAAAAGTTTCTCTATTCTTTGATTTTCTTAGATGCAAAGCGTCCTGTCAACATAGATATTTTAAAACGAGTGGATTTAAAAAAAATAGCAGAACGTTATCATCTTCAGAAAAAAGCAGTTCAATATTTCTCAGAAAGACAGATTTCTTTCACAGGGCCGTCTCTTTGTATTTGAAGGAGAAAAAAGCTTGAACAATGAACAGGTGGATATTCATTGCCTTCGGGATTGGAAGACATTTTGGCAGAGTATTTTTATTGATTTGTGTATTGTTCGATTTGATCTTCCAGTACAATTAATTCAATATCTGCTTGTGAGAACATATCCCGAGTTTCTTGGGCTGCGTGGTATTTTCTTTTAGCGATCACTTTTTTTATCCCGACACTCACAATGAGCATCGCACATGTCCTGCATGGTTCCATTTTGCAGTACAGGGTTGTACCTTCCAGAGGAATTCCATACCGTGCTGCTTGGCAGATGGCATTTTGCTCTGCATGAATCGTTCTGACACAATGTTGCCGATCAGTACCATCTTCATCCACCATCCTTTTCATCATGTGTCCCACATCATCACAATGAGGCAACCCAGGAGGAGAACCCACATACCCTGTACAAATAATTCTCTTGTCTTTCACAATAACGCAGCCACTTTTTCCTCTGTCACATGTTGCTCTCTTCGCGACTTCATCCATTAGCCCTATAAAGTATTCATCCCAGCTTGGTCTGGAATTATTATTTTGCTTCTCGTTCATTTGTTTTTTTCCTCACAACGGTTCATTAAAATCTTATTCATATGTTCTCTTGGGAAAAAGCTGCTAACGCTTCTTGTTCGTTATTATAGATTGGTACTTCGTCTAATAAGACAGCTCTAAAAGAAATATCTGTTGACTCTCCCAGTTGACAAATCGCAAATTGAACTTGACGGTTGTTTGCCTCTTTATAAAACGTGATAATACTTGCAATTCCTGCAGAATCAAATTTGGTGATCCCCTGCATATTCACCACGAGTGCTGTTAGTTCGGTATTGCTTAAGAGTGCGACAATTTGTGGAATCAATTGATATGCTTGCCCTAAGATCAACTCACCAAAAAGCTCTACGATGCAAATATTATCCTGGATACGGTGCGTTAGTCTCATGGCCTTATTGGAAGAATGACTGATGATGCTTGTATGAGGATTGGATATTTTATACATAGGTAATTTACTCACTTTCGTATAATAAAACAATAATTGATTGAAGAAAAGACAACATCACCATTGAAAAGCAACGTATGTTTCTTTAAAAACACAGGATTAGTATATTTTATGCATTATCGGACAGGAGTTTCTGGAATTGATGGAATACAATGTTGGTTTGATAAAAAATTGAAGTTAAGGAGTTCCATGCCCATAGATCATCTTTCAGAAAGAGACCGCATCACTAAAGCCGCCCAACGGGTTATGATTGATCGATTTTACGAACACATGCATAATATTCGTAAGAATCAAAGAGCCAAAAGTAAGGAAACAGAAGTGATTCGTGAAAATGAGATAACCGAGCAAAAAAGAATAGATGCCGAAGAACGTCATCGCCGAGTGAGGGAAACCGAAGAAACTGTTGCTGACGTTATTCAGGAAAGAAAACGCATTGAGCAAAAAATTAGAATCAATCGTACTGTGTGAGGTATTTGAATCATTCTGGTCAAATACAAAAATACTACTGGAGAACATATATGCCCTCTGAGACATCAAGAACACTGGCAGACAGAATGAGAGCGCAACGATGTCCTCTTACTCCATCAGGTTTGCGAAAATTCCAATCCCAGGAAAACCTTACTCCTCTACAATCAGGTACTCCGATTCAAATTAAAGCAGATGAACTGCCTGTAATTTTCCAGGCAATCTTTAATGAAAAAAGATACATCACTGAAAAAGATGTTGTCGACCATGCGTATGTACAAAACCTGGCAAATCAATTATTGAATGAACAGCGAGGTATTCCACAAATGTATGAAGAACTGTTCTCCAGCAATCAAGAAAATGAGGAGAATGTAAAAAAATTGAATCAAGTTCTCGATGTGATACTTGAAAGGAGAGAAGAATTTTCTGATGCAGAAAAAAAACATCTGGAACAATTGATCGCTAAGCATGGCTCTCCTGAACTTCGGAAGCTAGAAAGACCTATTCAAGAAAAGCAAATCTTCGAATTATCAGAACTTTATCTGTCTACTGAAAGTGAATTACTGCAATCATTCCTGGAAAAGTTCATTCTATTGGAAAATGCAATGGTCCAATGCATCCAATCTAAGATAAAAAAAACTGGAGTGATTTCGATAGAAAACAAACTGTTTGAAGAATGTGCAAGAGCGCTTAAAAATTGTCACTGGAAACGATTTGGCCAAAAACAATATTCTAAAGAAGAGAATCAAGGCATCGAAGAATTCATTAATTCTTCACTTGCCTATAATCAAAAAGTTAATATTCAAACTCTGGTTGATATTTTTAAGCCGGTCTACAAAAATGTTTATCAGCAGGAAATGGGAGATCGATTGGACTTGGGCGTCGTTTCCCAACCAAAAATTGTAAAACTGAATGATTCTAGGTACCAGGATGAAATTACAGTGAAATTCAAGAGCACAATGAGGGATTTATTGTTTGGTGAGCTTTCTATCAAATGTAAAGAATTCCAATTGCACAGGCCGTGTTATCTCCTGCCATCTGGAGAAATAATGAATGAAAATACGATCACACGGCATGCAGAAAGTTTGAAAAATGTAGAACCTGTTTTGTTGCCCCAAGGAAAACTTTATTTAGATCAAATAAAAATAAATGCATTGCACTGGTTTTTGAAAACAGAACTCCGTTGCCTAAAAAATGGAAATAATGGACTTCTCGACTATTACCACAGCGATGAAGAGTTTGTTCATAGTTTTTATATGCTCGTGCTCTACAACCTTCCTAAAGTGAAAAAAGAGCCTCTCTCTGCACAACAAGAAGAAGAACTGCAAAATCTCTTTACCATTTTAGAAAAACTCCAAATTGCCAGAAAAAATCTGGATATTTATGAAAGAATCCTCAAACCATTGGTTTCCACTAAATCAATGCTGGAAAAATTATCTGTTACCGAAAAGAGCCCCACGGGAAAGTGGTTGTTGGAACTGACCAACTACTTGCTTTCATTGATCATGAAAATAGAAAATGAAAATTCATTTTTTAACCAATCCTTTGCCTATTTGGATTCTGAGGCGATCACGCAAGCTGATGAATTACTGAATAAGTTCTTTGAGTTTAAAAGGCCACAATTCGAAGATCCACAAGAACCAGAAGAAGTCGAATCCAATTCTCTTAAGGGCTGGATTGGCAAATATTTAAGCGTGGACAGCGACTGGATAAAAACTAATGTCTATACAGAATCAAGGCTTGATGTACTCAAACAAAAAATATTTGAAGTATATTCAGACCAACCAATTCTCTTAAATATGGTTTTACGCGCACATAAACAACTCAGTAAATATTCGAAGCGGCGCTTGATCAATGAAGGCCCCTTTGAATTTAACTTTATCCTGGTACTTTCCAAAGGTAAGGTAGATATTAAAAAAATAAGATTTGATTTACTGGCCCCTCAATTAAAACAACCAGGAGTCACAAGTGCAGAAAACTATATTGAACAATATTGCACAAAACAAATCAAAGAAAAGCTGGTTATGTGGTATCAATCCTTGCCCAGTGCTAAAAAACAAATATTGGAACTTGATAAAGACAGATCAGCAATATTTCATCAGGTAGAGAGACAGATATACGATATTATCTGGAAACATCCTGATAGGGGATTTTTGACGCTGTATTACCCTATTCAAGAGAATAAAGGAGCTGATTTTTCAAATCACCAAAAAGAAAATCAATCCCAAAATCATAATGAATTGCTCATTGAAGAACCAATTGTACGAGTGGATCAAATCCAGGTGACGGCAAAAGATGATAGACGTTTTTGTCCCATTAAAGTAAAGAGTGGAAAAATTCAAATACATCCAACATCAGGCAGCGTACAATTGATGAAAAATACAAGACTTCTTCCTTTTGAGTGGCTTGGTTATTTAATGATAGTTCGTGATTATTTAATCCAAACCAGGAAGAAATGGGACAAGTGAAAGGACAAGAAACCAAGGAGAAAGATGAGTGAAAATCGAGAAGAATTACTAAAGCGATTCCAGGCCAATATGGGCTCAGAAATCACTGATATGGTTCAAAGCCGCCTGAAAGAAAAAGCGAAAAAATGGAATTGTTCTACGGAGTTGGTGCAATATATCAACGCTTTGGAAGAGCGTGTTGCTCAATTGGAAAATGAAATTGAGATTCTCAAAAAATCAACATAAACCATTTATTTTCTAACCGGTGAAATGAAACTCATATTTATAGGGATAAAAAAGATGTTTAGAGCAAAAAAGGGAAACCAAACATGACCATCAAAAAAATTTGGACTAAATCCAAGATTCTGGCCACGTTGGGGCCGTCTTGCTCCAGTGAGGAGCAACTAAGAAAATTGATTGAAACGGGGATGGATTGTGCGCGGATCATCACGTGGTTTGATCTCTCGCAATGAAGGTGCTAGATTGATTGTAGTGGGTAACTTTTTTAATATCAGTTCCCGTACCAATATGTTTTTCATCTTTTTAGTGAACGATCTGTTATCGTCACAACCTAATTTTTAAGGAAGGCGACAGAAATAACTTGCCCAAATTTGCGCTGGGTTTTTTCTGGTCCTCAAGCGGTCCGCCGATGCGGCGATGAAACGTTTGCGTAGTTGGACTACGTGGGCGTTTTATCAACGAAGAGGAGCAGGAAAAAAA
>JANQHV010000667.1 GCA_028282505.1 SAR324 cluster bacterium | reverse complement strand
TCAATTTTTATGGTAGCGCAGCATCCAGGAACGCCTGCCGGACTGACCGCGCCTTACATGGCGGCAAAGCACCTGGTATTTGAGTCGGCACGTAGGCCGACGCTACCGTACATGATCAATTCTTTAAGCGCATGAATTTGTGTACTTTATTGTGAATACCTGTACTAAGTATGAGTAGACCAAAGCATCCAAATAAGCATATAGAAGAGTCTATCCAGTATGCGGAAGAACATGGTTGGAGATACAAAAAAACTGGAAAATCCGCTCATGCTTGGGGGAGGTTGCTGTGTGTTTTAAGTAATCGCAGTGGTTGTTCCATGTCTATTTGGTCTACTCCTCGAAATCCATTGAATCACGCAAACCAAATCATCCGTAAAGTCAACCAATGTATACATGATGGAGATGATGATGAATAATATAAGCGGATATCATTTTGTACTGGTATTGTCTGGGGTAACTGAAAATACAGAAAGCTTGGAAGATATTCTCTTTGAAGCACAGTGCGATGATGCCTTAATTTTCTATAAAAATAATACCGTTTATTTAGAGTTTGATCGAGATGCGACAAACTTTGAAAGTGCTATTTTCTCTGCTATCCAGGCAGTTGAAGATACGGATATAGGAATTAAAGTTCAAAGGATTGAACCGGATATGATTGTCAATCTATCGGATATTGCTAAACGAACTAATTTATCGAGGCAACTTGTGTCCATGTTAGTATCTGGAGAGCGTGGTGATGGTACATTTCCGCCACCGATTTCAAAAGTTACTAGCCCTAACCCTCTTTGGAATTGGAGTTCCGTAGCAAAGTGGATGTTTGAGCATAATAAGTTAGATGAGGAAATTGTGAAGCAAGCGTGTTTTATAGAAGATATAAACGGAGCTTTAGAGTTGCGGAATCAAGAGACTACTCAAAGGCGACAACAATTGCTAAAAAAGTTAGAGTCAGCGGCATAAACGAGACAAAACTGGTTAAATATCCAAGGCAATTTTCTTCAATTCTTCACGGTCGGTGATTCCTTTTTCCACCAAACGCTGCATGGTTTGTTCAAAAGAATGAAAGAAGACGCCTGACCCGGGAGCCGTCAAGTCTTTTCCCAACACACCGGCTTTAATCCGGTCACTGATGGTTCGATTGACCTGCAAAATTTCATAAACTGGAATACGCCCCGAATACCCGGTACCATGACAACGTAGACAGGAAGCCTGGTCTATGTCATGTGGACACAGACGACGCACCAGACGCTGGGAAAGCACTACTTTCAAGGTATCTGCCAGTAAATTCAAATCAACGCCAAGGTTATTCAAGCGTTGCATGGTGGTCGCTGCGTCAACACTATGCAACGTGGAAAGTACCAAATGACCAGTCAAAGCAGCCTTAATGGCAATGGCTGCTGTTTCCTCATCACGAATCTCTCCGACCAGAATGATATCAGGGTCCTGGCGTAAAAACGCTCTCAAGGCTTCCGCAAATGTCAAATGTTGATCAGGTTGGACAGAGACCTGGTTGATTTCTGGAATGTGGTATTCCACAGGATCTTCGACGGTCATGATATTTTTTTCACGGGAGTTCATCTCGTTGAGCATGGCATACAAAGTAGTGGTTTTCCCACTGCCTGTTGGGCCAACTACCAGGATCAAACCACTATCCATCTGGCATGCTTTATATAACACTTCGAGATCTTCCGGTAAAAATCCCAGTGTGTCCAGCTTGTATTGTGTCGGAGCCTGGTCCAACATACGAATCACCAGCTTTTCTCCCATTTCTGTGGGAATTGAAGAAACTCTCAAATCATAAGAATCGCCATTGCTGGCATGGTAACTGTAATGCCCATCCTGTGGACGCCGTTTTACCGCGATATCCATACCAGCTAGGATTTTGATCCTTGACAATAAAGGGGCTTGCACGTCTGTGGAAAACTTCATGGCATCATGCAAATATCCATCCACTCGAAAACGTATCACAAACCCATCCATACCGGCTTCAAAGTGGATATCAGAACAATTCTGACCGATGGCTTTTTCTAGAATATGCTGACTCAGCTCCACTGCGGACATATCGGAGTGCTGCTTTTCCGAGTTATCTGATAATTGCCGCAGTGCTTCTATTTGCTGAGAGGTGCTCCAATACCACAACAGGGGAGTGTCAAAATGATAGGATATTTTATCCAGACTGAATAGATCCGAATAGAGGGATAGTATGCCGCCACACCGGTCTCCAAAGGAAGCCAGTAAGACTTTTGTCTCCTGATAGATATGGCGACACAATGTGAAATCGTTCAATGGAGCAGGAGGAGCCTGTGCCTGTGAGAGAAGAGGAACGTGATAGCGAGCGGCAAAAAAAGATTGCAATTGCTCCTCCTCAATCAATTGCTTTCGAGACAATTGACGAACATTCTCGATATCTGTCAATTGAGAGGATCGTGCTCCCAGTTGAGCTAAAACGGTTTCCTCAATGAGATTTTGTGCAATGAGTTCATTAAGGAGAGACATGTCTACCAGGAAGTGTGAGATGGGTTATCCAGTACCTGATTGTAGGAGTTGTGCCTGATTGTGTGTCACCAGTGCATCAATCACAGGATCTATATTGCCCAATAGAATATTGTCCAATTGATAGAGGGTCAGGTTGACACGATGATCGGTCAGGCGTCCTTGTGGAAAATTATAGGTGCGGATGCGCTCACTTCTGTCTCCAGAACCGATCATACTTTTACGTTGCTCCGCTGTTGAACTCTGTTGGGCTTTCAACTCTTGTTCATACAAACGAGCCCGTAACACCTTGAGGGCTTGATTTTTATTTTTTAATTGGGATTTTTCATTTTGGCAGGTCACGATTAGACCAGTAGGAATATGCGTGATGCGAACAGCAGAATCGGTAGTATTCACACTCTGTCCACCCGGTCCAGAAGAACGGTACACATCCATACGGAGATCATTGGGATTGATTTCTACATCTACCTCTTGCACTTCCGGTAACACAGCAACGGTTGCGGCTGAAGTATGCACACGTCCTTGTGTTTCTGTTTTAGGAATGCGTTGGACACGATGCACACCACTCTCAAATTTCAATCGACTGTAGACATCTTTTCCCTCGATGGACAGGATAATTTCCTTAAATCCTCCAATATCGGTTTCATGCTGCTCAATGATATTCACACGCCATTTCTTCAATTCCGCATATTTTGAATACATTCGAAATAGATCATATGCAAACAATGCGGCTTCTTCACCACCTGTGCCTGCACGGATTTCAAGAATTGTATCGCGCGAATCATCGGGGTCTTTAGGAAGGAGCAATACTTTGATTTTTTTCTGAATTTCTTCAATCTGCTGGGATAAAACTTCTATTTCTTGATGGGCCATTTCCCGAATTTCAGCATCCTCCTCCGGGTCATCGGCCATTTGTTGATTTGAATCCAGTTCAGATTGCAAAGTGGAATAGACATCATAGGCTTCTGCTAGTTCCGTCAACTCTGCATGCTCTTTGCTCAATTGTCGGTATTGTGCCTGATCCGATAAAGTTTCCGATTGACTCAATAGATGAGTTAGCTGATCGTAGCGCTCTTTGATACCTTTCAGTTTATCTAACATAGGCAACCTTGCTCCATTCAAGAGAGCAGCAAAAACACAACACTTTATGATGCACGCTTGTAGCGTCGGTTGAATTTCTCAATACGTCCTGCAGTATCAACAACGGTACGCTCTTTTCCGCTAAAAAACGGATGACATTTTGAACAAATTTCTACACGCTGTTCTTTGCCCAAAGTCGAATATGTTTCGAGCACATTGCCACAATTGCAACGAAATATGGTTTTTTTATAAGTAGGATGGATATCACTTTTCATAATGGTCCTTACTTCAAATAAAAATGAGTTCCTTCTTTTTGAAAGATAAGTGGTAAATTGTATAGAATAATACAGAACGCATTATTTGTCCATCATATCTAAGAAATTTGCATTAGAATCAAATTTAAACAGTTTTTCCTGCATAAATTCCATCGACTCAACAGGACTTAGCTGAGAGAGGACTTTACGCAGTACCCAGATACGATCCAGATCTTTCTTAGGAGTGAGCAGTTCTTCTTTTCGGGTTCCCGATTTATTAATATCAATTGCTGGAAAAATACGTTTCTCCACCAGTTTGCGATCCAATACCAGTTCCATATTACCAGTACCTTTGAACTCTTCAAAAATCACTTCATCCATGCGGCTGCCTGTGTCGATTAAGGCGGTTGCAATGATGGTCAGCGAGCCACCTTCTTCTATATTGCGGGCTGCGCCAAAAAAACGCTTGGGCTTTTGCAATGCATTGGAATCCACACCTCCGGAAAGAATTTTTCCACTGGGAGGTACTACCGAATTATAAGCCCTGGCCAGTCGGGTCAGCGAATCCAATAAAATCACCACATCCCGTTTGTGCTCCACCAAGCGTTTTGCTTTTTCAATGACCATCTCAGCCACTTGTACGTGCCGTGTTGCGGGTTCATCAAAAGTGGAACTAATGACTTCTCCTTTAACAGAGCGAACCATGTCGGTCACTTCCTCTGGTCGTTCATCGATCAGTAAAACAATCAAATCGACTTCAGGGTGATTGGCAGAGATGCTATTAGCTACTGCCTGCAAAATCATGGTTTTTCCAGTACGTGGAGGTGCGACAATCAAACTACGCTGTCCTTTTCCAATCGGGACTGCCAAATCAATCACCCGTGAAGTGAGATTCTCCTTGCCAGCTTCCAGAGTGAGTCGATTTTCTGGATAAAGGGGGGTCAGGTTATCAAATAGAATTTTATCTTTGGAAAGTTCCGGAGTTTCGAAGTTCAAATGCTCTACTTTGAGCAGTGCATAATAGCGCTCACTGTCCTTCGGAGGGCGAATTTGTCCTGAAATGGTATCCCCGGTTCGCATGTTAAAACGGCGGATTTGTGAAGGAGAGACATAAATATCATCAGGTCCTGGAAGATAATTATAGTCAGGGGCTCTCAGGAATCCAAATCCATCTGGCAATGTTTCCAGCACCCCTTCTCCATAGATAATTCCATTTTGTTTGGTCTGTGCCTGCAGCAATCCGAAAATCAAGTCTTGACGTCGCATGCTGCTCGCATTCTCAATGTTGTATTCTCGTGCCACTTTAATCAATTCAGCAATTTCCTTCCGCTTTAACTCCACTAAATTGAGCGTGGGGACATCCGTATTTTGTTTTTTCTGGGAATCAGAATGTGATTGAGAACGTGATCCGTGGTAACGACGAGCCGCTGCTTGATTTTTCATAGATTTTTTCGACAATGAATGATTTTTTAAAATAAAGAGTAAATGGAGAAATGATGATGAAATTTACACAAATGGACACTCTGTGGAATTATAGATTCTCAACCCTCCCAGTCAATCAGGACATAAGATCCATCAAGTAAGTATAACTCTTTGCGACAAAAACTAAATAGATGATAATTAAAAACTTTTTACTTAGAGAATCATAATTGAGTGGAAACGACACTGGTATAAAAATTATTACTATTCTAAAATTGTGTTGTCATACAACAAACATACCACGTAATTTAGTCAAAAAATGGGTTTGTTGAGCTATTAGGATTTTTTCAGATATAAAAGTGGTAGGATAGTTGAAGTTTCTCCATAATGCTTGAAGAACCTGAGAACTGTCAAGTATTTTTTGATTAATTTTGGGTGTTTTTTTCGGTTAATTCATCATTAGGTCATTCTTCTGTGTCATCACTCACCAGAATGGGTTCAATTTTCATCACCGTACTCCCCTTTTTCACCCACAATTTCACTTTTTCAATAGTAACTCCATCAGGTCCTGTTTCACTGGGAAGTTCCTCGGCATGTAGGATATCATCAACACGCACTTCATAGGCAATACTATGTCTGCGCAAAAGACTGCTGAGGAGAATAACGACATTAGGGTTATAGTGGTGGCGAAGTATACCAGAAAAAGGAATTGCCTCCTGATCTAAGTTCCCCTCTCCTCGATATTTTTGTAATTCGTAGAACTTGCCTTCATCAATCAGCTTAATTTCATTCATTCATCCTCTCATGATAAGTGCCGTGGTGTGAAAAATTGGATTTGATCATATCTTCGGCCAGTTTCTTTTGTAAAAGTTTGGTAAACTTTCCGTTTGTCCTCTCGCTCTAACCTCCGGGTGGCGTTCCGCTCCCCAGGGAGAGGGAACTGTCCCGGATTAAGTTCGTAGCCTGTTATTGATTAACATTTTCGGGTCGAAGTTGTCGTAAAACCTTTCCTGCTTGCCACATTTCCTGGTTTCTGACGGCTTCCAATTCCTTTTCTAATTTTTCTCGGTAGTCTGATTGAGAGTTGGACTCAATAGCGATTTTTGCTTCCTCTCCACTGGTAACACGTCGATAACAATCTTCGATCACCGGTTTAATGGCATCACGAAAACGCGGGGCCCAATCCAATGCACCACGCTGAGCGGTTGTAGAGCAGTTGGCATACATCCAGTCCATCCCTTTTTCTGCGACTAAAGGATAAAGACTTTGCAAAGCTTCTTCAATTGTTTCATTATAAGCTTCTGAGGCAGAGTGTCCATGTTCTCGAAGAACTTCATACTGAGCCAGGAAAGCCCCTTGGAGCAGTCCCATCAACACACAACGTTCGCCTGTCAGATCGCTGTGCACTTCCTGTTCAAACGTGGTTTCAAAGAGATGGCCAGAGCCAATTGCAAATGCAGTGGCAATACAACGATCTTTGGCCCGTCCTGTGTAATCTTGATGCACGGCCCAGGAAGAGTTGATACCACGGCCTGCCTCAAAATGGGTGCGCACGGTCAAACCACTGCCTTTGGGAGCAACCAGGATAACATCGACATTCTCAGGAGGAATGATTTGGGTGTCTTCGTGAAACACAATACCAAAACCATGAGAAAAATAAAGGGCATTGCCTTCCTGCAAGTTTTCTTTTACAGTTGGCCACAAGGCAATCTGTCCGGCATCTGAAAGTAAATACTGGATAATCGTTCCACGTTTTGCCGCTTCCTCAATACTGAAAAGATTTTTTCCTTCTACCCATCCATCTGCCAGTGCTTTTTCTCCACTGTTGTCATGTTCCATATTGACGCCCAAAATCACATTGAATCCCTGATCTCTCATGTTCAGACTTTGTCCCCTACCTTGAGGCCCATATCCCAAAATAGTAGTGACTTCATCTTTTAAAATCTCTCGGCATTTTTCGGCAGGGTAGTCGGAACGTTCAATGATGGTTTCTTTTTGCCCACTTATTTCAATTGTCTTCATGTAATTTCTCCTTTAATACTGTTACAAAGGCACATTATCCCATCTGGCCTGTTGTATCTATTATTTCTTTTTTAGATTTTGGAAATGTTTTGGGGATTCGTAATGGTTGGATATTTGTGTA
>JANQHV010000495.1 GCA_028282505.1 SAR324 cluster bacterium | reverse complement strand
AAGATATCGATAAAATATTTGAACCCTTTTTTACGACGAAACCAGCAGGATCAGGAACCGGTTTGGGGCTTTATCTCAGTTATGAAATTGTCACTCAGGAACATCAGGGCTCTTTCCACGTGAACAGCAAAGAGGGTGAATACACAGAGTTTATCCTGATTTTACCCAAGCATGTCGAAAGTGATTCAGCATAGTGTTCTGTATAGAGGATTTATGCCCAATACGCTAATGCGGTAAAAACAAGCATTGTCATGCTGATATATCCGTTCATGTTAAAAAAGGCCATATCGAGGCGACTCAAATCATCTTCCTTGACCAATCGATGTTCCCAAACCAGCAATCCGGTACATACAAAAATTCCTACCAAAAACCAAAATGCCATGCCGGTGACATAGTAAAACAGAACCCACAATCCTACTGTCGAGATATGAAGCATTCTAGCAATGAGAAGACTTTGCTGGACTCCATACTTTGCAGGGATGGAAAACAGTCCACTATTTTGATCGAATTCCAGGTCTTGTAGAGCATACAAGATATCAAATCCCGCAATCCAGCATAAAACTGATAAGCCTAAGATGAGAGAGGCAAAAGAAATGTTCCCTGATACGGCAACCCATGCGGCAATAGGAGCTGCTCCAATGGCCAATCCCAGGAACAGGTGAGAATAAGGAGTGAAACGCTTTGTGATGGAATAAAACATGGTCAGTGCAATAGCAACAGGGGAAAGATAAAATGCCAAAGGATTCAATTGATAAGCAGCCAGCACTAAAATCAAGTAGGAAATGATAATGGAACCGATCATTGTCAAGGGAGAGATTTCTCCTGTGACAGAGGGCCTTTGTTGAGTACGGGGATTTGCCTCATCAAAACGACGGTCGATCCAGCGGTTAAATCCCATTGCCCCAGAGCGAGCCCCTGCCATAGCAACAATGACCCAAAATAGATCTGATAAAATGAGATCTCCACTGCTGGCAACAAATACAGCAACCAACGCGAAAGGCAGTGCAAAAACTGTATGAGAAAATTTAATCATTTCTAGATATTTACGCACCATCTCCATAAATACTCCTTGTCTGTTGTCATCTTTTATTTTGCGCATTGTAGAAAAAATCGTTAGTTTTGTCAGGCTTTTTCAATGACAAAATGAACAGAATCACTCAAGGCAAGATCTGATAAATATCTGGTCAAGAGTTTTTTGATCTTGTACTTCTTTCTTCCTCAGAGAGTATAAGCCTCACAAAGGGAGTGGGGATTTAAAGAGATTTTTCCTTAGAATTGGAGAATTCCGTCTATGACAAATTATTATTGTGTTCAAAAATTAAGAAACAAATTATGGACGGTGTTTTCTTTTTTTTTAGTAGTGATTGGATATTTGCTTTTGTTCACAAACACCACACAAGCAGAAATTATATATTCTGGACTGATTGGTGGTATTGACCGTGGTGATAGCGCATCACTGCCCACATTGGGTTTTAAATTGGCCTTTGATAATACAAGTGGGTGGGAAGTGACTTATGCCAGGGGGGGAATTCGCAGTGAGGGGTCTTTTTTTGAAAAAGAACGACTGCTTGCTTTTGGATACCGTAATGTTTCCAGTGGCAGTTTTCTGGATACTTTTCTGGGAGTAGGGTTTGGCATGGCAAACTCTACCAGTGAAGCACAAGGCAATACCGAATCGGTAACCAATTTAGCATTATTGGTCAGCACCGGTGCAAATTGGGTTCTGGGCAGTAATTTTGGTCTAAAAGTGGGCTTAGACACTTTTCTCATTACAGTATCAGATCTCAATCCCTTATATGCGATGGGAGTCAGGAATTTTTGGTATGTTGGCATGCAAGTGAGTTTGTGAGACAAAAAAGGATTTTTATGGCTTTACCAAAAAGGACGATACTTGCTCAGATAATCCTGTTGTTTGTCCTAATGACATTATGTGCTTCTTCAGGAAAAGCCCTGGAACTGTCTGGAGCAATTACATTTCCTCCAGGTGGCATCATCAACTCCATTTATGTATCAGGAACTCCACTGCAAGGAGTGACACTCAAACTAAAAACAGACAATGATTTCGAATACACAGCTTTTTTTGGCGGAGGATTTAATTTAGTGGCTTTTGAAAAAATCGAAAAAATGGGAGGAGAGGGAGTATTTGGGCAAGGAGCTTATGGGATCTATGGACTTTCAGTCCCATTGGCACTGAATTTGGGAGGAGGACTGCAACTAGTGCAAGCAGGAAACTTGGGAATTCGTTTACAATATGTCACCCTGATTAGTGGAGGGGGAACGATTCTAGGGTCAAACAGTGGAGGCCCGTATTTTTTGGGCTGGACTTCTCTCCTGGCTTCTTATCGATTTTGAGAACAAATTCCCTCTCCTGAAGAGAGGGCTAGGTTGAGGGGAAAACATGAGTACAACAAGAAACGTGAGAACCCATACAAAACAAATGGCACAACTTTTTATCAAACATGGAGCTGTGATCGGGTTTTGCTTGACCATCTTGAGCGGCTTTACTCTGTTTACAGCCAACGGCACCTTCATCAAATGGAATGTCAAAAATGGTGATACGGTATCGTTTATTCTCAATCCCTCTGATTGTGACTGTGATTTAACAGAAGAGGAAATAACAACTGTATTTGAGAACTCCATGAGGCGATGGAGTGAAGTTAAAGGATCTTATTTCCAATTTGAAAATCTGGAAGATACTTCTCCTGAATTGTTTGAAGAGGATTCCACCCTGGGAAACACTTCTCCTAAATACGATGATGACCTGAATGTGATTGGTTTTAGCAGCGAGGTTCCTTCTCCTTTTGCGGGCTTTACTCGTTTTAAAGTGGAAGGGAATCACATTGTAGAAGCTGATGTATTCTTGGGACAAGGACTGGATTATACGAAAAAAACCTTAGAATCTCTGGTCACCCATGAATTGGGGCATGCTTTTGGGTTGGGACATGACCATGCAGACGTGGAATCTGTTATGTCCTATGCAAGAGATTCAGAACGACTGCGCCTGGGAGTAGATGACATCATTGGAATCACGACTATTTATCCCAAATCAGGCAGGGAGCCAAAGCCCGATTTGGGTTGTACTACCATTGCACCGGTTGATAGCCAGCCCCCATTCTTTGACCAGGCCTTCTTTAATTTTTTGTTGATGCTGGTGATCATTACGATGCTGCTTTGGCTTCTCAAATACTACCAGAAGAGAAAACTACCATTCGTTGTTGAGTCTCCTCCAGTATTTTCATTCTTCAAAGGAACCTTTGCTGGAATCTCCATACTACTGTTGATTGTTGCCTGTGGGGAGATCATTACAGAGCAAGAGACAGCGAATCGTGCCGAAATAAAAGAAGTCTCCTTTTATTTTGGAAAGAAGGATGCTGGACGCAGTATTCAAGAAACCTCCCCAGGGGCAATCATTGATGGAGGTAATGTTTTCGATTTTGTGAAGCCGATTATTCGTGGAGACAAAGTGACTTTTTACTGTCCCAAAGGAGACTGAAACATCTCTATGCACAAACAGGCTCTACATCCGGCTCACTCCAGCAAACAAAAATTCGGCGGGTGTGATCCAGACGCTGAAAAGAAGGGCAATCCATCCGATGCACACTGATTCCTCTTCCCTGAGTCAGATAGCCATAAATGTGATCGCCTTTTTTAGGAGAACAACATTTCGCAAAGTGGATCAACATGTTATCCATGCCATCCACAATGATGAGCTGGTTTGAGAAATTGAATGCTTTTTTCTTCTTTTTCTTGATGGGTGCAGGTGGAAGCGATGTTTTGATCTCAGCAGGATCAATGAACCACGTTAAAATTTCATCCGGTTTCAACGTGCCTTCACCAATAGAACACAAAATGTGTTCCAGCGATTGATTCTTTTGCTTTTGTGCCATCCTTTCCAGACGGCCATCTTTCATAGCACGATTCAAATTCAGAGAATGGCTTTTGAAGAGCTTATCTAGCATCATTTCACCTGATTTTTTATTGGCTTCACGCTCTCTCACCCGAATGGCATGGCGGATCTTGTTTTTGGCTTTAGATGTTTTGACAAACTTTAACCACTCTTGCCGTGGCGTTTGCTTAGGCGACGTGATCACTTCCATGCGATCACCATTGGACAGAGCATCATCGAGCTTGATAATTCTTCCATTGGCTTTTGCGGCAACTATATAATTTCCCACTTGTGTGTGAATGGCATAAGCAAAATCCACTGCTGTCGCATCAACCGGTAACTCCACAACATCATTCTGGGGAGTGAACACATAGATTTTATTGGTCAATAAATCAATGTTGGGCACGTCTAAATCCGCAAGATCTTTCTTGACCGATTGGGCTTTTTGGCGGAGAGTATTGTACAGTGCCGTGCTTCTTGTACTCAGATTTTTTTCACGTTTGTATTGCCAGTGGGCAGCTATGCCAAACTCAGCAATTTCGTGCATTTCATGGGTGCGGATTTGGATTTCAACCAACTCTCCCTTTTCATCAAGCACTGTCGTGTGCAATGAACGATACCCGTTTGGTTTGGGTTTGGAAATGTAGTCTTTGAACCGACCTGCCTTGGGGGTCCAATAATCGTGAATATACCCCAATGCCTGATAACAATCGTGAACATTTTCCACTAAAACCCGGAACCCAGTGAGATCCTGGATTCGGTCAAAATCATAATCCACTTTCTTTAGCTTCTTGTAGATCGAATAAAAGCGTTTGTAGCGGCCCTGTACCTGGTGTGGAATGCCAAGACGTTCCATCAATTGATGGATTTCTGATGTGATCCGCTCGACCATTTCTGAGCGTTCATTCCTCTTTTTTGCCACTTTCTGCTTCAATTCATAGTACATCTCAGGAGCCACATATCGTAGCGCCGTATCCTCTAATTCAGATTTTACCCAAAAAATACCAAGCCTCTCTGCAAGTGGTGCATAAATCGATAATGCTTTTTGGGCAAAGTCTTTTTGTTTTTCGGCAGGAAAACTAGCAATATGCTCCACTTCGTGCAACTGGATGGCTAAAATTAAAGACAGCAATTGCAAGTCCTGGGTGGACCTGATGATCATTTTTAAAAACAATTCAGATTGCTGTTCGTTACGAAGACTGGGAGAGAGTACAAAAATATTTTGCACCGCTTGATAATTTCTCAGAGCAGAAAAGGGGATGATTTTGTTTTCGCGGGGAAGGTTCTTTTGTTCTGGAAAAAGCAAAAAGAGTAGAAACGCTTCAACATAGTCAACATTGAGCTTCAATTGCTGGATTTTTTGCAGAAGAGTCACACTCTGCTGAACATCCAATCCATGGAAAGTATCCTCATGTACAATTTTCCACAACCAGTCGATTGAATTTTCTGAAATAGAATCAACAGATTGTAATGTTGTTTTCAACTGTTCCAACATTACCAGTTATCATCGAATGTCACTATTCCAATACTACATGGGATGTTATGATTGTGTTTGGTTTTCTGGTTTTTCTACAACAGTCGCTGTCTCTTCTTCTTTTTTGTGCTCTAAGGTAGGATCTGCCTGCTTTTCTTTTTTAAAATTATTGATCATTTTTCCCACGCCTTCACCAATCATGGGAAGTCGCTTCGCCCCAAACAATAAGACGACGATGGTTAAAATAATCAAAAGTTCCCAAATGCCTAAACCAAACATACATTCCTCGTTTTTGTAAGTAAATAATTGCCCGACTGTTCAAATTCTAACAGACCTTTAAGCAATGTCAAGCGAAGCTAAAAAAGGGGACAGATTTATTTTTTACTGTCGCACTTTAAGGAAATAACCTCCGATTGAGCAAATTCTCAAGATGTGAAGAAAAGGGGGCGATTATGTTTGAGAATCTATTTTCTCCAGGAGTGTATTTTATGTTACAATCTGCTCTAATATGAACAATTTGTGCCAGAATACCTTTTTCTCTGAAAGAAAAATTTATATGAGTCCAGGAGCAAATTTAATCAACGCTTTCAGCGAATAAAAAACAACCTCATTGGTAAGAAAGATTGAACGAAGCAGAAAGCATCTCCTTTCCCTGGGGAAGGGATTAAGGTCAAGGAGATAAAGAGACTGGTCTAAAATATGATTAACTTCCAATTTTTAGTGATAGAGATAGAGAAATGTTGTTACGTCAATTAAGTATCATTGTGGTGTTATTACTCATGATAGCAGGATGCCTAAGAACCACCCAAAAGACCGTTTTAGAACAACCAGCGAAAAGAGAAATCCTGCGTTGTGATCTCAATCAAATCGATGATGATGAAGCAGTTACCTTCTTTCCTTCTTATGCATACTTGAAAGGCAATCAGTGGATTTTTAAAATTGAAGGGTGGGTGCGGGCACCAAAAAACAACAGAATCAGTCAATTCTTTTATAAATCCGCTTTTAGAATATTGACAATAAGCGGTATCCAGAATGAATCGAAATTTTGGTCTCGATTCAAAGGAATTGCGGCAGATAGTAAAAATCAAATCGAGATGACAATCTGCTTAGGCAACAAAAAATATATCTTGTCAAAATCAACTAATGGCGGACGCATCTCGGATGTGCTCAGACTGCCCTTATCCGAAGTAGCAGAATTCACAATCAATTCGGAAAACTGGATTCCTTTTTATGCAACTACAAAGACCGACCGTTCATTTAAGGGAAAAGTTAGATTGATTTCCCCTAAAGGGGTTTCAGTCATCTCTGATATTGATGACACCATCAAGGTTTCAGAAGTCTACGCAGGTTCCAGAGTTTTACTGCGAAATATTTTCGATAAAACCCCGAAACCTACCGAAGGCATGGTGACATTCTATGCATCCTTGCAAGCAAAGCATAACGCAGAATTTCACTATCTTAGTGCAAGTCCATGGCCGATTTTTGAATTAATTGAAGAATTTCGAGCAGACTCTGGTTATCCTGAAGGAGCTTATGAACTGAAAGAGTTTTGCTGGGAAATTGGTTCTAAGTTTTGCGGTTTCTTAGCCAGCGATTCTACACTCACCCACAAGAAATCCTATATCCAGGAACTGTTAGAAAACTTCCCAAAGCGCCAGTTTATTCTGATAGGCGACTCCGGCGAGAAAGACCCCGAAATTTATGCATGGGCCTTGAACCGATACAGAGATCAGATTCGTGCCGTCTATATCCGTCATGTTCCTTCAAAAGACAAAGGAGAGCTGACCAAAGACGATATCCTGCAACTGTTTCGTCCTCACCAAGCAAAGGTCAAGTTCATCAATAGGGAATCGGGTGCTATTGAGTGAAAAGCCATAATCCTTACATCTTTTGAATCTTGATTTGATCTGCTTTCTCATATTTGACAATAAAAATTTTGTTAAATAAATTGACAAAATTTATTTTGTCAGATAATTTGACAATAAAATTTTTGTCAAAAATTCAATCAGGAGCAATAAATGACACCTTTATCAGGCAGCATGGGAAGAGCAGCAGATGGAGACGACAAATATCTGGAGCGAAAAAACATCCAGACCAAAATATGGGCCAAAATAAAACAAAGAGAAAATCTGTTATTAGCAGCACCAAGAAGATCTGGAAAAAGCTCTGTTTTGAAATTTCTGGAAAGGAATCCGCAACGTGGATACTTGGTTAAGTACAAATCGGTTCAAAGTGTGGACAGTATCAATGAGTATTTTAAACAAATTTACAGGTTACTCCTGGAAGATGATGCTATTTTCAGTTTTTACGAAATACACTACAAAAAAGCCAAAGGAGCAGTAAAAAGTTTCATCTCAAGAATCAGAGGACTATCGACCGAAGGCATTGAGATCGATCCAGAAGAGAGGGTTGATTATTACCATGAATGCAAAATTTTATTGAAAACATTGCCAGAGGACTTTGATACCATCATATTCTTGATTGACGAATTTCCTGATGCGGTGAAAAACATAACCAACGATGACGAACAAACAGGCATTCATTTTTTACAGTTAGTTCGGGAATTGAGACAGGAATTCAATAACTGCGGCTTGCAGTTTGTCTATTCAGGTTCGATTGGACTGGGCAATGTGGTCAACAAATTGGGTAGAATGGATTTGATCAACGACATTGTCAACATTGAAGTACTCCCACTGAATCCTGACGAAGCGAAGGAATTGATCACAAGATTGGCACTGGGTTTCAAAGAAGAAAAAGAAGATTTTGAGATCAGCGATCCAGTTAAAGACTATATGCTCAACAAAGACAGTTGGTTGATCCCTTACTACGTTCAGATCATGGTTGATGAGTTATTTGAGTTGTTTATTGACACTAATCAGGAACTCACAGAGAGCACAATTGACGAAGTGATTGATAAAATAATCCGTGACCGCTATAAATACCAGGATTATTTTGAAAATTGGAAAACACGGTTAAAGCAGGCATTTGAAAAAGAAGAGTACCGGTGTGCCCTTGCAATTCTGAATCATATTTCCACGAAAGGTTCTATGGATTATGATGCCATGTATAACATATCGGTGAAGCATGAAATTGAAGATCTAAAGGATATCACCAATGTCCTGGAGTATGATGGATACATCAGCAAAAATTCGGAAAAAACATACATGTTCAATTCAATCATCTTAAAAGAATGGTGGTTCACCCATGTCGCCAGCTAATCAAGTCATTGCCAATATTTATAACCCTCTGAATCAGGACAAGCAAAGTTTACTGGATAACTTTGTCATCCGGCAAAAAGAGTTTGAGACGATTTTCAGGGATTTGAAAACTAGCAAACTGAATCAAACTTCCCAAAATTTTCTGATTCAGGGGCAACGAGGGTCTGGAAAAACCACACTTCTGGCCAAATTGCGATACTCTATTGAAGATTCCGAAAACCTTTCCCACTTGTTAGTCATTCAATTTACAGAAGAGCAGTATAATATTTTTTCATTAAACCGATTGTGGGAAACAGTGGCTGATATTCTGGAAGAAATGAAAGGTTTCGAAACAATTGTTGAAGAACTGGATGCCTTGGCAGACGATGACAACTTTTATTCTTTATTGGAAAAGTATTTAAAGAAGAATCAGAAAAAACTGGTTCTGCTCATTGACAATTTCGGTGACATCTTAGACAAACTGAAAGAGGCCGAACACAAAAAACTGCGGGATATTCTGCATGAATCGGACTTGCAGATCATCGCTGCTTCCACCAGGACCCTGGAAACGTCCTATAAACACGACAAACCTTTCTTTGAATCGTTCAAGACCATTTACCTGGATGCTTTAACAAAAGTTGATGTGCAAACACTGCTGGAAAATTTGAGTAACCGGCAGGGTAATCAAAAAGCTCTGGACGTTATTAAGAATCAAAAAGGACGAATTGAAACCATCCGTCGTTTGACGGGTGGAATCCCCAGAACCATTATCCTGTTGTATGAAATCATATTGGATGACAGTGCCAGTGTGTTTGAGGATTTAGAAGGAATTCTGGATAAAATCACACCACTCTATAAACATAAGATGGATGACTTGCCCACCCAACAACAGGTCATCGTTGATGCCATTGCTTTGAACTGGGATGGAATACTGACGCCTGAAATCTCCAAAAAAACCAGCTTGGAAACCAAAGCCATTTCCGCACAGCTTAAAATTCTGGAAAAAAGTGGATTCATTGTCTCCAGACACGTCAACAAAAAAAACAAATTATACATGCTCGATGAGCGGTTTTTCAACATCTGGTATTTGATGCGCTATGGCCGGAAAAAGAAAAAGCAACAGGTCGTATGGCTCGTTAGCTTTTTAAAAGAGTGGTGCAGCGAAGAAGAACTGATCCAAAAAGCAAAAAGTCATATCACCCTAGCCAAAACAGGTACACTCCATCCAAGGGGGGGATATTACATGGCCGAAGCTTTATCCCAATCTGTTCAAGATGTTGAACTTCAGTATGAAGTCTTAACCAGTACCAAACGGCACATCTCCCAAACCGACCCTAAGTTGGCTGAAGATTTACCGGATACCGATGAAATGGTTTTTGAAATTGCTAATAAAGCCTACAAAAACCAAGATTTCAAAAAGGCAGAAAAATATTACTTGATGGCTATCGAAAAGAGGCATATTGGTGCCATGAATAATTTAGCTATACTTTATAACAATGAATATCGAAATTTTCCAAAAGCAGAAAAATATTATTTGATAGCCATTGCGAATCAAAATCCTAGAGCTATGTTTAATTTGGCGTGGCTATATCAAAATGAATACCGAGATTTCAAAAAAGCAGAAGAATATTATTTGATGGCTATTGAGAATCAAAATGTTGATGCTATGTACAATCTAGCGTGGCTTTACAAAAATGAATACAAAGATTTCAAAAAGGCAGAAAAATACTATTCGATGGCTATTGAGAATCAAGAGGTTGATGCTATGTACAATTTAGCATGGCTATATCTTAATGCCAAAAAATACAAAAAATCTCTTGAGAATTTTAAGCTTTTTTTGGATGCAACCGATTCAATTGATGATTTCCAACCACACATTGCCAACTTTTTGATGTTGTTGATTTCCAGAAAACAATATCACTTGGCACTTACTTTATTTCAGGAAGAAAAGTATCAGTTGAAAGAGAAAATTAGACCAGTTTATTTTGCCCTGATGCATTTGATGCAGGAAGAGTATCCGCAAGAGTATAAAAGGATGGGGGCCGAACTCGGTGAGACGGTCGATGAGATTCTAAAAAGAATCAAAGCACTGGAAAAATAGAGGGAGTTGAGTGCTCATTTTTGATGAACTGTATCCAGTAACACAACCGTCTGAGCCGCAATGCCTTCTTCTCGGCCTACGAATCCCAGATGTTCGGTGGTGGTCGCTTTGACGGAAACACAATTGATAGGAACTTTCAGGCAATCGGCTATTTTTTGACGCATGAGGGGAATGTAGGGTTTCATCTTGGGTTGTTGGGCCAGGATGGTGCAGTCCAGATTGACCACCTGGTACTGTTGCGCCTGAATGGTTTGATAAACTTGCTCTAACAGAACCATGCTGTTGACGTCTTTGTATTGGGTATCCGTATCGGGAAAATGGGTGCCAATGTCACCGAGAGCCAGGGCTCCCAACAAAGCATCCATGATGGCATGCAGCAACACATCTGCATCAGAATGCCCTAGCAGCCCTTTGGTGAAAGGGATTTGCACACCACCGATGATCAGTGGGCGATTTTCAACTAATTCGTGTACATCAAAACCAAGGCCAATTCTCATATTGAAATTTCAAAAAAATGGTGAGTGGCTGTTGAGCAATTAAGCATGAAAAGTATAGGTATCTCAGTAAGTTTCCTCCAAAAACCCCCTTTCTTGTTGATAGCCACAAAAAAACACGAAAAGCACTAAAAAAATCTCTTTTGTGTTTTTTTGTGGTTTTAGTGGCTACAGATAAGGCCTTTATCAGTCCTCAGTGACTCTGTGTCTCCGTGGCTTTCATCCATTAAATCTGCGCTCATCAGTATCCCAACTAATCCCCATAAATGACATGGGGCAGCCAGGTAGCCAAACCGGGCCAGAACCAGAGGATGAAGAGCATCACCAACTGGAGGGCAATGAAGGGAATGACGCCCTTATAAATCTGCATGGTGCTGACCGAGGACGGAGCAACCCCTCTTAGATAAAATAAGGCAAATCCAAAAGGTGGTGTTAAGAAAGAAGTTTGCAGATTCAAAGCAACCATCACTCCCAGCCAAATCGGGTCTAAACCCATCTGAAGCAAGACAGGTCCCACGATGGGAACCACCACAAAGGTGATTTCAAAAAAATCCAGGAAAAATCCCATCACGAACATCAGCAACATGACTGCCAAAAATGCGCCAACTACCCCTCCTGGTAAATTGGACAAAATCTCGTGCACGATTTCGTCCCCCTCGTAACCTCGAAACACCAGAGAAAACATGCTGGCGCCCACCAGGATGATAAAAACCATACAGTTGACTTCTGTGGTGGTGCGCATCACTTCCTTGAGCATTTTCCAACTCAGTTGTCTCTTCAAGGCAGTGAGGATCAAGCCTCCTATGCAGCCAACCGATGCTGCTTCGGTGGGAGTGGCAATTCCTGCTAAGATGGAGCCTAGCACTCCAACGATCAATAACACAGGAGGAACCAGCACTTTGATCACGCGAAGCCACATGTTGCCTTGTGCCAATTCGGCCAGTCGTTCTTTTGGGAAGGCAGGAGCGGTGTCTGGTTTGATGAATGCGATAAAACCGATATAAACGATGTACAGACTAACCAACACCAATCCTGGAAATAACGCTCCGACAAATAAATCGCCCACTGAAACAGACCGTGGTGAAAAATTTCCCATCGCCAATTGTGCCTGTTGGTAAGCCGAACTGATCACATCCCCCAGGATGATCAAAATGATACTGGGAGGAATGATTTGTCCGAGGGTGCCAGATGCGGTGACAATGCCAGACGCAAAAGAAGGGGAGTATTTGTAGCGCAACATGGCAGGTAAGGAAATCAAACCCATCGTAACAACCGTGGCCCCCACAATTCCGGTAGAGGCAGCCAGTAAAGCTCCTACAATACAAACCGAAATGCCAAGACCACCCCGGACACTACCAAATAACATGCCCATCGTGTCCAGGAGATCTTCTGATATCTTGGAACGCTCCAGGGTGACTCCCATGAAAATAAAAAGGGGGATGGCAATCAGCGTTTCATTGCCCATGATGCCATAAATTCTTTCTGGAAAAGCACCTAAAAAAACGAGGTCAAAGTTATCAGTCAGCATTCCAAAGAAAGCAAACGCAATGGCGGTGCCTGCCAAACTGAAAGCAACGGGATATCCCAGTAATAGAATGATCACTGTTATCCCGAACATAAGCAGTGGGAATACTTCGTTATGCATTTTTTTCCGTGGGCTGATCAGGTTCAGGGGTTGGTGGTTCCAGAAGATCCAGAAGACTTTGGGCTGCTTGTGAGATACCCTGGATGCCAACTAATGTTGGAAAAATAAGGATGACGCTCTTGAGCAAAAAGACACCAGGAATGCCACCTGCTTCTTTGGAGCCTTCCAAGACTCTCCAGGAGTCCCTCACATAAGGATACCCAAAATATAAAATCACAAAACAAGTAGGCAAGAGCAGTAAGAACACTCCAAAAAAATTAACCAAAGCCTTCTTTCTGGCATTCAGTGGGCGGTAAATGATGTCAATGCGTACATGCTGATCACGAAACAGTGTGTATCCGGCAGCGACCATGAAGACGATGCCATGCATATAAATTACTGATTCCTGCATCCAAATCCAACCCATGTTGAAAACATAGCGCAAAATCACAATCAGGAAAGTGACCAATGCCATCACCAGGGTCAACCAGGCCACTCCACGTCCGATCACATCATTGAGTGCATTAATCCACTTAATCAAACTCTTCAAGAAACTCATAGATTATTTCACAGGGAACGGGGGAAGGATGATTCCCTTCCCCCTAAAAAGGTTGTTTGTTATGAAAAAGTTAAAGTACGGGCAAGACTGTAGCCTTCTTCCCCGATACTGCCCCAACTGACGGATTGTCTGCGGTAGTTATCGAAGGATTCGTATACTTTTCTTGTCAATGCGTCTTTTTCGGCCACTTCTGCCACCACATCCCGGCTCAATTCTCCCATTTTTTTCAGAGTAGCATCGGTAAAGCGTTTCAGTTTCACATTGTGTTTGGTGACTAAATCAACCAAAGCGGCATTGTTTTTGGTAGTGAATTCGGAGAGCATTTCATTGTAGGCAGCCTTGTTGGCTTCTGTCACAATCGATTGCAGATCTTTTGGTAAGCTTTCATAGGCTTTTTTATTGACAAAGCATTCTAAGACCGTGCCGGGCTCGTGCCAGCCAGGCCAATAGTAGAACTTTGCCGCCTTGTAAAATCCAAAGGCCAGGTCATTATAAGGGCCGACCCATTCGGTGGCATCAATTGCGCCTGACTGGAGGGATGGAAAAATCTCTCCCCCAGGTAAAGAAACCGGAGTGGCCCCTGCCCGCTTGATGACTTCTCCTCCCAGGCCTGGAATTCTCATTTTCAACCCTTTGTAGTCTGCTGGAGAATTGATTTCTTTATTGAACCATCCTCCCATTTGAACACCGGTGTTTCCAGCTGCAAATGGTTTGAGATTGAAAGCACCATAGACTTCATCCCAGAGTTTCTGTCCTCCGCCATGATGAATCCATCCTCCCATTTCCTGAGCATTCAATCCAAAGGGAACGGCTGCAAAAAATTGAGCCGCCTCACTTTTTCCCTTCCAGTAATAGGCAGCCGCGTGTCCCATTTCCGCAGTCCCTCGAGAAACCGCGTCAAATGATTCAAAAGGAGGTACCAATTCCTTGGCTCCATAGACCTTAACTGTGAGTCGGCCTCCTGACATTTCTCCAATGATTTTTGCCAGGTGATTGGCTCCTGTTCCCAGACCCGGAAAATTTTTAGGCCAGGTTGTTACCATTTTCCAGCGGTACTTTTTCTGAGCGTGTACAGCAGGAGCGCCTGAAATCACAGCACCCGCTGCTATTGCACCTGCACCAGCATTTTTGATAAACGTTCTTCTATCCATTATTCACTCCTCTTTGACATGGTTTCGAAAGATAAATAGTACAATATCGTAGTATTCCTGAAGGAAACCACAAAGTGCACAACTGCACTATGCCTCTTTCTAATCCTAATGATTTATAGAAGTCAAGTCGTCTTGTTCGAATGTTGCAAAGGAAAGGACGATTCTGTGAATGGGGAGAGGAGGCGGTGGAATGGAAAGGAGCCCAGGTATTTCAAGATTTGAGAGACGATATGGCTTCTTCTTCTGTATCGAAAATAGAGAGAATTTTATCCAATTTGAGTTTTTCAAAAATTTTATTGGTGAGTGCGGCTGGTTGGGAAATCGCAAACCCCATTTGCCTTTTCTGTGTTTCTTGAAATAATTCCATAATCACACCAATCCCTGTGGAGTAAATAATGGTCGACTCTCTCAGATCGACAATGAATGCTGAAGGCAGTTCTTCTTGCAATAACTTGGCAAAGTACGAACGAAACACCTGAATATCTCCACCAAACATCTCACCTGTGATTTGGAGAATACAGATATTGTCCTTCATGTGGTGTGTTAGTTCCATAACTCTCTCACATGTTTTAATTTTTTATCCTGATAAAATGAGGCAAAATTTTTACCACATGCTGGGCAAACAGTAAAACTTTTAGACAGATTTATTAGAGCTACTTGTCGGTTTTGCTCTTTTTGGAACTCCCATCCCAGTGGTGGGGCTGATTGGCCCAGTTTTGGACACATTCCCGCAAAGCATGGCCCAAACTATTTATATCTGCAGCACCTTTGTACCAGAATTCTTTAAAGTTTTCTGGATCGAAAGCAGTACCATATCGGTTTTTCCAATCGGCAAAAGTATGGTGTTCTTCTTGATAGTAGGCAGCCAACTGACGGCATGCAATCGAAACAATGGTCAATGAACTCCCGGCTGATAACTCGGAAAAAACAGTGGTTACCGACGAATCCAGTTCTTTCAAGCGAACAAAAATCCGATTGTATTGCTCCAAACAGTACTGGGCAATTTCTTCATTACTTTCTTTACCTTTTGCCTCTTCTGCCATGCGTGCTATTTGACGGAGTACATTGACCAATTTGGTGATCTCTTTTTCTTTTTCCATTTTCCTCCTTTGGCTATTTATTTAAGGTGGGATAGTTTTGATTTAATTGATGAATTGGGGTTCTCCATATCATTCTTGTTTGTGCTGAGAAACTGTCCTTCTTCCTATGGAAATAGAACTCTGTCCGGAGGCTAGATAGAGATCCCTCACCCTAACCTCTAGGCGTTGTTTCGCTCCCCAAGGAGAGGGAACTGTCCCAGGCTAAGTATATAGCCAGCAGTTGATGCTATTTTTCTGACAAAGCGTTGAAAACACAGATTTTATATACCTTTCATCATACGCCATTTCCACAATAATGACGAAACAATTTTAAAACAAAAAATAATTTTGGCTTTTGTTGCTTTAAAATTTTCTATTTTCTTCAAATGGTGTAAACTTCGCATTTCTCATCACCAAAAACACAGGATGTGCAGAGAGAGTGATGGGATAATTAAAAACAATGAAATACGATGACTGTTCGTATGCAAGGAAAGCTGCTATGGAACCGATTTATGTAGTTGACGATGAACCTACCATTTGTGAAACATTAGGAGGAGTATTACAAGATGAAGGATACTCGGTTGTTTCCTGCCCCGATGCCCAGACATTATTCAAACGCCTTTCTAAACAAAAACCTTCATTAGTTTTGCTGGATGTATGGCTTCCTGGTGCCGATGGGATGGAAGTATTACAGGAGTTCAAAGGAGAGTATCCGGATATCCCTGTGATTATGATCAGTGGACATGCCGGGATTGAATCTGCGGTGACGTCTATCAAGCTGGGGGCCTACGATTTTTTAGAAAAACCTCTCCATCTGGAGGTGTTACTGGATAAAGTATCGGGTGCTTTAGCTGACGCACCAACACGACATGTGGGAGAACTGCCTTCTGATACTCGCCTGGAGATTGCAACTTGTCGAAAACCCATTCATGCGGATAGTATCTCTCTGGTAGAATCCGACCAACCACAACGCACTTTAAAAAAGAATATTGTCCTCAATGGAACGGGTTTGTTGAGTGGGCGTAATACGGGTATTATCATTAGTCCACTGGACGTGAATGAAGGAATTATTTTTCAGTCATTGGATGGATACACCATTCCTGGCAATATTACATCACTGGAAAATTTTTCTCAAACGGATGTCAGTCAAACCTTTACTGCCAATTCTACGGTTTTGGCCAGCAATAATCGACGAGTGCGCACCATTGAACATTTGATGGCAGTGCTGCATATGTTTGGTATCACCAATGCCCAAATCAAAGCTGATGAAGAAATTCCCAATGTAGATGGTTCTGCTAAAGACTTTTACCGATTGATTCATGAGGCGGGTATTAAAAAACAGTCAGAAAAAGCAAAAAAAGTAGTATTTCATGAAAAAGTGAGTGTGGGAACCGAAAACGTCACAGACAAATATCTGTATGTCGAACCTTTTAAAGGGTTTCAAGTCAACATGCGCGTTGATTACCCTGCCCCAATTTTTGAACAACGCTACACCTTTGATCCCAAAAAACAATCGTTTGAAGAAGAAATCGCTCCAGCACGATCTTTCAATACTTTCAAAAATATTGACATGGCCCAGAAAATGGGCAAAGTGGGAAGTGGGTATTTAAATTCTCACATCATCATGCACGATGGCAAAGTGATCAATACAGAATTGCGCTATCCAGATGAATTTGTGCGTCATAAAATATTGGATTTGATTGGTGACTTGTACTTGCTAGGGTGTTTTATAGAAGGTTCGATCACTGCCAACATGACATCTCATGGCTATAATCAAGCACTTGTGAAAAAAATTCACACCATCCTTACTGAGAGAGAATCACTTCATTAAATTCGCATCACACATGTCTTATTCTCGTCACAAATGCCGCGAATATGCGCTGCAAATCTTATATCAACTCGAAATTATCACCCACTCTAGTCCTGCCAGAGACATTGATTCTTTTCTAGATCAATTGGAAGTCTCCGAAGAAGGCAGGCAGTTTGTCATAACTTTAGCACTAGGAACTCTCGAACACCAAGTTGAAATTGACAACCTGCTTAAAGAAAATATGGAAAACTGGCGATTGGAAAGATTGTCGGTACTGGTGAGGAATTTACTAAGACTGTCTGTGTATGAGTTGAAAATTTTAAAGGAAACTCCCTATGAAATTATCATAGATGAGGCCGTCACCTTAGCCAGAGATTTTGTGGACGATATTGCACGTCGTTTTGTCAATAAGGTCTTGCAAAATATCCATGATTCTTCTCATCAGCAAGTAGCTTCGAGTCCTTAGATGCTAAAAACTACTGCTCGTTGGCCTTGGTAAGGTATTTCACCATTTGAATCCGATTTCCAGAATCATTCCAGCTCACTTTATCCATCATATTCAATATCATCAATATCCCTCTTCCATACTCTAGTAGACGAGATGAGTCATCCATCTGATGCAAATTTTTCCAATCAAAGCCGTTGCCCTCATCTTGAATTTCAAAGATGAGTTCGGTTTCTTTCAATTGATAATGGATACTCACCTGGCGCATAGCATAAGCAGGATCGTTTTCTCGCTCTTTGATGACACCGCCATAGGTTCCTTTTTCTTTGAGGGATGAAGGAACTTCTAAATTTCCATGAACCACTGCATTGGTTAAGGCTTCCCAAAGGCAAAGACTGACATTGTGAGGATCGAGTTGATGGGTCAGGCAGACTTCCTCAAATAAGTTTTGGAAATAGCTGCGTATGATGGTAATCAAGTGCAGTTTGCTTTCAAATGAAATGCTGACATCCATCCTGACATGGGGCAGGATCGTTCTTAATTCTTGTTTGGGAACTTGGAGAGATGTCAATTTGGCAAGGGCATTATTTAAAATCTCAAAATTGAAAGGCTTGAAGATGAAATCAAAAGCTCCCAATTTGAGTGCTTCGATGGCTAAATCCAACTCCCGATAACCAGTGATGATGATAAAAGGAGTCTGGTATCCTTCGTGTCGAACCTGTTTTAACAGATCAATGCCATCACAGACAGGTGTTTTTAAATCAGATAAAACCAAATCAAAATTTTCTGGTTCTTCGATAAATTTTTTCCAGCCTTCCTGGCCATTCTCAGCCTCTACTACGGTATGATGTTGTTTTTTCAGACACTGACATAACTGTTCCAAAAGAAGAGTGTCGTCATCAACTAAAAGAATTTTCATAGCTTCTTCATGAAGGGTTACTTTGAGCTTGTTGTGGTAACACTGTGGGATTTCGCCGTTTTGTTGGGTGACGATTATTGTAAAAGTCCTTCTCTGATTTCAAGCAGAGAGTGTGCCCTTTTTGTCGAAACACCTCATACAAAATGATGGCGGTTGCTACAGAAATGTTGTAACTGGTAACCATTCCTGCCATTGGGATATAGATCATATCATCACAGATTTCTTTCAACTCGGGAGACATTCCTGCACTTTCAGCTCCCATCATGATGATACATTTCTCTGGAAAAGAAAATTGATTGAGTTGATGGGCATTGGGACCTATGTCTGCCGCAAAAAATCGAAATTCTTCCGATTTCTTTTGCTTCACAAATTCTGACAGGTTGGTTACTTTGACAAAATTCATCCACTTATTGGCACTGGCGCTTGTTTTCTTCCCAACTTTATTCAAATTAGGGAATTCATTGTACGTGTAATAGAGATTGATTGTTGCGATTCCTAAACCATCTGCTGTTCTCGCAACAGCAGCAACATTGTGAGGGTCCCAAACGTTGTCAATCAATAACTCAATATTGGGGATTTTATTCTGATAATATCGTTCGATGAGCTGTTTTCTCCGTTCTTTCATTACCTTCTAAAGCATTTCCTGAATTGGTAAACCCCACTCTGTTTTTCTAATGCCTTGAGGAAGTTTCCGCATCCTTTAATATTTTCTGAATTAAATTTTTTGCATGTTCTGCACGTTTGGAAAAAACAGCATCTTCAATTTCCTTCAGTGATTTTGGATAAGGGGTGTCGTATCCCCGGCAAAGTTTTTCTATTCTTTGGAGCTGATCACTAATATGACTGGTTTTAAAGTGTGGAATTGCCACAAGTATTTTAAACTCTTCAAGTATCTGTTGATTCAGGGCATCTGTCAAGGGAAGTGAAGGTTTTTTCGTGGGAATATTAACATTAGCTGTCTTTTTATCATACCTCAAGTACTTATGTAAAATGGGCAGTAATTTTTCGATTTGAAGGGGTTTGGTCAAGTAACCAGACACACCTGCGTCATAAGCGACTTCCTGCTGTTCAATGAAAGCATCTGCCGATAAGGCAACAATCGGGATGCTTTGAATTTCTGGCAAGTTTCGAATTTGGCGTGTGGCTTCCAGTCCGTCCATTTCAGGCATGTGCATATCCATTAAAACCAAATCAGGCAAATTCCCCTTGGTTTGAGCAGCTTGGATTTTTTCAATTCCTTCCTGGCCATTGTTTGCTGTTTCAATTTCAATCCCAAACTCCCGAAACAAAGCTCGTATCATATTTTGATTCATAGGATTGTCTTCAATCAACAGAACTTGATTATCCCTGACAAAATTATAATCTTCCCACTGCAATTCTACCCTCTCCTCGGTGGCTTCCACCAAAGGAACTTTGACGGTGAAAGTAGAACCTTTTCCCTGTTCACTGTCTAATTCAATTTGCCCTTCCAACAAATCAGTCATTTCTTTGACAATGGCAAGTCCCAGTCCCGTTCCACCATAACGCCGAGTTGTTGAAGAATCGGCTTGCTCGAAGGGATCAAAAATTGATTTTTGCTTTTGTTTGGTAATTCCAATCCCTTCGTCAATCACCTGAAACACCAGCCAATCGTCTTCCCGAAGCACCTTAATGAGCACATTTTTATTGGCTGGAGTGAATTTGATGGCATTGCTCGCCAAATTCATCAAAATTTGGTTCAATTTGGTCCGATCAGAACAAATCATTTCAGGCACTCCTGCATCAATGGTATAATTGAAACGCAATCCTTTGGGGATAGCCTGAGCTTTATTGACCTGGAAGACACTCTGTATCAAAAGCCGAAGATTGAGGTTTTCCACAGAAAGACGGAGTTTTCCAGCTTGGATTCGGGAAAGATCCAGTACATTGTTGATGAGTTCTGATAAATTGATACCGCTGATTTCAATGTTTTCTAAATAACTGACAAATTCTTGAGGCAAGGAAAGTTGTTTTGCCTGCTGGAGAAGAATCTGACCAAAACCAACAATGGAATTGAGAGGAGTACGGATTTCATGGCTCATGTTGGCCAGGAATTGTCTTTGTGCTTGATTTGCCATTTCGGCTTCTGTTTTTGCAATTCTTAAGGCATCCACCAATTTGGTACGGTCTTCAATATCTTGCTTCAAAATGCGATTGATGGTTTCGAACTGTTTGGCTTTTTCAGTCGTCATTACCAATTTCTCTGACAATATCATCGCAAACAGACGATACACTGTATTTTGCAGGTTCTCACTGTCGAACTCCGTGTATTTCCCAATTTCATTGGCTTGAATGCTGAATAGTTCAACCTGAGTTTCTGCGACAACTGAAGCAACACAAGGCTTATTAGTGATCACACTCATCTCTCCAAAAATGTCACCTTTGCGCTGGAGTCTTAAAATAAATTCTGTTCCTGCATAAACCCCAACAGTGCCATCCAGAAGAAAAAACACCTGATTGTTGACCTGCCCTTCTTCCAGGATTTTAGAACCAACTGGATAAGATGCCATTTCAGACAGTGGGACTAGTCGACTTAAAATATGATCGGGCAGATGATTGAATAAGCGGGAAACTTTTAAGTACTCCAGAATTTCTTCATTCCGCCACAAAGTGACTTCGCTCAAATGATCTGTCATTCTTCCTTTTCATCAATAGATAGAACAAATGGTGACTTTCAAGATGATGTCAATATTTTTGTTATGGATTAAAAATAATTTTTATATTGGCGAAAAAAAATTTTTGTATTAACATCTGCTGAGAAAATGCGAAGACAAAATATATTTTTTTATCGATAATAATAGAGCAATGCATAAATCACCATGGTTTTTCATATCAGTTCTTGTCTGTGCTTGCCTGTCCATTCCAATCGTCACCATTTTATTTTTTCTTTTTCGTGCTCATCTGGAAGTATGGCAGTATTTATGGGAGACACGCCTTCTTGAATTAATTTGGAACACGGTTCGCTTAGCATTTGGAGTGGGTTTAGGAACTTTTCTATTGGGAACCAGTTTAGCCTGGCTCGTAGTCATGTATCAGTTCCCTGGAAAAAATTTCTTTGAAGGAACGTTACTTCTTCCACTTGCCGTCCCAGGCTATGTCATCGGATTTGTTTTTCTTTCCCAGTGGGATTATACAGGGACCATTCCGATGCTGTTGCGTCACTCATTAGGGCGTGATATTTGGTTGCCTGAAATTCGATCTTATCCCGGAGTTGTTCTGGTACTGACTTTAGTTTTGTATCCCTATGTCTATTTGCTTTCCCGTGCAGCATTTCGTGAACAAAATGTTACGTTACTGGAAGTTGCAATTAGCCTTGGCAAATCACGCAAACAGTTGTATTGGAAAGTCGCCCTTCCCATGGCACGTCCTTCCATTGCCATTGGTGTTCTCTTAGCCTTGATGGAAACCCTGGCTGATTTCGGGACTGTTGAGATATTTTCCTATGACACATTCACTACCGCAATTTATCAACAATGGTTTGGAATGTTCAATAAGGCCGCAGCTATTCAACTTGCGGGCATCTTGTTAATTTTTACGCTAATTTTGTTCTATTTTGAAGGAAAAACTAGAGGGCAGGCAAAATATTATCAAATTCATGGTTCCTCTCGTCCTCACACTCCTTTTCCATTAAAAGGCAAAAAAGCTGTTATTGCGGTATTGTATCCAACAGTTGTTTTGGGTATTGCTTTTGTGTATCCAGTTTTGGTATTGGGAATATGGGTATTCCAGGGTCTATCAGACCAATTGGATTATCGTTATTGGAATTTACTCGGCAATACAATGACGGTAGCTGCTATTACAGGGATCGTTGCTATTTCTCTGGCAATACTGTTTGCTTATGGAAAACGATTGTTTCCTGGAAAGTTCATGTATGGCTTAACTCGATTTGCCAGCATGGGATATGCTTTACCAGGATCTGTCATTGCAGTTGGGGCACTGCTTCCTTTGTCGGTGGCAGATCAGTGGATTAATTTATTTTCAGAGAGTTGGTTTGGACAAAGCTGGGGATTGATTTTTACAGGTTCCATGCTGGGAATGGTGTTCGCGTATACTGTACGTTTTCTAGCAGTCCCGTTTAATTCAATCGATACCAACTTGACAGCAATCACTCCAACAATGGACATGGCAGCTCACAGTCTGGGGGCCCATAAAAGACGAATTTTACAAGAAATTCATTTTCCCTTGATCAAAAGCGGTGTGATCACAGGATTTATCATCATTTTTGTAGATGTGATGAAGGAAATGCCAGCGACCCTGCTTTTGCGTCCATTTGGATTCAATACACTGGCAACCAGGATTTGGGAGTTAACCGCAGAAGCATATTGGGAAGATGCGGCACTTCCTGCTCTTACTATTGTATGTGCCGCTTTAGTGCCTGTCGTATTACTGATTCGACTGGGAGGTTCCATGTCTTTGAAGTATAAAATGTCTGCACATGAACGTGATGACTAGTCACTTTCGTAAAATTAAGAATTAAGAAAAGTATATCAGTCCGCTTCAGCAAAATGACAGAATGCCACAAAAGAAAAATTTCGCATTGGAGAATTTTTTGGAAGAAACGATTTTAACTTGCCAATCCATTACAAAACGATTTGGTTCCATAGTTGCGGTCAATGATTTGGACTTAGAGTTGCGTCATCATGAATTTTTGGCGATTCTTGGACCATCTGGTTGTGGAAAATCGACAGCGTTACGAATGATTGCAGGGTTTGAGTCCACAGATTCTGGACGGATTACTTTGCAAAATAAACAGGTTTCTGGGCCAAATTGCCTGGTTCCTCCACAACAACGCAATTTAGGTATGGTTTTTCAAGATCTGGCGTTATTTCCCCATCTCAGCGTTGCACAAAATATAATGTTCGGCTTGAATGGAAGTAAAGAAACGAAGCAAAAACGGTTAAAACAGATGTTGGAGTTAATTGGTCTCCAGGATAGTGCTGCGAAAATGCCTCATATGATTTCTGGAGGAGAACAACAACGAGTTGCCATTGCTCGTGCATTGGCTCCGTCTCCAGAACTCATTTTACTTGACGAACCATTCAGTAGTCTGGATTACCAGTTGCGTGTCCAACTGAGAAAAGATATTCGTAATATGTTGCGTAAAGAACAAGTGAGTGCCATTTTAGTGACTCATGATCAAGAGGAGGCATTCATTTTTGCAGATCAGATGATTGTGATCCATCAAGGTCGTGTGATGCAAAAAGGAACACCATCCGAAATTTATCACGAACCCGCCAATCCCTGGGTTGCTGCCTTTGTCGGAGAAGCAAACTTCCTGCCCTACGCATTTGGAAAAAATTTTTTGATGCCGGAGACACCACTGATCAATCAAGTCCAAAGTGTGGAGGAAGCAACCTCCCAACTGATGGTACGTCCAGAAGACATTAGTGTCGAACGTTCCAATTCATCTAACGCTGATGGTTTGATCCGATACATTGATTTTTCAGGAGATCAGCAAATCTTGAAGATCAAACTTTTTCCAGATACCCTAATACAGGCACGGGTTTCTTCCAGACAACTCTGGAATGCGGAAGATTATATTCAAGTGCGTTTTCATCATTGCACTCTTTTTCCAATGAAGTCGGAAGATGCCTGACTCAAACAAATATTTTTTAGTTATGACTCAAAAAATTGATTACAAACGTAAAGTTGGTCAATATTTTGCTTGCAAATTATAAAGATAATTATGAAAGATTGTTGATGGCTTTACACAATCAGAAAAGTTAAAGCAGTCCTAAAAAAGATTGCATCAATTTTCAATAGAAACTGAATCAAGTGTTTTAGAGCTATGAGTATTCACGGCAAAGAATACGAAAATTATTATCAAGTACTCAATGTACCAACAGATGCGACAACGGAACAAATTCGCCAGGCTTATAAAAAAGCCTCTGAAAAAATTCAGGCGGATGCATCAGAAGCTCATTCTTTATTTGCTAATGAAGAAAACGACCAGATTTTACGAGATACCACCAAGGCTTATATGACTTTAGTGGATCCAACAACCCGCTCTCAATATGACCAGAAACTCAAGCAGCAACAAGATTCTCCATCACCCGAGTCGAACAACCAATCCAACGAAGACCCATCTCATGCTGGGGCTTCAAAATCCAATGGCGACCACCTGGGAAGTCATCTGACTCAACGCTCAGACATTCGCAACAGGATTTCCCAAAAAAATAAAATTTCTCGCCAAAAAGTAAATGAATTTTTGGCATCTGTTGAAACATATAATGGGAAAACTCTCCGAGAAATCCGAAAAATGAAATCGATTGAGCTGGAAGAAATAGCACAGGAGACTTGTATTCGACAAATGTACCTGATTGCTATCGAAAATGATGATTACCTGAAATTACCTTCCGCAACCGTTTATGTGAAAAGCTTTGTCAACAATTATGCCCGCTGTCTGGATTTGCCCATAGAAAAAGTGACACAGGATTACATCCATAACTTTGAACAAAAACGACAAAATAAGCCTGCCAAAGGGATTTTCTAAATCAAAATTCACAAATCTCACCTCTCGCAATTCGTTTCCAAATCTTGGTCAAGAGTCTCCATTAATAGGAAAAAACCTTCTGAGATGCTATATCAAAAAAGAAGTTTGCAATAAAAAAATATTCGATATAAAAAGGTTCAAGTGTGTCACATGACAAGACTGAGATGGTTCGCTACTACAGTGGGTATCGTATAATCAATCAACGGAGATTTTATGAAGTGGAGTAAAATAGCAGTGAGTGGCTTGGTATTCACACAGATTTTAACTGTCTCTGCTATAGCACAAAGTGAAGTGGAAGTGGCACATTATTGGACTTCTAAAGGAGAGGCAAAGGCTGTTTCGGTTTTGAAGGAGCAATTTGAAGCATCGGGCAACAAGTGGATCGACTCTGCGATTGTAGGGGGAGGTGGGGGAAACATGACCACCCGATTAAAGGCCAGAGTTGCGATTGGCAATCCACCAACTGCGGTTCAAATGTGCATGGGGTTTCCTGTTTGGGATTGGGGGAAAGAGGGAGCCTTGGCAAATCTAAATGAGGTCGCTCATGCTGAAAAATGGAAAGATGTGTTACCACCTGTTATTGATCGTATGATTCAGTATGAAGGCAAGTATATGGCCGTCCCGGTCA
>JANQHV010000483.1 GCA_028282505.1 SAR324 cluster bacterium | reverse complement strand
TCTGTAATGGATGAAAGCAAACAAGCTTTGCAAATGGGAGCGATTGGATTCCTCTCTAAACCGGTCAGTCAGGAAAAGCTAGACCAGGTATTTCAGAAGATTGAAAAAACGATTTCCAAAATAGTGAAACATTTATTGATTGTGGAAGATGATGAGGCCATGATTAAAGGAATGCGAGAATTGATCGGGAATGGTGATGTGGAAACGGTCATTGCTGAGAATGGACAAAAAGCCCAGGAATTGTTGAAATCTCAAGAATTTGACTGTATGGTACTGGATTTGAAATTGCCAGACATCTCTGGATTAGAATTGTTACAACGTATTAAAAATGAAGATCCTCCTCCCGTGATTGTTTATACAGGCAAGGATCTTACCGAAGAAGAAGAACACCAACTTCAACAATATTCTCAGATCATCCTAATTAAAGGTGCTACTTCCAGTGAACGGCTTTTAGGGGAAATTACCTTATTTCTCCATCGTGTCGAATCCAATTTGCCGGAAAATCAACAAAAAATTCTGAAAAAATTGTACAACCCCGAACAGGTTTTTTACAATAAAACCATCTTGATTGTCGATGATGATGCTCGTAATGTGTTTGCCCTCTCTCATATTCTCACGGAAAAAGGACTCAAAGTCCTCAAAGCTTTTGATGGGAAGGAAGCCCTAAACGTCTTAAACACCCATTCCGAGATCGATCTGGTGTTAATGGATATCATGATGCCAGAAATGGACGGTTACGAAACCATGAGAGAAATCCGTAAACAGAAAAATTTTCAGAAACTTCCTATTATCGCCTTGACAGCTAAAGCGATGAAGGAGGACCGCCATAAGTGTATTGAAGCGGGGGCTACTGATTATTTGCCCAAACCTGTGGATACTTCACAGTTGCTTGCCTTGATCCAAGTGTGGCTCAACCAGTAATATTAGCCACGGAGGCACAGAGTACACAGAGAAAGTGTATATCAGGCACAAACATTGTCTTATTTACGTCTTACAGGAAAGCAATTGGGGCTATTGATCAATTTCAACGTACCAGTACGATACAAAGGAATTCAACGAATCATTTTAAAATAATCATTACAGCAACAAAATCTCAAAAGACATGAAGAAAAATTTTTCTCTGTGTTCTCTGTGGCTACAATTATGAACGAACAAACTCAAGACATTGAAATCGATTTGCTGCTGGAAGCCATGTTTCGGAAATACGGATACGATTTTAGAAACTACGCGCGTGCTTCCATAGAGCGAAGAATTTTGCATCAGTTGTCAAAATCTGGACTGAGCAATATTTCAGAAATGCAGGGGCGCCTACTCGCTGACAAAGAATTTTTCAAGAGGATGCTTTTGGATCTTTCCATCAACGTAACGGAAATGTTCCGTGACGCCTCATTTTATGTGGCATTCCGGGAGAAAGTCGTCCCATACTTAAGAGCACATCCTTTTATCAGGATATGGATTGCCGGGTGCGCTACTGGAGAAGAAGTGTATTCTATGGCGATTGTCTTACAAGAAGAAGGACTGTTTGATCAAACTCGAATTTATGCGACTGATATCAACGAAGAGGTGCTTCAAATCGCTAAGGAAGGGGTCTATTCTTTGGAAAACATCCAGGAATATACACTCAATTATCAAAAAGCGGGAGGACAGAAAGCTTTTTCTGATTACTACACGGCCCATCAGGATACTGCCGTGATCACGCCTTCTTTAAAAACACACGTTGTTTTTGCCAGTCATAATCTGGTCCATGATGCAAAATTCAACGAAATGCATTTGATTTCATGTCGCAACGTTATGATTTATTTCAATCAAACACTAAAGGATCGAGTATTGAAATTATTTCATGAGAGCCTATGCCCCCTCGGACTTCTCTGTTTGGGAAGTAAGGAAAGTGTACAATTCAGTGCCTATGAAAATCAGTTTGATCCGTTGATTAAAGATGAAAAAATTTACAAGAAAAAAGGATTTTGACGCCATAGTCATTGGTTGTTCAGCTGGCGGAATGGATGCCTTGAAGCATATCCTTTCTTCGCTGCCAATCAACTTCCCTTTTCCTGTAATCATTGTCCAGCATCGCCATGTTGATTCTGATGGTTATTTGGCTGTCATTTTAAACGACACCTGCTCGATTCCCGTAAAAGAGGTAGAAGATAAAGAGCCATTACGAACAGGCATCGTTTATCTGGCACCATCGAATTATCATGTCCTTCTGGAGAAAAATCGGCACTTTGCCCTATCTATTGATGAAAAAGTGAACTATACTCGTCCTTCTATCGATATCCTGTTTGAGTCTGCGGCCAACGTTTTCCAGGAACGTTTGGTTGGAATTATCCTCACGGGAGCCAATCATGATGGAAGCCAGGGTTTGAAACGGATTCAAGAACAAGGGGGGGAAACGATTGTACAAGATCCAGACACAGCAGAATACAACACGATGCCCCTGGCAGCTCTAAAGACAGCAAACGTCGATCACATTTTAGGTCTGCAAAAAATTAGTAACTTTCTCAACGACCTGGTCTAGAAAACCACTATCCTCTGTAAGGAAACTTCATGAAACAAAAATTACCCAAAGTATTGTTAGTGGATGATCGACCAGAAAACCTGCTGGCTTTAGAAAACGAACTGGAAGCACTGGAGCTAGAATTTCTCAAGGCCCTTTCTGGCAATGAAGCCCTGAAGATTGCGGCCAGAGAAGACCTGGCTCTGATTTTACTTGACGTTCAAATGCCAGAAATGGACGGTTTTGAAACAGCTGAGATCCTGAGATTTGATGAACAAACCCGACATATCCCCATCATTTTTGTTACTGCTATCAACCGAGAAGAACAATATATCTTCAAGGGCTACGAATTAGGAGCAGTGGACTATCTCTTCAAACCCATTGAGCCCAATATGCTCAAAAGCAAGGTCAGCGTCTTCCTTGAACTGTATTTGCAAAAACAGCAAATCATGGAACAAGCAAAAAAGTTGGAAGAAGCCTTGAAGTTAATGACACAGGAGATGGAACAAGCTCAAATGACTCAGTTGTCGATTCTTCCTCAAAAACTGCCTAAAGTCCCTGGACTGCAAATGGTTACAAAATACGTTCCCATGACTCAGATTGGCGGAGATTTCTATGATGTTTTGAAATTCAGAGAAGAAAAAATAGGCATTTTTATTGCTGATGTGAGTGGTCATGGCGTTCCAGCAGCCCTTTTTTCTTTCATGATTTCCGGGTTATTCAGATCGTTGGCACCAGACCTGTCTTCTCCAGCAGTACTGGTACAAACACTGAATGATACCCTTCATTATAAAATACCCAACAATAAGTTCATTACTGCCTTTTATTGTATTTATGATCCGGATACTCAGTCCTTAACTTATGCATCCGCAGGTCACCCACCTGCATATATCATACGGTCCTCCCCTTCTTCTACAAAACCAGAGATAATGTCTTTACCCAAAACAGGTATGCTGCTGGGCCCCTTTCCTGGTGAAATCGCCAAATTTGAAGAACAGACCTACCAATTGTTGCCTGGAGACAAACTCTTTCTGTATACGGATGGAATTGCAGAAATACGGAACGTCTCAAGAGAAATTTTTGGATACAACCGCTTGACAGAATACTTATCTGAGCACTGTCACGTACCCCTCAAAGAGTTGCTGGAAAACGTATGTGATCATGTTTTAGAGTATTCCGAACAATCGGAGTTTGAAGATGACATTACATTAGTGGGATTGGAAGTGACAGAAAAAGACTAGTTGACTGGACTGTTTTTTTCCAGACTGTCTCGGTATTTTTGCAATTGCTGTTGTAATAGCTGTATCAGTTCTTCAGCTTTCTGGGGAGTCAAAATAATACGAGCCTGCAACAGGGCCTGTTGGTAATTTTGGTAAACAAAATCAAGAGTAAATTCTGTAGCACTGGAACTGATGACAAAATTATTGCTATACACGCCATGAGCCACATCATGCTCTACGTGAATTTCCATTTTTTGCTCTGACATATGAAA
>JANQHV010000428.1 GCA_028282505.1 SAR324 cluster bacterium | reverse complement strand
GAGCAGGGGAAATCCAAAGACGAAATCCTGGCAGAAACAGGACATACCATTGGTTTGCAAGACATCAATCTGGAGATCAGAAAGGGAGAAACATTCGTGGTCATGGGATTGTCTGGTTCGGGCAAGTCAACCTTGATCCGACATTTCAACCGCTTGATTGATCCATCTGTTGGTAAGATTTTCATTGAAGGCATTGATGTCATGCAATTAAGCAAGCAGGAGTTGCAGGAGTTTAGAAAGCACAAAATGTCTATGGTGTTTCAGCGTTTTGGATTGATGCCCCATTGGACAGTGATAGACAATGTGGCTTATGGACTCAAGGTGCAGGGCATCAACAAAGCCACACGAAGAGATCGAGCACAAGAGTGGCTCAATATTGTTGGGTTGACCGGATATGAAGAGCAATATCCTTCTCAGCTTTCTGGAGGTCAACAACAACGAGTGGGATTGGCCCGGGCTTTGTGCACTGATACAGAAATTCTGCTGATGGATGAAGCGTTTTCTGCCTTAGATCCACTGATCCGCAGTGAAATGCAGGATCAATTGATTGAGCTCCAGGAAAAATTGCACAAAACGATTATTTTTATCACACATGATTTAGACGAAGCCCTTCGCTTGGGAGATCGAATCGCCATTCTCAAAGATGGGATGCTGGTGCAAGTTGGAGCTCCTGTTGATATCCTCCTTTCTCCTGCTGATGACTATGTGGAAGCCTTTGTCAAAGATGTCAACCGAGCACGAGCCTTGACGGTTGATAATGTTATGAAACCACCAGCATATCGCATTACCGCTGAAACAATTGGAGAAGCCTTGCGGCAAATGAAAGATTCAGCTGAGAATTATGCTTATTATTTCAATCAGGATGGCTATCAAGGGGTTATCTTGAAGGAAACCCTCGAATCCATTCCCCCCAAAGATCTGAATGAAAAACTGGATTCAGAAAATTGGGAAGACATTCCTCAAATTTCCCCAGATGCTCTATTGGAAGAAGTGATTCCAGATACATTAGCCACCGAATATCCATTACCAGTTATTGATGATCAAGGAGGGTTGAGGGGAGAAATCTCCAGAGATTGTATTGCTGATGTCCTGGGGGCCAGTCGATACCGTGCTGCATGAAACTTACCTAATGATCTCGTTCTTGACATGCATCCATAGACTTCCAACTCTCGACTCCTGACTCTTTTATAGCCTGGACATGAGCAAAAGGGCGAGTGATACAACGAAACCAATGATGATGATTTGGTCCGCCTTACCTTTTTTGAGTTTGAGTTTACGAAAAACCAGATTGATCAAGATGACCACAATAAAAATAACGGCTAGACCAATAAAGTGAGTTGTGGTGAGCGTCATAATCAAAAGTGGCTTTAGGAATTGGGAAAAGCAAAAATAGAAGCAGTGTTACCCATTGTTTGTTTTTTTCACCAAATGCTTGGCCAATTTGGGAATGACCAGTGCATTTAGAGTTCCAGATCTGCTATCGATCTGATCCCATGCGTCTATTTCAAAAGTCAGACAGGCAACAGCAGCCGTGGGCATGCGAATATCTCCTTCCACTCGCCCCGTACAAAGCACAGAAATCAACCCTTCCATTTCCGGATTATGTCCGACGAGAAGTACGGTATCCAATGTAGCTGGCAATTCATAGAGTATTTCCAGGAGAGTTTGCAAAGATGCACCATAGATCCTGGAATCCGTCTTCACTTCCAATGGTAAATTTTGATCATGGAAGAAATTGGCAACGATAGTAGCGGTATGAAAGGCCCTTTTGGCAGTGGAAGAAATGGCTAAAGTGGGAGGACTCTCAAAAGCCGCAAGGACTTGCCCCATGATGGGTGCTGCTTTGAGACCACGAGGTGCAAGGGGACGATCATGATCATCAAGATAAGGATCGTCCCAGGAAGATTTGGCATGGCGTAAAAGGTAAACCGTTTTCATAAGTTGCTACTGACTGCTTCCTGTTTTGGTTTCTGCCGGCAGAGGAGGTGCATCTTTCTGCTCCAATTCTGGAGTGTTTTGCTCTGTCGGTATGGGAGGCGCATCTTTTTGCTCTAGCTCCGGAGCCTCCGGTTCGGTCGACTGAGTGGCCGCACCATCAGCCTCTTGCTCCAAAGGTGGACTTTCCTGTTGTGTCGCTTCTGCTGGAGCCGTCTCTTTTGTTGACGGAATGGGAGCAGGAGCCGCAGGAATCGATACAGCAGGTTGATCTTTGACAACAGAATCAATGGCCTTTTCTGAAGACAAATAAGCCAAGGTGAGTGAAGTGACCATGAATATTCCCGCCACTGTTGCGGTTACCTTCGCAATGCCAGACATGGCACCACGAGCCATATTGGCTTGTCCAACTCCACCAAAAGCAGCACCTAATTCTGCACCACGACCACCCTGCAGCATGACAATAAAAATCAATACCAGGCAAATACACACATGAACAACAATTAATACGCCAAACATCCTTTTAACCTTAATTTTTAAAACAGAGATCGATCTTTCCTGACTCTGCCTAAGGAATGATGAAAAAAAGTAAGATACTCTTTCTTACTTTCTTGCTCCCTAAACAGGCGAGGGTTTGTATGTGAATAATTAGGGAGCCGACTTAACAATTGTGCAAAAATCGTCTGGTTTGAGACTTGCTCCTCCAACTAAAGAACCATCAATGTCGGATTGACTTAACAAGCCAGCAGCATTTTTTGCATTCACACTTCCCCCATAAAGGATTGGGATGTTCTTAGCTGTATTGTCATCGGTGAGTTCTGCCAGTTTTGTCCGTGCCACTTTGTGCATGTCATTGGCTTGTTCATCGGTTGCTGTTTTACCTGTTCCAATAGCCCATACTGGTTCATAAGCAATGATGCATCGTGCTAAATCACTGGCAGAGATACCGTCCAATGCTTTTGTCAATTGCCCTACAACCGTGCTCTCATGCTCCCCTTTTTCTCTTTGTTCCAGAGTTTCTCCAACACAAATGACAGGAGTGATGTTGTTCTCTAATAAAACAACTGCTTTTTTCTGAACCAGCTCATCTGTTTCTCCAAAATAACTACGGCGTTCGGAATGTCCAATGATACAATAGGTACTACCCCACTCGTTGAGCATGTTGACAGAAATTTCACCAGTGTATGCACCAGAAAGTTCGTAATATACATTTTGTGCTCCTGCTTTGACCGCTGTACCTTGTATCGTTTTTTGCAGTAACCCTAAATAAGGAAAAGGAGGACAAACGACGACCTGAGCATTTGGTGAATCTTGCTCTATTGTTTTGTGTAAAGCCTCTACCATTGTTTTGATAAGAGACTGAGAACCATTCATTTTCCAATTGCCAATGATAAACTTTTCCACGGATTCCTTTTTTCAAAATGGTTTAAAAGTATAAAAGGTAAATAGGAAATACTTATATAAATGCGATCAAAAGTCAATTTAATTACAGGAATTATTACAAGCTTCCTGGGGATGATTGAGAGAATGGTTTTTCTATCACATTCTTTCAGAAAACATGATAAACTGCGGCTTTTCTTTTCATGTGAAGAGTACAAAAAGTTTACAGTAAGTAGTAGGAAAAAGATGACAAGTCGTTTAGATGAATATCGTAAGAAAATTAATGCACTGGATAGAGAGTTGCTTCAATTATTGAATCAACGTGCTGAATATGCCATAGAGATCGGAAAAATCAAACATGCCGAGAACATGGAAATTTTTGTTCCGGGACGTGAAAAAGAAATTTTAGAGAATTTATCCCAACACAACACAGGGCCTCTTTCCGGAGAAATGATTCGCCATATTTTTCAGGAAATTATCAAAGTAATGAGAGAAATACAACACTGATCAACCATCATTGTACCCAAGTGGCGGAGGCAAGAAGCCAAAACCCATTTCCATCCTCGTCTGCTGCCTGAATCCACTTCCCTTTTCTGCGAGCAAACCGAAAGACTTCATACTTTTTGGCTTCTCTAATCGGATCATAGCGTGTATCGGGCCCTTCTCTCAAAGGAGTTCTATCCACTTTAATAATCAGACAAAAAGAACCACTGGCTACTGCACTGGTATGCACCCAGTGAGTATCTCCATCCACATCCACCACCTTATACCATGTATCCCACGTATCTATTTTACGTAATGGTGTATACACAGACAATTCCCATGAAGTTTGGGGATAATCAAATCCAGGACCTTCATGGAGAGTTGTTTTGGGCACAACCACGCACAGCGCTGCGGCATGAGTAGCCCATGTGATTCCAAGAATGCAGTATACCAACGTTTTAAAGAATATTTTCATTGTCAGATAGATAATAGTGTTTATTCGGTTTCTAGAAACTTTCTTTTCAAAAAAAATATTATTGTTCAAGTTTTTTTGAAAGTTGTCGATAAAACAATTGGGTGGAGAGATACAAACCCAAAGCAAATAATCTGTATCTTAGCACAAAACACCAGCAAGGAAGCTGGTGCTATCTGGCAAGGATGCCTGACTCGATTTTAGGACCTGTTTGGAAAAGATGGTTCGCCGCAAAAAATCGATCTCATTGAGCGGATTTTTGAGAAAATTTAAGACCAATAGCTTGGCCTACTTTAACGAAAATTTTCTCAAAACAGACGCCAATGAGATCGATTTTTTGCGGCGAACCATCTTTTCCAAACAGGTCCTAAAATCGAGTCAGGCAT
>JANQHV010000418.1 GCA_028282505.1 SAR324 cluster bacterium | reverse complement strand
GTGTCCTTCCGGCAGGTGTGCGTGTGAATTAGGGATAAATCTTTTATACTAAGGCCTCAATTTTAATCGAAACGAGGTATCTATGCATGAATCTATACGTCCCCAAGTTGATCATCTGGTCATTGAGCTCAATAAATGGCGAGAGGGAAAACCTTACAAACATACTAGAATCCCAAGGGAATTTTGGGATCAAATTTTGTCGCTTGCTCCTCATTGTACCATTCAGGAGCTGGTTGGTCATTTTAGACTGAACCGTCGGAATTTGAGGGATCGTCTCAAGCAAGCCGGAATCAAACCTCTATCAGAGCTCAGGACTCCTGCCGTAGCTTCTTCTCAAGTACAAAAAAATGAAGAAAACCCTGCAATCCATTTTACTCAGCTCCAATTGTCGAAACCGTCGGTAAAAAATTCAGTTACAGTTTCATGCAAACGAGTCGAGATAAAACGCTCTGACGGATCTCGACTTCGGCTTTACTCTCATAGAGACCGTCCCTTCGAGGTCAACGAACTGATCAATACATTTTTGAAAGGCTGATTATGTTCCAAATTTCAACGGACGATTCCATTTGGCTGGCTGTGGAACCAGTAGATTTTCGCAAAGGAATCGATGGTTTAGTCTCTGTTTGTCGTCAACATCTTCAAAAAGATCCTTATGGAGGGCATCTTTTTGTTTTTAGAAACCGCTCCAAAACGGCTCTAAAGCTTCTGGCCTTTGACGGACAAGGGATGTGGCTCTGCCAAAAACGACTGAAAGAAGATAAACTGCGTTGGTGGCCTCAAAATGGGGTTTCTCTCTATTCGTTAGCCGCTCACGAACTACAGATTCTTCTTTGCAACGGAGCACCTCCGTCGCTTCAGCTGATTAAAATGTCCGAGCTTTGAGAATACTAAGCGCATTGAGATAATGAGGCCGAGTAGTTCCAGGGTAACCAACCTTCAGGAAATTGATGAACGGAGGATCGATTTTTTTGCACAGCCACTAAATAGTCGACTGGATTAATGCCCGATACATGGGCAGTGGCAATGACACTCATCACAATGTCGCCAATCTTGGCTCCATGCTCGGTTTTGTAAAAAAGACTACTATTACGGATCCGAATGGGAATCTTCAGCGAACGCTCTACCGGATTATTGTCTAAAGGAACACCGGCAATACGAGTAAATAGAGTGAGTTTTTCCCAATGGTTATCCAAATAAGCCAGGGCCTCTCCAAAGCTACTGTTCGATCCATCCGAATTGTTTTCCAATTGCCAATCTAGCCATGCCCTCAATTGTCCCAAAAGAGGAATACTAAAAATCTGATGGCGTTCCAATCGCTCTTCGGCAGAGAAATTGGATTCTTTAGCTTTTCGATCCGTTTGATAAATTTGAGCAATCATCTCTAGCACATAAGCACACTCTTCAGGCCAATAAGCTTCGATTTCCTCAAATTTCCTTCCCACATGAGCCCAGCAAATACATGAATGAGTCTTGGTGTCTTTCGGTTGACTGGCTGCCAATCCGTCTGCCATATGAACGATGAGTTGGGAGCTTCGCCGCAATTGAAGAATCGATTTTAGGTTTTCCCCGGCATGAGATCTGCCCGAGAAGAACAAAACGATTTCATGCTCGCCTATGGCAACAATTCCCGTGGTAAACATCCCTTTGCGAAGAATATCGGGATTAATCCGATTCTCTTTCATCAAAGATAAAATCCTCACCTTTGTATCATCATTATGAATCACTGAGCTTTGAGCAGAGAGATCAATTAATTTCCAATAGATGGGATAGAGACAATCGGCCACTTTTTCGGCCAATTCGAATTGAGTGCTGCCAGGCAGAGGAATACCGACAAGCTCTTGGAAATGAGCCATTCGGTTAAAAGGAAGACCGAGCCAATATTTGTAATGAACCAACAAGGCTTTGGCTTTTTCATCGTATTTTTCAGTAGTCGAACAGCTTTCGGGCAATGCTGCCGGGAAAAGTTCTCCGCACAAAGCACATCGAAGTTTTTCTTGAATATAACGATTGGCCGCAATGAGCGGACTACCTGTCATGCGAATAATGATGCCGGGCCGACTGGGAGCCAACCGGCCTCCGCACTCTAATGGGCAAGGGTCCTGGGCCTTTAAACTTTGATGTGGTACATCGATTTCAGTTGCTCCCCAATATGTGTCCGATTTGCGTCGGCCATGCCCTTTTCTTTTTGACGGTTTTTGAGAAGAGGAAGGAGAGGTCGAATCGAGAGATTCGACAGGTTTAGGCTCCTGCCAAGACGAAGAGGCATCTGGTGGATCAATCTTTTTTGGCGTTCTAGCAGAAATCCCAAAGATCCGTTTCAAGCGGCTGATGCTTATCTTGGCTTCCTGAAGCATATTTTCAAGCCAAGAGTTGAAATCAACTAACTGTAAAATCAAATCTCTATCTTCCGTAGACAAATTACTCGTTTCTATACGCTGAGCTAAGTGTAAAATATCTTCCTGTGAAAACGAAATATGCTTGGGATACTCCATAACTTGCTCTCGTCTATCCTAGATTAAAACTCATAAATTCAAAATTATCAATAATTTTATAACATACTGATATTATTAATACAAGATATGTTTGATAAAATATATTAACAGCCATACACAATCATTGAAATCACCTAACAGAATTTTGAGCAAAAATCACGCACACTTGCCGACAGGACACCCATGTACTGAGCAGAGCCATAGAGGTAGCTTTTATTACGAAATAACCGGGAACGGAGAAATCTTTTAAAATAAGGGTTCAAGAGCTTTTGAAGGTTATAAATATAACCTTTCTATTCTATGTACGAAGAATCAATGAAGATAGCAGCAGAACGAAATTTCAGCGAAAATTCAGGTGCATTCCCAATGGTTATTCCCTAAAATTGAGTGGTTTTTATCACATAATCATAAACCATGATGAAACCACTCAATGAAATCGCCGTCTAGGTTTTTGGAGAATTAAAGAAAGCTGAACAGCAACTGCCGCATGCAACGGAGGATGAAATAGACCGGTTGACTGACACCATCTTTTTACTCAATCAGTTTTTAAACCAAATCGAGTTAGCGGCCCACCGGGAAGAGAAACGACACAAAAAAGTCATGCGAGGGTTTTGGAATGAGCATTATTTGAAGGATATTGAAAAAATGGAGGAGGGATAAACTTTGGCTGATATCATTAAACCTACAGAGTCCAGTTTTCATATCGGAATGATTCCGGTAGTAATTCCATGTGCTTGTCATGGGTTACTATTATCAGCCCATATCTTTTGGCAGTACAAGCAATCAATATATCCATTTCCGGCATAACCTTGCCTTGTTTGCGAAGAGATGCTTTTGTTTCACCAAAAATTTTCCATGTCTCTTGATCTATTGCCAAAGGCACAACGGCTTTTTTGAGAGTTTCAATACTTTTGAGATTTTCTGTTCGTTTTTGTGAATATTCCGCACCGTAAATCAATTCTCCCAAGGTCGCTTCAGCCATAAAAACCATTTCATTTTTATGATTGCTATAAGCCGAAACAGTCTTTTTCTCTAACTCGGATTGTTTGGAAACGTCTTTTCGCCAACCGTTTATGAGGTAAATGCAATGATTGGTATCCAAAAGGTAGGACATACTTATTCTTCATTAAAAGGTATGCGGTCTGTATCCATTCTCGATTCCTGAATCAGTTCAATCCATTTTTCCGAGTCCTCATTAACTTTTGGCATGGAATCTAAAATCTGTTTCCTTTCTTCAAAAGATATCCAAGGGAGGATCTGGTCTTGCTCGTCTTCTGAATTTTTGACAATAACTTTCACAGATGTTTTTGGTTGTAAGTGATACCGTTTAGCCTGACGCAAAAAATTTTCTACTGTTGTTTCAAACTCCATATCCATTCCTGTTGTTTGAATTATCATAAGGAAATGATTTAATTGTATTCTCATTGTACACATTTATCTTCTGAGAATCAAATCGTTGAATTTTAAGCTACCTGTCCATGACCCGCTTGATAGTTCATCACATAGGGATAATGTGCAAATTTTTGGTCATGTTTCACTAAAACATCTACAAACTCGGATTTTGTTTCCACCTTCCATTGATACATTTCATACACCTTTTCAATCTCTGCAAACTGCTTCAAGTGTTCAGGGTTACGGGTAAACTGATTATGCTCAATAAGTCCTGATTCTTCCAGAAGTTCGTATTTCTTCAACGAATTACCGTGTTGTTCTCCCGGACTTTGAGGGGTTTGTGCCTCCAAAAATTCTTGTCCCAACAAAACCTTGACAGATTTATTCAATTTCCTGTTCAGATTATGGTCAGTAACATCAATCAAATGTTTATCTCCTTCAACATGTTCTGCTTTGGTCTGATCCCCCAACAATGATTCCATGAAATCTGATTTGATCCGTACATCTTGAACCGTATTTTCCCCACGACTTAAAAATTGTCCTAACTGTAAGCAATCATCAAATAGCACTACCTTGGATAATCGATCAGAAGCACGTTCCAAATTGCTAAGGTCAGTCACCGTTCGTTTTTCATTGGCTCCGGTACCGATACGTACTTCACAACGTACATCGTATGCGTTCTCCTTTTTATGAAAATCTTTTGGTAAATGAATACGACTGTAATTCAATTCTCCTCTGGCAATGACCCATTCTTTACGTTGAGGGTGGAAAAATACTGCGTTCTCAGGTTTGATAATTTCCTGGTACATAAAGGAAAACTCAGGATTCGTTGATATTGCCCGGAATTCTTCACGCTGCTGGATTTGTCTAAGTGTCAACGGCTCAAATGTGGCGAGTTGTTTATCATGTTCTTGCAGAACTTCAATGTGTTTTCGGTGGTTGATCTGCCGTTCAATATTTTGCAGAGAATGTGAAAACTCCGTGGTGTTTTCTTCCAGAAACCGGTCAAGATTCCCTTCTTGCTTAGCTTGGATTAAAGCCTGTATTTGTGATTCTCCGTCTTCACTATGCAATGCTTTGGTGGTGTAAGAGATCAAATTTTCAAAACGTTTGTCCATGTGGACATAGGATTGTAGTTCTTTCCGTACAATGGATTCCTCAATCCCGGTTGCCTGACTGAAACCTTGGGTAAACTGTTCCCAAGTCAGTTCTCCATTGGAAATTTTTTCATAAACTCCTTCCAGAGCTTTTTTGAAATCCAGATGTGTAACACCTTCTTGATAACTGTGATTCTTGGGGATTAAGCCAACTGATTTGAAGTAGTCATGTACGGCTTTTTCTTTGCCTTCCAAAAACGTAACTTCCCATTCCTGCCGGGATTTGAAACTGTCATATATATCCTGAACAACAGGTTGGAGGATTTCATCAGAAATATTGTTCTGTGTTTCCTGTCCTTCTTTCAAATCCAAAGCTTCTTTGGCTCTTTGGTAAATGGTACTCAATTCTTGCTCCAATTTGCGGAACATATGTTGTTTAGCTTCGGGAGTGGGTAAGGTAGGATCGGTTTCGACCAGTTGTTGTAGTACCTGAAAAATTCTTACTTCATTTTTATCAGGTGTGTTTTCTTGGTGTTCGTGGTCTTCTGTAATATCGGGAGCTTCCGTAACTGCATCAGAAAGAAGTGGTTTGCCTTGAATGACTCGTAATTGATTACGAAATTCTTGATCAGTTACATTTTCATTGATGTCTGCCAAATGGGACAATGCAGCCAATGCTTCTTCGTCAAAGGATTGATCAACTGAGGGAAGATACTCTGCATGCGAATTATCACGTGCCTGATATTGTTCTTCTTCTGTGCGTTCTTGTTGGCGTTGACGTTCAACCTCTTCTTTGAGTTTCAGGCTTTCTGCTTGAGCTTCTGCCGATATTTTCAGGACTTCACCAGCCACATAAAATGGTTAATGATTTATCGTTTATAAATTTCAATTTCTTTATTTTGATCAACTTGAATCAAGATAGCTTGAGTTCGGGGATTATTATAATCTTTTTCAATATAACCACTAAGTAATATATAGATTGATGTATTTGTGTGGACTTCTTTGAATGCCTGCTTTTTATCGTTGACATGTTTGTTTCCTAACCATTCAAAAGTAATTATATCAGATTCTTGTTCAATTAAATCCAAATAGCTTTTAAAATCCACTCGTTGAAACTGCTGTATTAATCTGACTTTATGCTTTGCAAGTAATGCCAGTCTGAGTGCTTTCATGATTACTTTTGTTCTTTCACTCAGCAATGGGCTTGTTCTGTTTTTATCAGCCTCCAATGCAATTTTCAGTAATGGAGGGACTTCTGTATTCATTCGCAACATTCCAATACGTCTTGCCATCTCATCATACACCAGAGGTTGTAGTATCGAAAGTGCTTGTTTGACACTTCCTACTTTTGCTGCATATTTTTCAAAATTCTGATTTTGCTTGGTATGAAGGTATCTTGCCACATATCGTTCTGCTATCTTTAAAAATTTTTCATGTTTGCTTACCACATAAAAAGCGAGCATCGCATTTCCATACACCTCATCTGAAACCGTTTCAGGCTGAGTATTTTTAATTTTTAAAATGGCTTTGAAATTTTTCGTTATCGCATTAACCGCAAGCTTTGTTGAACTTCCTGCTTTCTTTGCCTGATACCACACTATTAAATTTGTATTCATTTGCTCTAAAAGTTTTTCAGGAGAAGGTTCATTGGCAAGCAATTGAAAAGTCGGAATAAAGACCAGAACTGTGATCCATGCAATATATTTTTGAAAAATTACCAGTACCAGGCACCGGATAGGAATTTTTCTGATTTTTTGCATGTTACCTCCTTATAAATCTTGAAATCAAATCAGTTGTTGGTTTATAAGAAAGCAACAAGTGCTACCATTAAATACCCTCTAAACCTTATAAATAAAGGATTGAAGAGAATTCAATTATTGTCATTTTTGGTCATTTTCCTTCCTCGAAATCGTCTTTACAAACTTCGTTAGTCCCCTTTACAATACGACTTGACAATGATGGTGTGACTTTCTTATGAAGCAACACGTCATGGACTGATTAAGAGAATAATATCAACGATTTATGCGAAGGAGGAAAAAGAGGCAACCAAGGAAATTACGAAAAACAACTCGAAGACAAGGGCAAAAAGAGGGGTTTGAGATTGAAGAAGTACAAACGATTGATAGGTATTTGATGGATGAAGAAAACCTCTTTGAACAAACATTATTTCATATAGCAATTGATACCATGCTCAGATCCAGTGATTTACTGGCTTTAACATTGGAAGATGTAACCTATGCTTCGGGAAGAATAAAAACAGAGTTTGTTATTTGTCAGCAAAAAACCGGTGTTGATGTGAAGGTTGTCCTTATGGAATCCACCAAAAAACTCCTTGAGCAATTTGTCAAAAAATATAATAAAAGCAGGAAGTGCCGACTGTTCGACAAAAACAACGGTATAAAAATAACGAGTAATTGGTTCAGACGGTTTATAAAAAGGTTAGCAAAATTAGCAGGAATCGAGGAAATCGAGAAGTACAGTGGTCATTCGACCAGACGAACCAAAGCGATGTTCATGTGCAAACAAGGATCAAAAATCGGAACAATCAGTAAAGTTTTGGGGCATTCCTCCATTGTAGCAACAATATTGTATTTGGGACTGAAAGAAAAAGAAATCGTAGAAGAATTAAAAGCACATGACACATGGGGTATTCCTACGAAACAAATTTACAGACCAAATTTGAACTCTTCTGATAGCCATTTCTCAGACTTACATTCAATGCCTGATGAACAATTGATCCAATTATCCAATCAATGTACGCAAATAGTGCTTGATAGGCGAAAAATCAATGACATCGACTTAACCGAAGAATTGAGAGCGAACCCTATGTGGAATTGATATTTTTTAACCTTTAATATATTTCCCATGAACACAAACAATCCTGTCTCCCTCACCCTCCGGTTTGATTCCCGTAAAGAGTTTGAAGAGTTTGTCCGTTGTTGGTCTCTTCTTGAAGATGCCGGGAAGCTGAATCAGAACCTTGTTTTTAAAGTGTTGTGTGATATTAATAAGGTGGATAATGTACCGGAGCGTTTGTAGTAAAGGCACTGTTCTAAAGGTTTTAAATCTCCGCACAAATGCCAAGGCATTTCAGGTGTTTCCAAATGTGAGTACCGACATTGAGCAATTGAAATTATCAAAAAATAGATTATTCTCCATCCTATTTCAAAGAAGGAGTAATGATGGAGAAACCGACAATATATCCTCAAAGTCGACAGGTAATGATTTAAGCGCCTTGTAACAAACAGGGATAGGGGTGATATTTAGTTTCCAGACTGAATATCCACCTCCCATAGA
>JANQHV010000416.1 GCA_028282505.1 SAR324 cluster bacterium | reverse complement strand
AAGATATGTTTGATAATCCCCATTAACAGCCATACACAATCATTGAAATCACCTAACAGAATTTTGAGCAAAAATCACGCACACTTGCCGACAGGACACTATTGATCGGATTAAACGTAATTCATCCCAATTTTCGCCACTTGGGATTGATATGCCGTGTTCTAGTGGGTATGTTTTGAGATTTATAATTTCGTATGCACCTTCATAACCTGGCTTTACGAAAAATACAATCCCTGTGAGAACCCAACCGATCATGGGTATCAGCATTGTCAGACCAACGTACTTATGTATTCGCTTGCTAAGCATAGTGTTAGACACTTCCAAACATGATTTTTGTAATGAATATTCTTAGGACACATAATCACTAGCATTACCGACACGATTAGCGTCTAGTGATGCATTTATTAGCTAGCGGTTTTGTCAATACCAGTTTTTACCCCAGATTCAGCAACATTAGTTTTGAACATAAATTTTTTAAATCGTTTAGTTTTGGTGTGTTAGGAAAGATAACCCTTAAGTTTTTCGCCCTCAACTACATGCTGAATCATCAAATCAGTATAAGTACTTGACCCACAATATTCTGGAGCCCATCCTTTCATAAATCGAAAAAAATCTACCCAGGCCCAAGGAAAAAGGTAACGCCATTCTTTTTCCAAAACTCTAAAATCAACCTGTCTGTTTTTTATGATACATTCCTGTTTTAAAACACTGAAGTAAAACTCTAAAACTTGAGACTCCATCTCAATATATTCGCTCTCAGAAAAACAATCCGACATAAGATAAGCCACGTCTTTCATGCCACAACCACCCCCCACATATTGAAAATCTACCATGGCCACCGGTCCTTCTTTGGAAAAACAATAATTAGCTAACTTTGCATCTCCATGCACAAAGGTTTGATAAGAAGATTTTTTTAACCTTTGATCAATCCGCCCTGCCATTTTTTTTAAGGAATTATTTGCTAAGGCCTTTAATTCATCTGGCCTTGTATCCAGATGCCAATAAGTACCAACTTTCCATAAATGTGTGGGTTGTTCTCCTAAAAAAGTAGCGTGAAAACACGCAAGCCATCTCAAACAAGCCTCTACATCGTACCAATCTACGCATTGTTTTCGCTCGAAAAACCCCCTATCATCCAAATCTTCTAAAACGATTAACACCTCGTCCCCTTGATGCTCAATGCCAAAACACTTTGCTACCCGACAACTGTTATCACACTGTTGACTCCAATTGTTGTACCAGGCGGTTTCCACTTTATAAGATTTGACCTTACGTTTATGAGACAAATTCGTATTCCAGCCCACTAAATGTTTTTTATTTTTAACTAAACCAATATGTTTAACGATAACAGAACCTATTTGGCCTCCATCAAGTTTATAACGTTTGATGGATCCATAACCACTCCACAAATCCTGTATATATTCCACGTCGTTGATTGATTTAGCCGCTGTCATCTTAAGAATAATTTTTTCTATATTCATTATTTTAATCACCTATGGTGTCATCTGATCCTGTGATAATGTTTAAATTACCCGCCGACGAATCACTAATTCATTTTATTGTTTCCAAGCATGCGTCATACCTTTGTTTGGAACATAGCGGTATATGTGATCGAGGGTAGAGCCATACCACCATTTAAACTGCAAATCATGGAGATTACTATTCTCATCAAGTGAAATGCTGATAATTTCGATCGATGTATTTCTACAATGCCTTCTTTCTAAGATCTTCCATCCATATCCTGCAAGGAACTTACACCTTCCTCTGTCATAAAATCTCGGTCCTCGACTATCGTACACACGTCCTATTCCTTTTTCGTGGCATATAAAATATTGCGACTTTGACCCATTAACCTTATCCCTTGACCATATTGTCTCTATGTTGTTTGTTTTTGGGTTTTTCCATTTTTTGGGACTTTTGATAGTAGTCGCACTGACACCATTGACATTGAAAAGTATATCAGCCGTGTGCATACATGGGGCCTTCTTATTTCCCTCCCATTCGGCCCCTGTCCAAAGTGGGTATGGAATAAACATTTCCTGGCTTGAACAATCATATAAATTACTAATATCCCATGGGAAGTTGCTTTTCTTGGCCTGTGAGCAAGCCAGATTGTGAAATTTCGCAATTTCTTCTCCCCCCAGCTTTTCTTGTGAATAGTACAACTCACAAGAATCAGAGCTAAAGTTCCTATGAGAACCAGCTTTTTCGACATATTTCAATGAGTTTCTGACCATGTGAACTATACAGAGCGGAGTCTGGGTCTTTCGAAAAGTAGTTTCAATTGCTTCTGGAAATCCTTTTAATCCATCGACACAGGCGATAAAAACATCTTTCAAACCACAATTCTTCAAATCTGTTAATGCTTTCAGCCAGAATTTAGCTCCCTCGTTTTCAGTTATCCAAATGCCGAGAATTTCTTTTCGACCCTCCAGATTAATGGCTAATACCAAGTGAATTGCTTTATTGACGGTATGACCATTATCCTTGATTTTGATGTGAAGAGCATCAAGAAAGAGGATGGGGTACAAAGATTCTAGTGGTTGTTCTGCCAGGCTTTTACTTCATCCAACACCACATCAGTAATATTGGAAATTAGAGTATGAGAAACTTCCACTCCATACAAATCTTCTAAGTGCCTTTGAATCTCTCGATTTGTCATTCCTCTAGCATACAGAGAAATAACTTTTTCATCAAAACCGGGGAGTCGAGTTTTGTTTTTAGGGATTAACTAAGGTGCAAAATTACTGTCAACATCTCTGGGAATTTTAATGTCCAGATTCCCATGATCACTGATGATAGTCTTTTTTCCATGACCATTGCGGGAGTTGCCACTGTTGATAGTTCCCCCTTTTTTTCAAAGGGGGCCGGGGCGATCCGCGTGCGGGGATTTTGAAAATATTTTTCTGGAACACTATATGAGTGCATTTAGCACATTGTTAGCCGAAAAGCTGGTATTAGTAGACATTTCTTTCAGTTTTCAGCAAGGAGGATCGGCCAATTTTCATTACCCTTTTGTATATTGCCAGGAATATCCTGAGACCACATTTTTTGTACTCCTTTACTATAGTTGAGATACAACTTTCCTTGGTGAATGTGCCATGCTTCAGGATCAATACTGGCGGTATATCCCTGACTGACTGCCCAAGCACAGTAGCCTCCATATTGAGGTGCGTATTTCTTGGGTGATTGGAGAAATTCTTCCCGATTTTGTTGAGAGACAAAATACCATTTTGCTCCTTTCCATTCATATTGAAACGCTTTTTGCCCTTTGACAGCTTTGCCTTCTTTGAAGTAAGCAACCGGATCATATCCTCGAATAGCTTGCCCTAAAAAATTAGTAAAAATAGGCTCTAATCCCAAGACGGGGCTTGTCTGAAAAGCCAATATGAAGAACAGACTCAAAATGAAACAAATGAATCGACATGGTGTTTTCATGAAGCCCTTTCGTGGTTAATGTGATGTTTATGGTAAGTGGCTGTACCAGCATGACCTGTTGGCAATATGTCCTAAATGATACCTTTCGCTTTCAATGATTCAATAACTAACTTTTTGCGGAATTTGGCATCAGCCTGTTTGGCGATATGGATATTATTCGCGAATATCCATACTTTTCCCTCTGTTTCCAAATAGCCTACATACCAACCGTGCTGTTCTCTGATACGCATTGCCCAACCTGTTTTACCGCTTAATGTATAATGGGGTGTTTCATCAACAATCATTATTTTCTTCAACAATTGGACATTCTGATTCTTGAACGGTAGTTGATCTAAATATAATTTTTTCAAAAAAGTGATCTGTTCTCTTGCTGAGATTTCTAATTCTCCTTCAAGCCAGAAGGTAGTGACATCCATACCTGTTTTCTGGTTCCCATATTCTAGATCAGTCAAATATTTAGTGTATCGTTCTTTTCCAATGCGTTTGGCTAGTTCCTGATAGCACCACACACAAGAAAGAGTAAACGCGCTCTTCAAGGTTTGATCTTTATTCCAAAGTTTCCATCCTTTATCCTTACCATCCCATTTGATGATGTCCTTTGTCCCTTGAATTACTTCCTCTTCAAGCACAATCAATGTGTTCAATATTTTAAATGTTGAAGCCGGTAAGAAACGTTGTTTTGATCGTCCTTCATTATGTACGAACTCAGTTTTTCCATGTAAAGACGAGATGATGATTGTACCTGTAATTCCATACTTTGTGTACAATGAAGAAAGGTTTCTATCCTCTGCTATTGAAACAAAAGGAAACAGAATTAGAACGATAATAACTGGGCTGATTCTTTTCATATATCTTTCTGTTCTAATAGACGGGGCTTAAATCAGGGGATATAATATTCATATAAGTTATAAACAAAATCACGTAGTCTCAAGACTATTCACGGTCAAACGCACCTTTCTACTTGGGACTGATTATTCGGGAGTTTTTGATGGCTTGAGACGATTGGTTAGAAAACGCAAGCGGCAGGAAAAACCACTTGAAGGAAAAAGAAACTGATATCGAATGGCTCCAACTGCACTTTCGTACAGCAAAATCTTTGAAAACGATTCCTTTCTGAAATATGTTGAACAGGCTGCGAAAAGAACTTTGATCCCCAAAAACAGGACGGCCTGGAAAAAATATTAATTGGTGTTGTGTCTCCTGATTTAGATACCGTGCTAGTTTAAAAGCTATAATCTGACTAAAGGAGTATGTCAACTAATTCGCTGATTTGTTTTTTTAGAATGAAAAGGTAAGAATTTTTTAGAGAATGTCGAATAAAGCAACTCCCTGGCAATCCATCTGTGATCGTCATTCTATTTTGGCACAAGGCTTTATTCGATTTATTTATGATACTCCTTTTTTAGAAGAGTGTACAAAACTTCTAATTGGATATTTAATATCGTCATCAATGATTATAAAACTATCTAAAAAATCCAAATGTATTGTTGTAGATTCCGCACATGAATGTGAATTGTAATTTCTCTTTAGAGAGATATTTTCCAGACTGCTGGTTAAAAAAATCTTGTTTTTAAATGGGTAGAAAACTTTTATCGACATTGAGTTAAAAAAGTATTTCTTCTCTGTTCGTAACCAGAGGTAAATGATGATTCCAGAAAACAATATAGGAAAGAAATGCATAAAACCCGAAAACACTTCGAAAATAGCCGATATAACGAAAATTAAGGCGAGAACTCCCATAATTAGAAGATTCCATCGTCTTGAGCTAATTTCCAAAGGAAATTCTGTTTTAAATTCGTCAGGAAGAGAAGAATATCGAGTAGTGATAAGTTCATAAAACCTTTGAAAACTATTCAGCTTTTTGTCTATGCAGATATGCTGATCCTTTGCAAGAATCCTCATTTGATGAAATGTAAGATGATGAGTAATTTTAATGATGTCTTGATATCGAATTCGAGTTTCTTTCCCAAATCGTTTATAAGAAATTGATTCATTATCAATCACGATATGTCCATGTAATGGATAAGCAGTTATACAAGAAAGCCCTCCAAACATGAAAAAGGCTACGGGCATCCATATACTTGAAAGCCCCCAATCTTCATACATAATTCCCCAGGAACTAATAATAAAGAATACCATAAAAAAAATCCCTCCAAGAGTCAGAATCCATTTTAGTTGTGTTGAATAATGAAATACTTCTTCTTTGATAAAATCATTCATGAGATGAAAGACAATTAGAGTGAAATATTTTTACCAATAATTTTAAAATAAAGGCATCCGATCTTCATATATAATGGTGAACCTGTTGAGTGTTCTCTTCCAATTGTGAACAGGCATCGACCACTTCTTTGAAATGCTCCTTAAGGCTAAATACAAACGCTTATGAGTACTGTCATCGTGGGGAAATGACCCACGGTTTTTGATGATTTTACGAAGACTTCAATTGACTGATTCAATGGCATTAGTTGTATAAATAACCCGACGGATCTCCTCAGGGAAAATAAAGAAGGGAGTGATGTTTGCCCAATGCCTCAGCTACATTTGACTGATTGTTGGATACTGCTTATCCCATTTATCAGAAAACATCTCCAATTGTCGCTCAGCTTCCTCAAGTGTCACAGCTCGATAGATCTCCTTCAAATCACAACAGACTTCTTTATAATTTAAAAGGCACAACTTTCAATGAGTTTCGTACCATGTGTACGATGCAGAGTTGAGTCTGAGCCTTAAGGAATGCTGTTTCAATAGCCTCTGGAAAAACCTTCAGCCGATCCACACGAGCGATAAAGACATTTTTGAGTCCCTGATTTTTGAGATCTGTTAGGACTTTTAACCAGAATTTTGACCCTTCATTCTCTGAGATCCAAATGTCAAGGATTTCTTTGTGACCTTCCAGATTGATTCCCAGAACCAAGTGGATGGCTTTGTTGATGATATGACCATTTTCTTTGATTTTGACATGAAGAACATCAAGATAGAGAATGCGATATAAGGAGTCTAAAGAGCGATTCCGCCAGGTTTTGACTTTATCAAGAACAACATCAGTGATGTTTGAGATCAGAGTATGTGAAACTTCAACACCATACAAGGTCTTCGAGATGTGATTGAATTTCTCTATTAGTCATTCCTCGGGCATGCAGTGAAATGACTTTCTCATCAAAACCAGGGAATCGAGTTTGATTTTTAGGGATTATCTGAGGCTCAAAACTGCTGTCAATGTCTCTGGGAACTTGAATTTCAAGTTTTCCATGATCGCTAGTGATATTCTTTTTTCCATGAACGTTGCGAGAATTACCGCTGTTTTTCCCAGCAGAGTTATATTTCTCATAACCAAGATGATCGGTCATTTCCTCGTCAAGTATCTGTTCAACGAGGCGTTTGGTCAGTTGTTTGAGAAGCCCATTTTCTTCAAGGAGGTCTTCAGAGGATTTGGCATCTTTGAGAAGTTCATCAATGAGTGCATCTTTCAATTCCATATTATTCTCCGTTTGATTGTTTAAAGATAAGGCATTACCTTACCTAATTGTCTAAATCAACGGAATTATTTATACACTCGACTAAAGGGTTACTGAAAAATACTTATAGCAGAAAATAAAATTATAACAGTAGCTACTATACCAATAATTCCAATCAAAAAAATGGATTTTTTAATTTCGATAGATTGATTCCTGATTTGTGTATCAAGATATTTTTTAATTTCTTGCGGAATTACTTCATTTTTATTACGCTCTATTGTTTGATTGACTTTCTCTAATTGATTTTCGAAAACTTGACTAACTTTACTCAATTGATTATCGATTGAACTTATAGAGCTTCGTATCTCCCCTAATATTAGATAAACGGAAATATCCTTATCGTTTTCCGTTTGTTGTTCAATAGCTTTTTTAAATTTCCTTTCAAATTCTTTAAGTCTATTTTCAATTTCGGTTAGTTTGTTGCTCATTTTTTTTTCTTCAGAGTCATCAAATTTTTCAATGGACTCTAAATTTTCCTTTTCCCTCATATCTTTTTTTCCTTTCTTTTGTGTCCTGTCGGCAAGTGTGCGTGATTTTTGCTCAAAATTCTGTTAGGTGATTTCAATGATTGTGTATGGCTGTTAATGGGGATTATCAAACATA
>JANQHV010000379.1 GCA_028282505.1 SAR324 cluster bacterium | reverse complement strand
TCTGAAAATTAGAAGAAAACACGTAAATCTACGAGTAGACAACCGGGGTAGAGAACTCTAAAATACATATAGTTTTAGCCTCCATATTAAAACGATCTCCTCTACACGACAATAACGCTTCGGCGTGACCCGGTCCATTTGACCGGGTCATTTGTCGTGCATTTATAAAACCCAGAATACGTAAATTTACGGATAGACAAGAATAGGGTTGAATGTTATTTCTTATATTAGAATATAAATATATTTGAATTAATTTATTGATTGCTTTCTCCTCAATGGCAGCGTCTTCTGGAAGCATGTGTAAGCTACCCCCCCCAGCTTCCAGGAGGGCTGCTATTGATCAGTGCTGCTGATGCAGAGAGATGAGAAAGTGAGAGGTATTAATAAGAGAGTGACAATGGCACAGGTGAATCGACGTCAATTTTTAAAAATTTCTTCTGCATTTCTTGCTTCTTCAGCAGCCGCAGGCATGGGCTGGCCGCTTATTTCACAATCATCTGATGCCCAGGAAGTATTGGGACCGGACCGCATTGTTCCGACTACTTGTGAGATTTGTTTTTGGCGTTGTGGGGTAGATGCCTACGTTCGTGACGAAAAAGTATACAAACTGGCAGGGCATCAACATCATCCGTTGAGTAATGGCAAGCTATGTCCGAGAGGAAACGGAGGTCATGGGCTGCTTTATGATCCCAATCGCTTGAAGCATCCATTGATTCGGGAAGTTATCAATGGGAAAGAGCAGTTTCGCAAGGCCAGTTGGGAGGAAGCAATCAGCTTGATTGCTGAGCGTTTTCAGCAAATCACAGATCAGTATGGGACGGAGTCCATTGTGATGTTTTCTCATGGGTTTGGCGCGTCTTTTTTTAAAAAGTTATTTTCTGCCTATGGGATTCACACGTTTTCTGCTCCATCCTACGCCCAATGCCGGGGACCACGAAGTGAAGCATTCAAATTAACATTTGGACATAGCATTGGAAGTCCAGAAGGGCTGGATATTGCCAATAGCAAGTACCTGGTCTTGTTGGGATCTCACCTTGGAGAAAACATGCACAACACGGTGGTGCAGGATTTTTCCACGGCGTTGTCACGGGGTTGTGAAGTCGTGGTGGTCGATCCTCGTTTCTCTGTTGCTGCCAGTAAGGCAAAATACTGGCTGCCCATTAAACCGGGAACAGACGTAGCACTTTTGCGTGCATGGATTCACATTTTGCTCAAAGAAAAAATATATGATGTTGATTTCATTGAGCAGAATGCTGTTGGTCTGGATGAATTATGGGATGGTGTGAAATATGCGACTCCAGAGCGAACCTACGCGCTTACAGGCGTTCCTGTTGATCAAATTGTGCAAGTGGCCAGGGACCTGGGGCGGTATGGTTCCAGTGCTCTGATTCACCCAGGAAGGCACGTGACCTGGTATGGGGATGATACTCAACGGGAAAGAGCTATTGCGATTCTCAATGCACTGGTTGGCAATTACCGAATGCCTGGTGGAATCATCAAACAGGAAAAATTTACTCCAATTCAAGCCACTTTGAATCAAAAGAAGTTCAAGCCTTACAAAGGTGATTTTCCTGTGACAAGAAATGCTGGACACACCTTTCAGTCAAAATACCCGTTTGCCAGTAAAATTCCAGCAAATGAAATAGTCAATCGGACGATCTCCGCAGATCCTTATCCGATCAAGTCGTGGTTTGTTTATGGAACAAATTTGATCCAGTCGCTGGGAGATCAACCAGGCACACTGGAGGCGTTGCGGAAATTGGATTTTATGGTCGCTGTGGATGTCTTGCCGGCAGAAATCACCGGGTATGCCGATGTGGTCTTGCCAGAGTGTACTTACCTAGAGCGTTACGATGATTTGGATAATAGAAGCTATCGTACACCTTATGTGGCCATTCGACAGCCTGCTGTTTCTCCCCTCTATGATTCAAAGCCTGGACATGAAATCGCTCGTCTGCTTTCCAGAAAAATGGGACTTTCTGACTTATTCAAAGACGAAATCGAAACCTATCTGGACAAACAACTGAAGCCAATGGGCAGTTCGTTGGACGAATTGAAAAAGGCGGGAGTGTTGAAAGTTGGTGAAACAAAACTGTATCGCCAGCCAGGGGAAGTTCTTAGATTCAAAACACCTTCAGGCAAGATAGAACTGGCCTCTCAACGATTGGAAGCGGCTGGTTTTGATGCAGTACCTCAGTATCAACCTCCACCAGAAAATCCTCCGGGCTACTTCCGTTTGTTGTACGGGCGGGCGCCGATGCATACTTTTGGTCGGACTGCTAACAATCGGGTATTGGGCGAATTGATGCCGGAAAATGAATTATGGGTTAATCAGATTGCTGGAAATGATATGAAATTGAAACATGGAGAGTACGTATATCTGGTCAACCAGGATGGAGTGAAGAGCCAAACAAAAATCAAGATTAAATTGACTCAGCGTATTCGTCCAGACGCTGTATACATGGTGCATGGATTTGGGCATACAGATCCGAGACTGGAATTTGCCTATCAGCGTGGTGTGAATTCCTCGGACATGATTACCAGTTTGAGTATTGACCCAATCATGGGAGGGACGGGGATGAATAATAATTTTGTTACTTTCACCAGGAGTTAATGAGAGGTATACGATGTCAAGAAAAAGAAATTATGCCATGGTGATCGATACTAAGGTTTGTGTGGGATGCTCTGCCTGTGTGTATGCCTGTAAGGCTGAAAACAATGTACCAGAAGGGTTTTGCCGGGACTGGATTGAAGAAAAAACAGAAGGCCATTTTCCAGAATTGACCATGACCATTCGTTCCAATCGATGCCAGCATTGTGAAGTGGCACCTTGTGTGACTTACTGTCCAACCGGTTCTTCTCATTATGGCAGAGATGGAACCGTGCAGATTGATCGAGACTGGTGTACAGGGTGTAAAGCCTGTCTGGCTGCCTGTCCTTATGATGCTCGCTATATTCATCCAAAGGGATATGCCGACAAGTGCTCATTTTGCCAGCACCGGTTGAAACAAGGTCTGGAACCAGCCTGTGTGACCACGTGTCCCACCAGTGCTCTGAATTTGGTAGATCTGAATAGTAACGATGGTGTGTTTGGGCAGTTAATAGAAGGACGAGAAGTATTAAAAGATAAAGTCCATGCTGGAACACGACCTAAGTTGTTCTGGCTTCATTAAAAGGAGAATATCCATGACTGAGTTTGTTACCAATAAAATCAATCCTCATGTGTTGCCAAACCTGCATATCTGGGGATGGGATGTGGCCATTTATTTGTTTTTAGGCGGGATTGCCGGAGGATTGCTCATTATCAGTTCGGCCATGATACTGTTACAGAAGGGAGGAATTTTTAACCCTTCAGAGCGGGTTGAGGAATACAACAAACAAATCCAGATCGCCTCTTTGTTAGCTCCTGTTGTGCTGGGAGCCGGGATGTTCTTTCTGTTTTTGGATTTAGAATTCAAGACGCACGTGTGGCGTTTTTATACTCATTTTAATTTAACTTCTCCCATGTCCTGGGGGAGCTGGGCACTGCTGATCTTTTTTCCTTTTTCCGTATTCCAAGCGATTGTGGTGTGCCGTTTCTCCAGCAAACCATCATTTTTATTTTTGGCAAGATGGGAAAAATTACTGGAGCCCTATTTGAACAAAATTGCTGCGGTGAATGTGCATGTTGGCATGGGAATAGGGGTTTACACAGGAATTTTGCTTTCTACTTATTATGCCAGACCGCTTTGGTCGAATACAGTATTGGGTTTTGTGTTTCTGTTGTCAGGAATTTCGTCTGCTGCCGCATTGTTACTGCTCATTGCTCCCTCCAGAGAAAAGCAGTTTTACACTAAAATTGACATGTACATTATTGCTGCAGAAGGATTTGCCACCACACTGTTTATTCTAGGAGGAGTGACTGGAACGGAAAGTATGAAAAATGCCATGTTTTATTTGATTGCAGGTCCCTATGCTGCCTGGTTCTGGATATTGTTTGTGCTGAGTGGATTGATCATTCCTTTGATCCTGGAAACGCTGGAAGCCATTGGAAAAATCCGGTTTTCCCCATTGGTGCCATTGTTGGTGTTGGTAGGCAGTATTTCACTGCGTTTTATTATTGTCTATGCAGGGCAGGACGTGCCGACATTTGCGTGACAAGCCTCCCCCCCAAGCCCTCTTTGAAAGGACGAACATTTTGTGAGTCTTTTTTTGTGAGTCTTTTGAAAGAGGGCTTATCACGAGTAACTTGTTGCTTTTTTGTTTGCAGAAGGTTGGCCTCTTCTGGAGTCACTTTCCACTGCCGGGACAATGGGAATCATTACCCTGCCTGAGTTGTTTGGTTGGAGCCCCTGGTTGGTTGGAGTGATAGTACTGTTGATTGCGATAGTTGGTACGTTGGGTGCTAATTATCTGGAAAAAAAGTTGGTTTAGTGTGGGATGCTGATAGACAGCATCTTTCTCATGTTACACGATTCTATTGACAAATAAGGAGGTTTTATGAGGGAATTCATAAAAACAGTTGCATTGCTTTTGGTGCTACCTGTGATGCTGGTCGGGCACGCAACAGCTGCGCAGCTCAAGGGGAAAATTCAGAATATCTCCAATAAAGCAAAGACCATTCAAGTGGTCAACCCTAAAGATAAGAAAGTGACGGTAGTCCGTTTCGGAAAAAATACACAATTTGTTAACGCAAAATCAATGAAAGAGTTCATAGTCAATGATTTGATTTTGGTAGATTATGAGCCTGGCCAGGTGGCCACCAAAATTAAACGGGTTTTGGTAGAAGTGCCTGCCGATCAACTCATCTCCACTCAAGAACTGGCGGCGTTGTCTCCAGAGTCTTATGTACTCGTGGATGCACGGCCTGCGGCGAGGTATGATGAAGGACACCTCCCGAACGCCATCTCTATCCCGGCGGATGCCTTTTCTAAAAAGATGAATCTTCTTCCCAAAGACAAGGATAAAAAACTGATTTTTTATTGCGGGGGGCCTACCTGAGGCCTCAGTCCTAAAGCTGCCAGGTTGGCAGCAAAAGCTGGTTACAATAATTTAAAAGTATACACAGAAGGAGTGCCTGCATGGAAAAAAGCTAAAAAACTGGTAGTTGTGAAAAATTCATGGCTGGCCAAAAATTTAAATAACCACCATGTCATTGTGGATGTACGCCCTTCCCAACAAAGCCAGACTGCTGGAATAAAAACAGCAGTGGCCTTCCAGACTTCTCAACTGCTTGAAATGAACAAAAAGTTTAAACAAGAGAAGGCAAAATCTAAAAATAAGATCCTTCCGAAGCTGGTTGATAAAAGTGCTCCAATCATCATTTACAGTGATCAAACGGACACCGCTGATGCAAAACAAGCCTATCAAATTTTGCGTAGCTGGAGATATAAGAATGTTACTGTCCTGGATGGAGGCTTTAGTGAGTGGACTAAAAAACAGTTGCCAGTCCAAAATAATGTTTTACTAACGGAGATAAACTTTGTCAAAAAACTTGTCAAAGGTGCAATTTCTCCGCAAAATTTTAAAAAGCTGTATGACACCAATAATGGAATTGTTTTAGATGTACGAAGCAAAAAAGAAGTATCATCAGGAAAACTCAGTAAATCCATGAGCGTTCCCCTGGATACTCTGGAAGCAAATTTGAATCGTATTCCCAAAGATAAGGAAATTGCTGTTCATTGTGTGTCAGGTGTCCGAGCCAATATTGCCTACAACCTTTTAAAAAGCAAAGGCTATCAAAATGTCAGTTTTTTGAATAACGTGATCACCATTGATAAAGGTGGAAACTATAGAATTGAATAAATACCTTGTTATCTTGTTGAGCCCTCCTAAGTGGGGGTTCTGGCAGGACCCATATGAACTCTAAACAAATTAAGGAAAGCTTATGAAATATTTTGCTTGGAAAAAAATTGTAGCAGTCGCATCGATCTTTTTATTCTTTGTCGGAACATTTGTCCATGCGGCTGAGCCCAAAACTGCAAAAGATTTAGTGAAGGAGGCAAAAAGCCAGATAACGGAGGTTGTTCCCAAAAAGGTCTTCGATGATTGGAAAGCAGGAAAGGAATTCACCTTTCTGGATGTGAGAACCGCAGAAGAGTTTGCTGCCGGGCATCTGCCAAAAGCAGTGAATATTCCAAGAGGACTGTTGGAATTTAAAATCAACAAACAGTTTAAAGACCTCAATGCTCCAATTGTTGTGTATTGCCGTACTGGTGCCAGAGGCGCTTTGGCCACACAAACTTTAAAAAATATGGGGTATACCAATGTTACCAATATGAGCAAAGCCTTCAAAGGTTGGTCTACTGCAGGATATCCTGTTTATAATCGTCATGGTGAGTTTGTTTTGAAAGCATTTGAAAAAAAAGAATAATTGAATAGTAAGATTGGGGTAATTATGTCGACATTCGATCAAAAATGGGTGATGCCTGTTTTTTTAATCGGTTTTCTGGTTTTGGTGGGTCTGACCAACCTTCCGGCTTCTTCGGCCTGGTATGACTCAGTAGAAGATTATCAAATTCGTGAAGTAGAAGCCACAGAGATGGCCGGTTGGATTATTGAGGGGCGTAATCACTTTGTTCCTGTTTTGTTGCAGGAGGGGGACGAAAAACCTATCCTGGATAATGTTCCTGGATTGATTCATTTGAAAATGGATGATACCCTGGAACAGCAAATCCAGGAGATTCCCAATTATAAAAAATGGGTGATTATTACACTGGATGGCACTCTCTCCAATCCAATTGCTGCTATTTTGACAAAAGATTGGCGTCGTCGTATCGTTTTGTTGAAAGGTGGAGCCAAGGAGTGGAATACAAAAATCACAGCGAATACGATTGATGGAATTCTTCTTTCTCCTGAAGAAGAAATAGCACTGAATAATGTGCGGTCTTTTTTCCAAGGAGCCAATGAGCCCGTTATCGCAGAACCTGAGAGTGAAGATTTGCTGTGTTGTGTTGAGCCAAATCAAGATCGTTATATTGCTCCTGCGGTAACAGAACCACCTCTGCTCGAAGAGGAAGAAGAGGAGGAGGAAGAAGGTTGTTAAAACGTGTGGGCGGTTCTCTGCCTAAAGGATGTGTATGAAAAAAATAGTTTTAGTGAGTTTATTTGTGTTACTGATTGGTGGAATCTCTGTCAGTAGCACCAGTGTTTTTTGTCAAACCGTTGACCTGGATTCCACCTCTGCTCCTCATTTTGAACTGAGGGATCTGCAGGGAAAAGTCGTCAATAGTCAGGATTTTATTGGAAAACAGCCGGTCTTGCTGATATTTTGGGCGACGTGGTGACCCTCCTGTCGACGGGAGTTTCCCGTCTTAAAAACGTTACATCAGGATTATGCTGCCAAAGGGTTGAAAATTGTAGCAATCAATGTAGCGATCAGTGATCCCATCCAACGAGTCAAAAAATTTGTAGAATCTCAAAATACGCCTGTGACGGTCGTAGTTGACTCCAAACGAACAGCATCAAAAGATTATAGAATGAGTGGTACTCCATATGCCGTTTTGATTGATGCTTCCGGTAAAATTGTCAACACCAGCAGGAGTCTGCCCATTGGTGCGATCAAAGAAATGATGCTGTAAAACACGATGTTGATTGCATCACAATCAATATTCCTCTCCTATTCCAGCTTCTTGAAAGAAGCTGGAAACTCCTCTCAATTATTTTCCCCGTAAATATACCAGGATTTATCGTATTTTCGTTGATAAATTCCTTTTTATTGACCACAAAACCAGTAGATCTACGAGTAGTATCTGAGGACCAGGTGTTGTACAATAACGGCAACTCAAGTAATCATCTTTTGCGCGAAGTGTCTGCGATGGACATCTCATTTCCTTCTCCTCCATTTGGGATGGCGACACTTTGCGCATTCCTCCATTATCTGTTGAAAATCAGGGGACATAATACTAATTATTTTTTAGTACTAAAAAATAATTAGTATTATGTCCCCTGATTTTAATGGTTACATTTATTATCAATATATTGAAATAAAAGAATATTTCTGATTAGGCTTAACTTTTGAAGGAAATGAGCGAACCAGGTGAAATGCACTCTGATTGCCTGGGAATGGTTTAAATGACTTGAAAGTGTGCCTAAAAGAGGAAATATGAATTGAGTGACACAGATCCTTCCCGAATTGCCTTTCCGTCATAATTTTAGGGATGAAGAAATAAATAAAATACCATCTTGCTTGTTTTACGAAGAAAACGGAGTTGCTTGATTTTCAAATAGACTGGCCGTCCGCTCCCATATGTGTGTAATCAAGCGTCTTGTTTTCATCGAAAAAACCTACGTAATTCAGGTACTTTATTTTTTTCTGCCTCCCTTAAAAGCAGCTCATCGAGTACGACTATTCAAGTAGGGATAATATTTTATCGTAAAAAAGAGGTGAAATGTTCTGGAAAAATTTGAAACTAGGAAAGAAAATACTAACAGGAATTGGAGTCGTTCTGGTGATGTTAGGAATAGTTGGATTTCAAGCATTCCAGGGAATCGACCATATTGTGGATGATGGTTTGGAGGTGGCCAGTGGAAATAAGTTGCGAGGAGAGTTGCTGCAACGGGAAGTCGATCATCTGAACTGGGCGGGGGCGGTCAGTGCGTATCTGAACGACAAACAAGTAACCGAACTGACGGTACAGCTCGACCACACTCAGTGTGGTTTTGGTCTCTGGTATTATGGAGAAGGACGTAAAAAGGCCGAAGCGTTGTTGCCTTTTCTGAAAGAACCTCTGAATGAAATTGAAGATCCACACAAGCAGCTTCATGAGTCTGCTCGTAAAATCAAGGAAATGTTCAAACGAGCTGATATGGCCTTACCAGCTTTTTTTGCTGAAAAGGAATCTGATCATCTGGCCTGGGCAGAACGAGTGCAGAGGGCAATTCTCACGCACCAGGATCATGTTGGCGTGGAACTGGATCATACCAAGTGTGCTTTGGGGCAATTTCTTTATGGGGAAGCAGGTCAAAAGATAAGCAGTTCTGAACCACAATTGGCTCAAATGCTGAATGATATCAAACCGCCCCATGAAGAACTTCATAGTATTGGAAAAGAGATTCAAAATGCGTTGAGTGGGGGAGAGGAAGAGACCGCCATTGCAGTGTATCAGGAAAAAATGCTGCCAGCTTTGGCAAATGTGAGAGGCCATCTGGACAAAATGCAGGATTTCGCTCAACAAGAAGTTCAGCGTATGGGAGCTGCTCAGACAATTTTTACAGCGGAAACACAGGTTCATTTGTCCAAGGTGCAGGACTTGCTGAAACAGATGTCTGATATTTCCAGTGAACATATCCTCTCAGAAGAGCAGATGGTGGAAAAAGCCATTTCCACTCGGAGTGTCATAGTGCAAATTAGCATTGCGGCAGCCATTATTGGCTTGTTGTTCGCTTTTTTTATTGCTCATTCTATTACGAAGCCCACACAACAAGGGGTCGAGTTTGCCCAGAGGGTGTCTCAGGGAAATTTAGCCGAGCAAATTGATATCAATCAACAAGATGAAATAGGGAAGTTGGCAACGGCGTTGAATAGCATGGTTGTCAATCTAAAGAACATTGTGCTGGATGTACGGATGGCGGCAGACAATGTTGCGGCTGGAAGTCAGCAATTGAGTGCGGCGTCTCAGACGATGGCAGAGGGAGCCACAGAGCAAGCCGCATCGATGGAAGAAACGTCTTCATCGATGGAAGAGATGTCTGCCAATATTCATCAAAATGCGGAGAATGCGCAGCAAACCGAAAAAATTGCCAATAAGGCCGCAGAAGATGCCCGTGTCAGTGGAAAAGCGGTGGAAGAAGCGATGGCTGCCATGAAAGAGATTGCTGATAAAATCACGATCATTGAAGAAATTGCTCGGCAAACTAATTTATTGGCCTTGAATGCCGCCATTGAAGCTGCACGAGCCGGAGAACATGGGAAAGGATTTGCGGTGGTGGCCTCAGAAGTGCGTAAGCTTGCAGAACGAAGCCAAATAGCCGCAGGAGAAATTACAACGTTATCGGGTTCCAGTGTACAGGTTGCCGAAAAAGCCGCTGCGATGTTGGAAACCCTGGTGCCTGATATTCAGAAAACTGCGGATTTGGTGCAGGAAATCAATGCCGCCAGTAATGAACAAAGCCTGGGAGCCGAGCAGATCAATAAGGCTATCCAACAGTTGGATCAAGTGATTCAACAGAATGCGGCCTCTTCTGAACAGATGGCTTCAACTTCAGAAGAGTTGTCTGCTCAGGCCGAAAGTCTTCAGGAGTCGATTTCATTTTTTCATCTGGATAAGCATCCTCCTGCTCTCCCGGTTCAACCAGCGAAACAGGAACAAAAAATTCAGTCTCTGCCTTATGAAAAAGAAAAGAAAATTGGGCAGCAAAGTGCAAAGTCTGGTGGGAGGGACCTTGGTATGGATCATGAGGACGATAATAATGAGAACTGGTAAAATGCTACACCTGTGACCAGCTCTTAATGGTTTATTCTTACAATCAATAATCAATTAAAAAGAGGTACCCATGAATTTCCGAGGAATTTATGCCAAGATTATTAGCTTGGCATGTATTTCGATTATTCCGATTGTCCTTGTTGTTCTCTTTTTTGTTTTACCCGTATTCGAAAGTGCCCTGTATGCAGAAAAGAAACTGGAGGTTAAAAATGTGGTAGAGACCGCATATGGTGTTATCGATGCCCATGCTGCGATGGTTGCTGCTAAAAAACTCACCAAAGAAGCAGCACAGCAACAAGCCCTGAATTTGATCCAAAGCCTGCGCTATCAAGGCAATGAATATTTTTGGATCAATGATTTGGAGCATAAGGTTTTGATGCATCCCATCAATCCCGATCTTGTCGGAAAAAACATGCAAGATTTACAAGACCCGACGGGTAAGTATGTGTATCGGGAAATCGTCACGATTGCCAAAAAGGATGGCAGCGGATTTGTGGAGTATTTATGGCCGAAACCAGGAGCGACAGCGCCTATTCCCAAAGTATCCTTCATCCAGTTACACAAACCCTGGGGTTGGGTTGTCGGCAGTGGAATTTATGTTGAAGATGTGGAGGAACAAATCAATAAGCTGCGCCTGGAAGTCATTTTGGCCAGTTTAGGAGCTATCATTTTGGCAACTGTGGTGGCAACCTTAATTCTCAAAAACATCAGAAGACGCTTGGATGAAATGGAAAACATTTCTGGAGAAGTGACCAGTGCGGCCAATCAGTTATCGTCCAGTGCTCAAATCCAGAGTGCTGCTGTTGAAGAAATAACCGGTTCTTTGGAAGAGTGGATCTCTTCGATACAAGAAGTGGCCAATCATGCCAATGAGGTGTCCAATGTGGCTTATGATTCGGCGGAACAAGTCACTTCTGGAGGAGATGCGGTTCAAAAAACCGTCGAATCCATGAAACGCATCACCGAGTCTTCCAATCAGATCACCGAAATCATTGGGGTGGTTTCTGATATTGCCGAACAAACCAACTTATTGGCCTTGAATGCCGCCATTGAAGCGGCACGAGCGGGTGAACACGGCAAAGGATTTGCTGTGGTTGCCGATGAAGTCAGGAAGTTGGCAGAGAAAAGTGC
>JANQHV010000370.1 GCA_028282505.1 SAR324 cluster bacterium | reverse complement strand
GCGATGAATCCGAATCGACAAATCATGGTTTCATTGTTCGGAGATACTGTTAAAAATATATATCATTATTTTTGAAATGTAACCTGCTCAATATGAGTGTAGATCTTTCAATCGGCCTTTTAGTTGATGAAGCCTTAAGGAAGGGTGATGAGGATCAAGCTCCAGGATCTTCAGTGTTTTTTCGTACTGAGCTACTAGTTCCAGATGTTTTTTTACAAATTTTTTTGCCTTTTTTAAATAACTTTCCGTGTAGATTAATCGATATTTCATTCTGTTACTCTTTTGATGTGCTTTTCAACACTTTCAGTAACAAATTTCCCACTTTTGTATTCTGCTCTGGATTCATGCAGCGCTGTTTCAAGCTCACATTCTCTAAGATAGTTGTAATGTTGCATATCCATCACAACAAATTTCTCTTTACCTCGGACTGTTATAATTAATTCATGTTCATCAACAAGGTTCCTTTCAATAGCAGATATCCCTTTTGTTTTAAGCTGATTCGCCGTTATCGTATTCATAACAACCCCAAAAATAAAATTTTAATAAGTACGATTTGCAGTATGGTTATAAATGTGATTCCCCGATAAATCAAGAATAATGATTTGAGAAGATTTGTTGTTCCTACTGTTCCGCACTTGGTGATCTGCATTTTCATTGTTTTTAGAGTTTGACCTCCATTGATATTTTTGATAATAAATTTTAACGTTATAAATCATGAATCAATGATCTATTGCTTCGGGAGGTTCCACCATGCCTTATCGATTATCCGTTATTCTGATTTACGTCTACCTCCTCGTTCATGTGGTGGCCTGCACCACCCCTCACTCGCAATGGCCTTCCAGCATTTATAAAACAGGAGCAGCTCCTCGGCAAAATGTCATTGTCTTTGTGCACGGCGTCACTGGCAATGGAAAAAGCACGTGGACCTACGAAGAAGACGGAGATACGGTTTACTGGCCCGATTTGGTCTACAACGATCCGGCCTTGAAAGATTACGATGTCTTTGTGACCACTTACTTCTCCCCCGCGCTGGAAAATGCAATCACCATCCATGAGGCAGGACGTCAACTGAACTTTGAATTGGAATCTCATCAAATTTTAGGAGCGGGACGAACACCTCGCTACCAGCAGCTCGTTTTTGTGGGGCATTCCATGGGCAACCTGGTCATCCGTGACGCGATGGGGGATCAAAAAAAATACCAGGGGCTGTCGGTTCCCTTGCACCTCTCCATTGCTTCTCCCTCAGCAGGTTCAGAGCTTGCCCGAATTGCTGAATTGTTATCCTCAAATTCTCAATTCAGGGATTTGATAAAAATTGACGACAATGCCTACTTACAAAAACTCAACGAACATTGGTTGCAAAACCATCCTCATACGGAAGTTGCCTGTGCTTACGAAACCATAGAGCATCCCCTGTTGAATAAGAAAATAGTCGATCATGCCTCTTCAAACTTCCTTTGCACACGCAGCTCACCAACGCCAATCAGTCGAGATCATGAAACCATTGTCAAGCCCCGAAATACACAAGATAAGATCCATCGCTGGTTGCGCATGGAAATCCTCCGCCCTCCTCCGCCCCCCAAGTTCAGCATGGATGAAATCCTGGAAACCCTCACACAGGACCGGAAAGATCTCAGGGGAGAACCGAAAAAAGCTCTAAAAGAAGCCCTGGAAAAAATGATTGCTCTCCGTTCCCTGGGAAAATACCAACAACAGGTGGACAAAGCCCTGGAGGAGTTCAAAAATGGTCGCACGGGCACCGCTGCAGACCTTTTTAAAGACATTATGGAAGAAGAGGAACGAGCCGGAGAAGCCGCCATGAAACGAGCGGCGGAAGCAGCACGGCATTTGGGATCGGTACTTTTTTTAACCTCAACTCATGAAGCTTTGAAAGCCTATCGCAAATCCACTGAACTGGAGCCGGATAATCCGATTGGTTGGAATAGTATGGGACTTTTATTGAAAAGACTGGGCGAGATCGATGAGGCAATGAGTGCCTATCAAACAGTGATGCGTCTGGGCAAAAAAACAAACAATAAAGTAGCAATTGCCGCCGCTTATGGCAACTTGGGAATTCTGTATAAAACCCGTGGTAATTTAGAGCAAGCCGAGGGCATGTATCAAAACGCTTTAGCCATCCATGAAGAGTTGGGACATAAAGAAGGAATGGCTGGCGTTTATGGCAACTTGGGAAATCTGTATCGAACCCGTGGCGATTTAGAGCAAACAGAGAGCATGTATCAAGCAGCTTTAGCCATTTATGAAGAGTTGGGACACAAAGAAGGCATGGCTGCCCAATATGGCAACCTGGGAAATCTGTATCGAGCTCGTGGCGATTTAGAGCAAGCCGAGGACATGTATCAAAAATCCTTAGCCATCGATGAAGGGTTGGGACACAGAGAAGGCATGGCTAGCAATTATGGCGACTTGGGAAATCTCTATCTAACTCGTGGTGATTTAGAGCAAGCCGAGGGCATGTATCAAAAAGCTTTAGCCATTTATGAAGAGTTGGGACACAAAGAAGGCATGGCTAACAATTATGGCAACTTGGGAATTCTGTATCAGACCCGTGGTGATTTAGAGCAAGCCGAGGGCATGCATCAAAAAGCTTTAGCCATCAATGAAGAGTTGGGGCGCAAAGAAGGTATGGCTAGCAATTATGGCAATTTGGGAAATCTGTATCAAATCCGTGGCGATTTAGAGCAAGCCGAGGACATGTATCAAAAGGCTTTAGTCATCAATGAAGAGTTGAGACGCAAAGAAGGCATGGCTAAACAATATGGCAACCTAGGAATTCTGTATCAAACCCGTGGCGATTTAGAGCGAGCCGAGAGTATGTATCAAAAATCTTTAGCCATCGATGAAGAGTTGGGGCGCAAAGAAGGCATGGCTAACCAATATGGCAACCTGGGAATTCTGTATATATATCGTGGAGATTTGAAACAAGCCGAACAACTGATTCGAAAAAGCATCAAATTGTTTGAAGAAGTTGGCATGCAACCACAAATCGAACAAGCCAACCAGATTCTAAATTTGATTTTAAAGATGAAAACGAAACCAGCATCGTCTATCCGATAATTGATCGTTCCTATCCAGGAGAGGATGGTTGCCACAGAGAAAACAATAGATTCCAGTTTTTTGTTGCAATGTGGAATTAATACTTGCATTTAGTTTTTGCCTTGTACATAATTTACGACTCATGTATAAGAATTGTTTCTTAATTATGGGAATTGACAAAGTTTTCCGGGGGGGCAAACTTAGCAACGCTTTCCATAGAGCCAATCTATTAGATTCTATCATTCCTAATTTATTTTGAGGTCTTTCCCATTTCCCCCATAAAATTAATCTCTAAATTATAAATCAGTATGGTTATTGAGGGAATCAAACTGATGATCATGGGCATGGCGACAGTCATGATCTTTTTGTCAGTCATGATGTTTTGTATTCAAGGAGTTGCCCAGGCAACAAAAGAGCATACCGAAGCGGAACTGAAGAAACTTGAAGCGGAAAAAGCAAGAGCCAGACAGCAAGAAGCTCAGCGGAGAAAAGCGGCTGCTGCCAAGTTGGCTCCTGCTCCAACCCCAGCTCCAGTTCCTACTCCAGCCCCAGTTTCTATTCCTGTTCCTGTGCCTACTCCAGTTCCTGAGAGTGAGGTCCCCATTGCGGTGTTTTGTGCTGCAATCGCTGCATTTGAGGCTGATCGTGCATAATAACAAAATTTAAATCATTGGTAATCTTGTATATCAAGAAACTCTAATCCTTCCACCTTATTGTGATAAAGAGACAACGTGAAAAAGAAAATTAAATTTATGGACACTTCATTCAGGGATGGCTTCCAATCCTGTTATGGAGCAAGAGTGCTGACTGAAGATTTTTTACCTGCGCTTCAAGCAAGTGTTGATGCGGGAATTACTCACTTTGAAGCAGGGGGAGGGGCTCGGTTCCAAAGCCTCTTCTTTTACTGCAATGAGTCGGCCTTTGACATGATGGACAGTTTCCGCAAGGAAGTCGGATCTGATGCAAATTTGCAGACCCTGGCAAGAGGGATTAATGTCGTTGCCCTGAGTCAGCAACCACGGGACATTATTGATTTACATGCCAAAATGTTCAAAAAGCATGGAATGACTACTATCCGCAACTTTGATGCGTTGAATGATGTGAACAATTTGAGATATTCTGGAGAACGGATTGCACATCACGGATTGCACCATCAAATTGTTATTGCGTTGATGGATTTACCACCAGGATGCGAAGGCGCTCATACGGCAGAATTTTATCTGGATCGCCTCAAGCAAATCTTAGATTCGGACATTCCGTTTCACTCCATTTGCTTTAAGGACGCTTCAGGGACAGCAAATCCCAAAAAAGTGTATGAAACCCTCAAGGGGGCAAGGAAAATGGTACCGGAAGGCACAATTCTTTGGACTCATACCCATGATACTGCTGGAGTAGGAATCTCACAGTACCTTGCTGCCGTTGAGGGAGGAACCGATGGAATTGACCTTGCTAAAAGCCCAACAAGTGGAGGGACCTGTCAACCCGACATATTATCGATGTGGCATGCGCTCAAAGGATCAGACTTCACCCTGGATATTGATTATGAGAAGATCCTGACGGCCTCCGAAGCTTTTGAGGAAGCCATGAAAGATTATTTTGTTCCTCCGGAGGCAAAAATGGTGTCTCCGATCATCCCATTGTCTCCAATGCCAGGTGGGGCTTTAACAGCCAACACCATGATGATGCGTGATGTCGGAACCCTGCATCTCTATCCTCAGGTCATCAAAGAAATGTCAGATGTGGTGCGTTTGGGTGGCTTTGCCACGTCCGTCACACCAGTCTCTCAGTTCTACTTCCAGCAAGCCTATGCCAATGTAACTCAAGGAAAGTGGAAAAAAATCACTCCAGGATATGGAAACATGGTATTGGGATATTTTGGGAAGACGCCGGTGGAGCCAGATGCTGAAATAGTCAAACTGGCTTCTGAACAACTGGGTAAACCTGTTTTTAAAGATGATCCACTGGATGTTCTCGAAGACGGAATTCCCAAAGCAACCAAAATCCTGGAGGAGAACAACCTGCCGGTGAATGATGAAAACATTTTCATTATTGCCAGTTGTGAAGGCAAAGGCCTGGATTTTCTTCTTGGAAAAGCAACATTGGGTGTACGTAAAAAGAGCCCGGAAGAAGAAAAACCAGCTCCTCCAGCCACACCCGCACCAACACCGGCTCCTGCCGCAGCTCCTCCAAGCAATGGTCCAAAGAGCTATGTGATCACCGTGGAAGGCAAAAACTATCAGGTTTCTGTTGCTGACGGAAGTGCGACGCCTACTGTAGTTGCTCAAGTCCCAGCCGCAGCTCCGGCTCCTGCTGCTTCCACACCAGCTCCTGCCGCAACACCAACGCCGGCTCCTGCCGCAGCCCCGCAAACTGGAGAAGATGTAGAAGCTCCCACTCCAGGCAACATTATAAAAATTCTGGTTGCTGTGGGAGACACCGTGGAAGCGAATCAAACATTGATCGTGATCGAAGCCATGAAGATGGAGAATGATGTGAAAGCTCCCAAAGCTGGAAAAATTGTTGAAATTTATGTGCAAGAGGGAGAATCTGTGCAAGCTGCTACTCCTCTTTTAAGTATTGGCTAATCATTAAAAACGTCACTGTAAAAGCCAGGAAACTTCTTTCTGTCAAGCAAAGGAGTTTCCTGCAATGATTTCTTCATCCCTTCAACCATATATTTTACGGATAACATGGTACGTTTTCTTTCTCTATTTTTTAGCTTACTGATTCTTTGTGGTTCAATAGCCCTTGCAGATGAACTGGTCCAAATTGCTTCTCCCGATACAGGAACGGTGGTCCATGTAGAAGCAAAGACTGGGAGTTACCTTTACAGCGGTGATGAAATTGCAACCATCAAGGATCAAGCAGGTAACAAGATTGTTTTGCGGGCAGGCGTTGCAGGTCAACTCAGTGAGTTGACCATCCATCCTTTTGACACAGTCCAAAAAGGGCAAAAACTGGGAGCCATTGAGGCCAGTCCAATCATTGCTGACCGTCAGCAACAAGGTTTCACTCGTGAACTACCACCGATGGGAGAACTCTTCGGTAACCTCTTTAAAACGACGGGAGTCGCGGCATTGGCTAGTGGACAATCTTTGGACTGGACAGAAGGCTTTGGGCGTTTGCTGATGGTTGGGGTGGGGCTGCTTCTGCTTTATTTTGGCATTCACAAGCAGTTTGAACCGCTTTTACTGGTTCCCATTGGATTTGGAGCAGTACTCACCAATATTCCACTAGCTGGACTTTCAGAAACAGGAGGAATGCTCAAGTACATTTCTGATGTTGGAATCAGTACAGGGATCTTTCCATTGTTGATCTTTATGGGAGTGGGAGCCTTGACAGATTTTGGCCCCATGATCGCTAATCCCAAAACCGCTTTACTTGGCGGTGCTGCACAAATGGGAATTTTCTGCACACTGCTCGGAGCACTTGCGTTGAATGTGGTACCCGGCATTAATTTTTCATTGCAAGATGCTGCTGCCATTGGAATCATTGGAGGAGCCGACGGACCAACTGCTATTTTTCTATCCAGCCAGCTTTCTCCAAGATTGTTAGGCTCGATTGCGGTTGCTGCCTATTCTTACATGGCGCTGGTTCCTATTATTCAACCACCAATCATGCGACTCTTCACTACGGAAGAAGAACGCAAGATACAGATGGTGCAAATGCGCTATGTCTCCAGATTAGAAAAAATCTTATTTCCTTTTTTAGTAGTCGGTCTGTGTCTCCTTTTTCTGCCATCTGCAGCACCATTGATTGGGATGTTGATGTTTGGAAATTTATTAAGAGAATGTGGAGTCGTAGAGCGCCTGTCAACCACTGCACAGAACTCTCTGATTAATACAGTGACGATTTTTCTCGGACTGGGTGTGGGGAGTAAACTCTCTGCTGACAAATTCTTAAATATAGAAACGCTGGGAATTCTTGTGTTGGGAATGATTGCTTTCAGTATTGGAACGGCAACCGGTGTCTTAATGGCAAAATTGATGAACAAAATGTCAAAATCCCCGATCAATCCTTTGATTGGAGCAGCAGGGGTTTCTGCAGTGCCAATGGCAGCCCGTGTGGTCAATAAAATTGGGCTGGAAAATAACTCCCAGAACTTTCTCCTCATGCATGCAATGGGACCCAATGTTTCTGGAGTGATTGGCTCTGCAGTGGCAGCTGGTGTGCTTTTGGCAGTGCTTTAAGACGAAGTTCTTGCTGATTGAGACATTTTTTCAAGGAACAGCACAAACGCAAAACCTATCATGATGAGTGCAATAGCGAATATCAACTGGGAATCAAATTGAGGCGGCAGGATATTTTGCTCCTGCAAAACATGCACTTTCCCACGGATGACCTTCGTCTCTAAAACCTCTTTCCAAGGCCAGACTTTTCGCATTGCACCAATCATAAACCCCGTCAAAATCCCCATGGTCGCATTGCGATAGTGAGCCAGAAAATACTTCAAAATTCTGGAAAATCCAATAATACCAATCACGCATCCACAGCCAAACAAAACAATGATCACAATATTATCCAATTGGAATGGATTTTTGATGGCACCTGTAATGAATTCATACTTGCCCAAAATCAGCAAAATGAAAGAACCACTGAGGCCTGGTAAAACCATCGCACAGATAGCAATGATCCCACTGAAGAGTATGAACCACCAACTCTCTGGAGTGGTGACTGGGATGAGACCAACGACCACATAAGCACTCACGGCACCAACACCAACGAAAACTAAACTGCTTCCCTTCCAATTTTCAATTTCCTTCCCAACAACTAAAATGGATGCCAAAATCAAACCAAAGAAAAGGGACCAGGTTAGGACTGGATGTGTTGTGATCAGGTAATGCATCAGACGGGCTGTACTCAAAATAGCAATGCCAATTCCCAACAAAAGGGCAAGCAGGAAGCGAACATGAATCTCTGCCAACGCGCCTTTCCAATCAAAGCTAATGAGTTTTTTTACAAAGACAAGGTTGATGGATGCAATGGCTGCTAACCAATGTGAATAAATACCGGTAATGAATGCGATGGTTCCTCCAGATACACCCGGAATGATATCTGCCGAACCCATACAAAAACCTTTTAAAAATAATATCTGATAATCTTTTTTATTTTGAGGACCAGGGCTGGCACCCCATGCGTCTTTCCAGGTATTGATATTAGGAGTCATGTTACTAAATTGTTAAGATGGTGAAAATTAGGATAAATCAATAAATCGTGAGGCTTTTAGGGAGGAAGAAAGAAATAAAGTACTTGAATTGCGTAGGATTTTTCGATGAAAACAAGGCGCTTTATTTGCTGCTTCATCCCTTAGGAAAGCAATGTAGAGGTTCCTTTATGGAAAGTAGTTAAGAAATGTAATAATAATATTGGCAGTCGTCCAAGGTCAAACTAAATAACTGGCATCACTGTAACGGGTAAAGAAATGTTCAGTATATGCTTCATACACTTCTTGCATAAATTGATTATAAAACTTTTTATTGCGGAGTTTGATTAAACACTCCTGACAAAATGACCGAAGTTTCATGATAGATCCTGCCGATTCTCGTAGAAACTGGTTGGCAAAAATTTGCAGTTCCCATAAAAATTCTTGAAGGGATAATTCCAACAAATGGTGATCGTTTGTATGCTCTATTAATAACTCTGTGACAATGTGGTCAATTAAAGTGAAAAAGTCTTTGCCCAATACGTTGAGAGAATTGATTTCTTGGGGACTGAGCTTTTCCTGTAAGTTTTGGTGAAAAGTGCGGTAATTGAAGTCTTCGCTTCTGAGTGTCCCTGTCATCACGGATTTTTGCATAAATCATTCTAATAAAGGTTTGTATTTTTTTGGTATTTCAATAAACTGTAACCGTCAAATGCAAAAACTGTGACAGGCGTTAAAAAAATGTAATTATAATCTTTCAATTTGCGATAAACCCATGAATTTGAATGAGAATAAGTTGTTGAGAAAAGCCCTACAACAAAAAGGAATTGGACCGAAGGGTAGTAAAAAATTGCCTCCTGAATTACTGAAAAGTGTACTGCCTCTCTTATCACAAGAAGAAACAAATCGAACCACAGCAGCAGCTTTTTGGACAGCTTGTTT
>JANQHV010000367.1 GCA_028282505.1 SAR324 cluster bacterium | reverse complement strand
GCGATGAATCCGAATCGACAAATCATGGTTTCATTGTTCGGAGATACTGTTAAAAATATATATCATTATTTTTGAAATGTAACCTGCTCAATATGAGTTACAGTCTTACTCTTACTCTTAAATCTTTTGGAATTGAGGAATTAAGATTAAGAGTTCGTATACTTATTGTGAATACTTGTATTTAGTTTTTATGAAAATGAAATACATATTGTGCCTGTTTCATCCGGAAACCTAAATTTTCATAAAAACAGATAGAAGGAGTATTCGCAATTTGAGTACCGACTTGAATCAAATGGTTTCCTTGACAATGTTTTTCTGCAAACATAATCATGTTTCGCCCCACCCCCTGTCCTTGATACTCTGGATCGACTGCAATCAGGTCTATGGTTAATACTCCTTTGTTTTGCAATAATTGCAAAAAACCAATTATTTTTTCATTATCCAGGGCAACGACCATGTATTCCCCACGCTTTTCTAAAAAATAATTTCTGACCCATTCGGCTTTAATATGATTTGCTGTTTCAGTAGAAAAAGCATCATCTAGATGAAAACGGGAAAAGACAAAAGTTTTTTTTCCCAAGTCCACAGTTCGATTTTCGTCTTCAGGTAATGCGAAACGGACTTTGCGGCCTTTTTGTGAATCCCATGCTTTGGAAATATGTTTTTCGAGGGTGACGTTTGTGTCAACCAGTTGAAATTGCCATGAAGTAACTCCCGCAACCAGAGCAATTGCTCTAACCGGGACCTTGGTATACATGAAGCATGGTTTTGCCTGTAAATCTTGCAAGAGTATTTGCTCATTACTTCTGTTTTGACACAATTTTCTGATGAAATCTTCATCGATCACAAACTTATAAACAGGTTTGTGTAGGATACTGGCTAACCAGGGATCAGGAAGAACATGGAGATTGTTGTTTGTAGCTGGGTTGAAATATTCTGAGAACATAAAATCTTTGTGATCTCTTTCTAATTTAAATATTCAACAACCACCGAGCCTGCTTGTGATGTCGCTTTTTCGATGGCAAAGCAAACCGCAAGTGCTGTAAATATTTCTTCCTTCGTCACTTCAGCAGGCAAACCGCTCAGGATGGATTGAATGAAACTATAAATCAAATCACCTTTGTGGGTTCCTGGGTATTCCGTTTGAATTGACAAAGGTGGTACATTAGGATCTCGTGAATGATACCAATTGGCATGCGGCCATCCATTTTCAAAGGTCGCATTTGTCCCATAAATCGCTAATTTGTGGAAATGGGGATAGGTGCAACTGAAATTTGCTGTCATTTTTCCAATCATGCCACTCTTGAACTGTAATATACTAACCACTGTGTCATTGTATTGAAAATTGGTTTCTTGAGTTGCTATATTAGTTCCATATGCTGAGACTTCGGTGATTTGATCTTCTGTTAGCCACTGTAACAGGTCGATCATATGAATTCCTCCACCGTAAACGATAGAATAGAAATCCAATTGTCCTCTCCACCCTTCCAGGATTTTATGAATCCTGCCATAATTGTAATCTCCTTCCACGTAAAACACCTTTCCCATGCTTCTTGCTTCGATTCGCTGCTTGAGATCAATAAATCGAGGAGATTTTCTCAGAATTAAATTGGAAGATAACTTCAAGTGAGGTTTTTGACAGAGCAAAGCATGAATATGTTTTGCTTCTTTTTCATGGAGGCAAAGCGGTTTTTCTACAAAAAGATGCTTGTCATTGTCAATAGCCTGAACAATTTGTTCGTAATGATAATTGTCATAGGAAGCGATAGAAATAACATTGATTGCAGGATCAGAGAGTAAATCGTCTGCATGCGCAGTAACTCTCATCTGGGGATATTTTTCCCGTGCCATTGTTTGTTTTTCTTCTGAAAAATCACACAATGCCACTACCTCACAGGCAGGATGCTTGTGATAGCCTCCAATGTGTTGTTCTCCAACACCTAGCCCAATGATGCCTATTTTTAATTTTTGCTTTGATTTCATGGTTCGCTATACTGGCTATGGTAATCAAACGAGCCAGCGATACTTTCTACAATTTCTATTTTTCCTTCATCGCCAAACTGAAAATCGTATAAAAATTTACGGCAATAAATCTCTAATGTTAAAGCAATCGCACGGATAGGGTCGTTGTCGATGCCAAATTTTTTCAGTTCAAAGTTGATAGCTGATTGGACTTTTTCTTCAATACGGAAATGACATGTATTCGAAGCGATGGTTGTAGTTGGATAAATTTGTTTGATGTATCTGACTAGCCCATCTGTATATTTCATTTCTTTGTATTGTGCCGAATCTTTTGGAAAGTAGATTCTATCAAAGCAAAACTGTACTATTTCATCTTTGATTTTTAGTTGGAGTGTGCTGGCCAGGTTTTCTAATAGTACTTCAGCAAAATTCTTGTCCCATAAAATTTTTGCTAAGTATTTGAAGTTCATTTTCAAAAAACCTGTTTTAATCAGCTCATCAAAATGAACGGAATAGTACTCTCTTAACTCTTCTGAAGTATCGAACCATTCATTTCGTGCTTCTTCATTGAATTCTTCAGCAAAGGTGATGAAGTTCTGATCAGGCGTCTGAATTAACCCCAGTATGGCATCCACCGGATTGATATCTTGGGTTTGTTGCAGCAAAAAAAGTATGGGTTTTGCCATACCTAAATTCCAAAATGCCCAAATGAGAAAATGGATCATTCGCAAAGAAACCATTTCCTCTTCGATGATATCCTTTGAGGAGCGTACCGATTCTTCAAACTCGAAAATAGGAATGCCATGATACTTGCCATAGCCTCCAGAAATTAAGCGGTATTTGGTCTTTAACTGATACTCCTCTCGCGTTTCATCGAATTCCATTTCGCTGCCTGGTAGTAGACGGATGTTGCCTGCGTCCACATGATCATAGCCCAACTGAAATACTTGTCGAAGCGTGTTAAGATGACTTTCGAATGATTCCCCAGGTAAGCCGACCAAAACATCGGTGTTGACTTTGAAATTGTCTTCACGGAATTGTGTAATTAAGTCAGTCATCGTTGTCAACTTAATATTATCGCGTTTAATATTCTTCAAAACCTGGGAATCCATGGTTTGAACAGCTACCAACGGGTCCGATAATTTCCCAAGTGTTTTGATAATTTTTGTTGCTCTGGGCGAAGAATTTTTTGCCCACCATAAATTAGCATGACTGAGAATCCCATACTCATCAGCCATTTTTCGTATCTCTTCTGCAATTTGTAAGTCCCTTTTCAGCATACCAAAATTCGCATCTGCAAAAATCCACCAAGGAGAAGGTGATGTTTTGCCCACTAAATGGATCTCTTCTATTACTCGGTCCATTGGAAAGATGCGGACTTTGTCCATTGCCGCGATGCCCCAGACACAAAAAGTACAATGAAAGGGGCACCCACGGTTGGTTTCTAACAAAGGAATCCAATCGCTTGACTGAATAAATTCATCCATAACCCCTGTTAAATATGGGGAGGGTACGTTCTCAATAGTACTTTTTTTGAATTCTAATGGTGAATAAACGAGCTGTTTTTCTCTCAGAAAGGCAACTCCCTGGAGTGTTTGATTACAATGAGCAGGCTTCGATGGGCCGTTTGATAAAGAGTATTCAATGATGTTTCCAAAAGGAACTTCTCCTTCAAACATGCAGTAGTAGTCGACGTGTGCATTCTGTTCGAGAAATCTCTGAATGCCAATTCTGTCTGTCCGGATATGAGGACCCCCAAATACCACGAGGGTGTTTGTGAGCGGAGTTATGAAATGTTTGATGATTTCACGGTTTAATTCTTGATTCCAACTGTAGTTGGAAAATCCAATGACATGAGGAGGAGATTCTGTTTTGATGGCATCGATCAATTTATTGGGGGACTTGAATAGCTGAACGTCAACTTCTTTGGGGAACTGTTGTTGTACATAGGCTGCCATGTATCCTATATTGAGAGGAACAACATAGTTTCCAGGCAAATAATCATGGACTAAATCTGCTAAATAGATCTTTAATCTCATGTGTTCCTTTGTAAAAATTTTTGATAATGAGTGATGATATAGTGTTTCAGAAAAGTTTTTTAAAATCCCCGCTTATTTATGTTTGAGGTAAGGACAATGAAGTTGAATAATCGACAGTAACCAATATTCAGTCAATCGAAATGGATAATTAGAACTGATTGAAGTTCGTCATCTCAAGAGAGGGTTGTCATTACCAAAACAGTGGACAAATTCTCTTTATTTATTATTAAGTTTTCAGGAAAGACCATTTGTGAAAGGACAGGATGGTCTAAGATCGAAAAAGAGCTTCTTCAGACTTATACCATTCAATGTACTTTCGATAACCTTTATCTAGAGGAAATTGTGGTGTATACCCAACGAGTTTTTTGGCTTTTTCGACAGATAGAGTACCCCGATCAGGCATAAATTTATCTTTAGGTAAATAAGTGATTTGCACATCTGGAAAATATTCTCGAATGATGTCTGCCATTTCCCCAATAGAACGGGATTGCCCATAGGTTAAGTTAAAGACCTGATTTTTTGCTTCATCGTGCAGGATACACTGAATCACGCCATTGACAAAATCATCAATATATGTGAAATCCAGTTGCTCAGAACCATCCCCGTTGATTGAAATATTTTTCCCTATCAATGCATTCTCAATAAAAATCTGTCCTACTCTTCGACTGACACAGCGCTCTCCATAAAGAGCAGAAGGACGAATGATTGTATACGGTAAGTCAAATACCTGATTGTAGGCAATAACAATTTTTTCTCCAGAATATTTTAAGGCTCCATAGATGCCCAATGGTTCACAAGGGGTCTCTTCTGTTACAAAACCAGCAGGAAAATGACCATAAACCATACTAGAAGACAGATAAATGAATTTTTCGATTCCGTCACGTGCCCAATCCAACGAATTTTCTAAAGTCCGCAAACTGTGATCAAACGTATCATGTGGTGCCTTATTGGATTTTCCAGCATGAGCGACTGCCGATAAGTGGATAATGACTTGAGGCTTTATTGCTGTGAGAAGACGAGAAAGTGCATGATAGTCTCTTGCATCTTGAATATTAACTTCGATATCGGCTTTATGCAGGAGTTCAATCCGTTCATTCAAAATACGCCAATATAAATCACGATTGGCTATTTTATTACTGCTCAAAGTAAAGGATAGCAGGTTATTTACCTGCATGCTGTCGATAATGTCTACAACGGCTCCTCTTTTTTTCAACTCCAGGGCCAGATTATGTCCAATGAATCCAGCGCCACCAATCAAAACAATTTTTTTACCTTCTATAGATGTCATCTTCCTTCTTTATCTTAAAATAAGTTGGGTTCAACTCTGATTTTTGTCCAAGTTCCTTGATATAGTACCGTGAATTAGGTTTTGTTTGGCATCCTCTTTGCCCATGAGACAATCTCCTGAAAACTGTCACCCTGAGCGTAGTCGAAGCATCTCAGAGACCCTTCGACTACGCTCAGGGTGACATGG
>JANQHV010000365.1 GCA_028282505.1 SAR324 cluster bacterium | reverse complement strand
GCGATGAATCCGAATCGACAAATCATGGTTTCATTGTTCGGAGATACTGTTAAAAATATATATCATTATTTTTGAAATGTAACCTGCTCAATATGAGTTGAATGATAGGACTCAATAGTTACTAAAATGATGCGAAAGTCCCCTAAAGATTACTGATCTTATGCTTTTCCAAAAATTTAAAATTATGGTTCAATAGTCGAACAATTAAAAAGATTGATCTAAAGGTGACTGGCCAGGTTGGAAGCACCTCGGGATACACACAAGAATGTATTTTGTCCTATGTACTTTCTACTCCTGTCTTGTTCTTCCATATAGGAGATGAGCGTTCCATTGGCTTTCCTTGCCCGGATTTCCTCACAAGCACGGTCCAATTGGTCACCTGTGACTAAGGCAAAAAAGGAATCTCCATCCCTCCATTCTTTTTTCAATGGTCCTTCTGGATCAAAATATACGGCTTGGCGAAGCATGGTATCTAAGCCCACAAAGCGACCCTTCATGGTGAACTCGCACTCCTCCAGGAGGGCTTGTAACGTGTCCAAAGGCATATAGATTTGACAATACTGCTCAACTGTTTCCGGAAAGAGGGGGTAAAACCAAAAGCCTCGGCGGATTTGCTCTTGCGAACAGGTATTGATGATAACAAGACCACCAGGTTTGAGAGTGCGGTGAATCTCCTGAAAAATTTGGCAATGGATTGGATACTGGTCACTAGCGCTGTCTTTAAGGTGGTGGAGCACTTGATTGATCAAAACGGCATCAAAAGTTTCATTGGCAAAAGGTAACGTCACGATATCCCCACAGTGTAACCGAATCCGACCTTCCAGAATAAAGGGCTTTAACTTGCCGGATGCAATTTCCAGCATTTTGGGATTCAGGTCAACAGCCTCTATCTGGTCAACATGAGGTATGAGGGCCAGGGAGTAGTTGCCCGTACCACAACCCGCATCAAGTACTGTCATTTGCTCAAGGGGTGTTTGCAATGTAGCCAGACAACCTAGAATGATTTCCATACCAGATGGTGAGCGGGTTTTGTCATAGTTTTGAGAAGTTTTATTATAGTTTTCAAATTGACTCATGTTATCCATTTCATTTTGTAATTTGACATCAGAAATGATACGGGTTTCTATTGATTGCAAAAGACGAAACATGTTTGAGTGAGAGACCTTCTTTTAGCGGACCATACTTTAGATGGTAGAAGTGTGCAACTGAATTTTAAAACGGGGGATTCATTATGACAAAAACCAGCCTTCACAAAAAAGTTTTAATTCTGGGAGGATCTGCCTATGAAGGGTATCAGGGAGATCCTGCGGTTAATGCATTTGCTCAGACAACCGATCAATTGTTACAAGATATTTTCAGAGTAGAAAATGTGGAACAATTGGACTCTGTCGTTCGATATCGTAAAGAAACTCATTTTTCTCCTTTTAATCTAGAAGAGAAGCAAAACGTTTGCCTGGGAGGAGCAATTCACTTCTTGTATGGTGAAGCAATTGAGGCTGGATACGAACCTGTTTCTGCACCAATAGAGGGGTTTTTTAAAGTCAGTGGAAGCAATAGGAATTTTGAGGTGAATGCCCATTGGTATGCGGCATTAGAAACCATTGATGTCATTGCGGTTTCAACAACTCACATCATCCAATTGACCTCTTTGATGAAAATTTTGAAGGCTTTGGAACATTTAAATAAGATCGTGATCATTGGTGGAGCACTAGTTAGGGGATTCAAAAAAGAGCGTCTCCAAGCCTTTCCTTTTGATTTTTGTTTAACATCAGAGGCCGAAAAGAACCTTTCTGCTATTTTGAACCAGGTATTGACAAAAGATGAGACACAATTACACAAAATACCGGGACTTTACTGGAGAAACAATGGATTGTTCCATACATCAACTGCTCCATTATCAGTAATTGATATCAACAGTTGGAGATGTTATCCGACCAGAGAATTTGTGAAAGAAAGAAATGGGATGTTCCAATATGAAAGTGTGCGTGGTTGTCCTTATCGTTGTGCGTTTTGCAATTACCCTTTTCTTTCGGCAAATGCAAAATTCAGGATGAAAACGGCCGAAACTATTTTTGAAGAATGGACTGTCTTAGAAAGTTTGGGAGTGCATCATATTGAGTTAGTTGATTCCTTATTTACGATTCCTCAAAAAAGGATAAGACAATTTTGTCATTTGTTAATTGAGTCTGGTCTTTCTAAAAAACTAACCTGGTTTTGCAATGCCCGAGCACCAGAGTTGGGGGATTTGGATTTTGTAAGACTGCTGAAAGAGGCAGGGTGTCGCTATATTTTTATTGGCGTGGAAAGTGGTTCTCAAACTATTTTGGACAATATGAATAAACGGGTAACCATTCAACAAAATGCCCAAGCAATTGTAAATTGTAACCGAGTGGGAATTTATTCATCACTAGGCATTATTGTGGGATTTCCAGGAGAAACGGATGATACTGTGAAAAACACGATTGACTTTTTAAAGCAGCAAAGTGGTAGTAGTGTTCATGTGTTTCTCTGGATGCCTGATTTCAATCCTGCTACCCTCGTACCGATTATGCAGCCTGAACAATTAGAAAAGTATGCGATAGAGGGAGCTGATGAGCTAGTACAATATCAAACATCTGTTTGGGGTAAACAAATTGCTTTTGCCGTTGGTAAACAGTGGGAACATCGAACGATGAATCAGGAAGAAGCTCTACAACATGCATGTACTATCTCTGATCATATCATTAAAAATGATATTGATGCGCAAGATTATAGTTTTTCCCCTTATCGCAGCTTGATGAAACACCCCAATAAAGTATCTTCGGTTCTGGATTACCACCATCATGTCAATTTTGATGCAGGCTGGAAATATATTTATAAAATGTATCTAGAGAACCAATCTCATGCAAAGATCCGAGAATACGTACCAAAATGGTTAGAATCGAGTGGATTTTCATATAATTTAAAAAGAGTCTAAGAAAATTTTATGGATGCAAAAGTAAAGAATGCACTTTATCAAGATCCAAAACTTTATGAATTGGTTTATCAAACACCCAGTTTAGACGTGTCGTATACCGATATGACCCTGTGTTTGAGAATGTTTGAAAGGTTTTTAGCAGCGCCCCCTCAATCAATTCTGGATATGGGATCTGGAACAGGGCGCAATCTTGATGATTTATCCAAGATTTGCCAAGACTGTGTTGGGATTGATTATTTACCAGAAATGGTCGAATTTGCCCAATCGAAATATAAACACCTTCAGTTTCTTCAGGGAGATATGCGTCGTATCCGCTTACATCGTACTTTCGATGTGATGATATGCATGGGATCGGTACTGATGCATGCTCTCAGTAACAAGGATCTTGAGCAAACATTCAATACATTTGCGGCACATGCTCATCCAGGGTCTCTTTTAATACTGGACATTAAGAATTATATTCGCTTCCTTCAGGACGACATGCCAGAGACCATTGAAAAAGAAATCGACACTCCCAACCTTCAGGGCAAATATATTTTGCATCAACGCCTCGACTTCAGAAAACAGATCATGATTTGGAAGCGATTCTGGCATCTTTCTGGATACCCTGTTACTGAAGATTATTGTGAATGGCGGATGTTGTTTCCCCAGGAAATCGGACAATTTTTGCAACAAAGTGGCTTTTCAATCGTGGGAATGTTTGACAATTTAGAACTGAAACAGACAGATCTTACTGGAAATCGATTATTTGTCGCTGCGCAATACCATATTGAGGCTTAGTCCTTAAGAGACATGAATCACTCGTGCTCCGTGTTTGTTCAGTTCATGAACAAACCACCAGTTATTGAAACCTTGCTTTTTCCAAATTTCATGTATTTCTTGACCTATTTGATCAGCGGCTCCTCTGGAATCAGCAAGACAATAGATGGTAGGACCAGTTCCCGCAATACCCAGGCTATAACACCCACCTTGATTTTGCCTTGATGAGATATGACTTCTGATTTTTTCATGGCCTCGAATCAATGGCCAACGCAAAGGTTCGATGATTTGATCACCAGCAAAGCGGATAATTCGTTCTATGTCTCCAGTACAGAGGCCTTGCATGACATCTGCGCGTCTCTGTGCTGCATCACTGGCCATTTTGCAATCAATGGTTTTGCCGAGAAGATGATTTCTCATCATACGGGTTTCTAAAGAAAAATCTGGCGTAATCGTAACAAAAAAGAGTCCATCTGGCCAAGGCAGTGAGCTTAATTGGAGAGACTGGTTGGGAAGATAATCTATATAAATGAGTCCACCTTCAATACACAATGGAGCCACATTATCAAAAAAAATAGCACCAGAAACTTTTTCCTCTCCCTGGGCCATCAAATTTGCCCTAAAATATGGATGTATTCCGCTCTCCTGAAATAATGTCTCCTCCTTTTTTCGAAGAGGCTCGCCCAACAGATAATCCAACGCAATGACGATGGCGGTACTGCAAGCCGAACTTCCTAAACCCAAACCAACCTGCTTGTTTGGACAATGTTTAATGATAGTGATCTTTAGACTCCAACCATCCAAATATATTTCATCTAAACTACCAATCTCCTTCATAGTCCTCAGGGTCGTCTGAACTAAATATCGAACGAGCTCTTTATCAGGATTGTTTTTTATGTCTTCCACCAATTCTTGAAAAGCTTCGATATCTTCCCAATATCCTTCATTATCACAACCACGCATCCAATATTGAACAACCACATCAAATTGATCACTCGGAATTTTTTCGATCATGATTAAATCACCTGGACCTCCGGTTCTTGATGTACCATTTGAAGGGGGCTCACTACATAATGCACCGGCTCTATCAAAAAAACCAAACATATTCCCAATCTGTGCAGGAGCAACAACGATTACTTTGTGCCAAAGCTTTTCACAAATTTTCATTTTCAATCATGCTTCAGAATAGCGGCAAAATACACTCAGCAATTTGTACTGCGTTTAATGCAGAACCTTTTCGCAAATTGTCGGTCACACTCCATAATGAAAGACTCCGTTGAGAATAAGGATTGTTTCGAAGCCTGCTGATATGCACCCAGTCAGATCCCCTCAGGTGATTCTGAAAAGGCATGTCATTATCAGGATAAAACTTGATCCCTGGATAGGACTGATATGAATCAGTGATTTGATCCAGTTTGAATGGATTTTCCAATTCAAGATAGATTGATTCACAGTGACAATACATGGTGGGAACCTTTACTGCAGTAACCGCAATGGGCAAATCAAACTGATCTAGAATTTTCTGGGATTCTTTGAAGATTTGATTTTCTTCGTGGGTCGTAAATGCATCATAAAAAGAACCAATTTCGGGGATATTGTTAAAAGCATATTCGGTTTCTGTGTTAGGGCGATTGGGCCTATTCTCTTGGTTGAAGTAGGACGCCGTTTGTGTTAATAACATTTCTATCCCCTCTTTCCCGCCACCAGAAGCCGATTGAAATGTCGTGACCACGATTTGTTGGATAGAATACTGACCGATCAGAGGAGCAATACTCAACACTAATTGAATGGTAGTACAATTGGGGTTAGCAATGACTCTTTTTTCGGAAGAAATGGTATTCGAATTGATTTCAGGAACAACAAGGGGGATGTTGTCATGTAGTCTAAAGGAAGAACTGTAATCAATAATAAAACATTTGGGATTAATCCGATTATACTGATTAACAAGTATGTTGCTGGAAGCTGGTGGTGTAGCCAGAAAGACTAAATCGCAATTTTTAATGTCATCAGCAGAAATTTGACTTTGATCTAAAATTTCTAAACTACCAAATTTTGGATCATGGATAGTCGTACCAACACTTTTTTTGAATCCAAATACTTTCAAAGATGAAACGGGAAACGAACGTTCCCCTAAAAGCTTGATAGTTTCTTGTCCGGCTAAACCGGAGATGCCTATGATATGTATGTTCATCATCACACTGGTTCTAAAAATGCCACCTCTTTATTGGGACCACCAGGTTGGTTCTCGGTCCCAACGATGTTTGACCAACTCTGCAGCCAACTCATCCATTAATTTAATTCCATCGCTGGTTTTTATATTATTGCGAACATGATCAACAGTTCTCATACCAGGAATAACCGTACAGACTGTGGGGTTGTTTAATATGAAACGAAGTGCCATTTCAGGCATGGTCATCGTTGTTGGTACGATTTTTTTGAGTGCTTCAGCACGAGGAACACATTCCTTTAAGTGTTCCGGTACAAAAAAAGTATTTCGCCAGTCTCCTTCCGGCCAGGTAGATTGCTCTGTTAGAGTTCCGGTGAGTGTTCCTTCATCAAACGGAACACGGACAATGACTCCAATGTTTAATTGTTCACAAAGAGGGAATAATTCAGCTTCTGGAGATTGTTCAAAAATGTTATAGATGACTTGCACCGTATCCACCAACCCTGTACGCAGGGTTTCCATACCATTCCAAGGTTCCCAGGTGTTTAGACTGATTCCTACAGCATTGATTAAACCTTCTTGTTTCAAATCCTCTATTGTTTTGTGCCAGCGTTCATCATGAGCCCATGCATCTTCCCAAACATGGAATTGTATCAAGTCGATGCAACTGACATCCAGATTTTTGAGGCTTTTCTCAGTATATTCTCGAATGTGATCTGGGGGGAAAATATCTTCAAGTAAACATTGGCGTGTAGAAGGCCACACCATGTTTTTCGGTGGTATCTTTGTCGCATAATGAATTTCTCTATCGGGATGTTGACGCAACAATTCTCCGAGTAAAGATTCACTGTTTCCTCTGCCGTAGCTCCATGCTGTATCAAAGAAATTACAACCCAGGGAGAGCGCTTCATTAAGCGCAATGATGGACTGTTGATTATTAGCTCCTGTCCATCCGGTTTCACCGCCTCCCATTCCCCACATACCATAGCCGATCTCACTAACTTTCCAACCCAGTCGTCCTAATGTCCTGTATTCCATCACAACCTCCTAACTCTCCAAAGAGTCAAGCTTGTTCACACAAAAACAAACTTGAGCAAAAGTGAATTAACAATAAAATGATTATGTTTCCAAAATCGCCGCCTGTTCCAACAATTGTTTGTTTTTCTCATCAGAATATTCAAGCACCTCTTTTAATATTTCAATGGTATGCTCTCCCAGTCTGGGGGGAGGCAACAAGTTCTGTTTAGATCCGATTCCATTGAGTTGAAAGATGCTTTTTTTGATCCCCATGATTTCTCTTCCACTCGATGTTTTTCCATTAATTATTATTTCCTCAGCCTCTTCTATCTTCAACGCTTCTTCTATGGTATTCACCTTGCCCGATAAGACTCCTTTCTTGTGTAGTTGATCGAGTAAAGCTTGGCTATTCCATGTCTTAATTGTTTTTTTCAATAATTCGATTAAAGTTTGCCTGTGTTTTATACGATCGTCGTTTGTTTTAAAGCGAGGATCGCTGGCCAATTCTTTGATATTTAAGACTTCACATAATTTAAAAAACTGCTGATCGTCTCCGATAGCCAGTATGATTTCTTTTTTATCTGAACACTCATAGGCAGTGCCATAGGGAGAAATATTCGGATGTTCTGAACCTGCTCGATAAGGAACCTTCTTCCCGACCAAATAATTAGTGGCTTGATTCATTAGAGAAGAAATTGCTCCGTGAAACAGGGAAACCTCGATTGATGTACCGGTCCCGTTTAGTTGACGTTGTAACAAAGCAATCAATATTCCTTCTATGAGTTGATGGGCTGTTAAAATATCGTTATAAGCTATTGGAATCCTTAACGGCTCTCCGTTCTTATAGCCATTTATTGACATTAATCCACTTTCTGCCTGTATCAATCCATCATAGCCTTTTCTGGAATTATTGGCACCATAACCAGAGATCGATGCAAAAATGAGCTGGGAATTGACATTTGATAAATGCTCATAATCAATTTTAAGTGCTTTTAAAGAATGTGGCAAAAGATTAGTGATGACAACATCAGATTTTTTAACTAAATCATAAAATACATCTCTGCCTAATCGATTTTTGATATCTAACGTAATAGATTTTTTCCCCCAGTTCACTGCAGAAAAGTAAGATGAAATACCATCATCAAATTCTTCATTTCCAAGTGCCCATGTGCGAGTGACGTCCCCTTGTGTTTTGGGATTTTCAATTTTTATCACACTTGCCCCAAGTTCCGCAAAAAAGTTGCCTACCAGAGGACCTGCCAGCACAGAAGCCAGTTCTGTGATCACTAAATTATTGAAAAAGGAACTTAGATTTTCTTTTTCCATAATCAATTCAATGCTGTAGGTGCTTTCCAAGAAGAAACCTTCGCTATCCACTTAAGACGGGACAGTTAATAAAATCAGTACTTTACCGAAGCTCTCCCCGCCTCCCCTTGAAAAAAGGAGAGAAGACTGTTCATTTTCTAGTTTTTCAGGAGAAACCAGGGAAAGTTTTTTCCCGGAATAATTTGGTAGCCGAAACCTTAACCGAAATGGTATTTTAAAAAGACACAAACCAATCGTGGAAAATATTGCCAATTTGTTAAAAAAACAATACTTTTTATACTTATTTTAGAGTAGAAATGTATGGTAATGGACCTATAAAGCCATTTTGTCTACTGATCAAAGTTATGTTCAAATTTCATTCTATCATTACCAAATACCTCCAAACAGAACTTATCTTTGGTGATTTCAATGACCCCCCATGCATTGGATGGAATTTCGTTGTTGTTGAAATTTTCTATGGCTGATTGAACGGAAATATATGGTATTCCATTATGGTAACAAATATGATTGCAATGAATGTGTGCATTCACCACGGCCCTTACTTTTCCAGAGTTCGCTAGAATTTCTCGGATGGTTTGTTGATTCACAACAAGGGCATACTCGGGTATGTCTTTGAACCAGTAATTTGTAGACATATCCTGATCAGCAAGGGGATAATGCGAGAATACCAGTGATGGTTTGGTGGTATTCTTTAAATCGGTTTGAAGCCACTCGAGTTGATGGTCAAGTATCACAGGATGAGGTTTTCTTGGTACCGGTGCGTGAGAATGGAGGATCACAAAATGAAAATCGTCATAATCAAACGAATAATATAAAGACTCTATCCCTAATATTTTACGAAGATCATCAGCTTCCAAAAATATAAGATCATGATTTCCGATAACGTGATGCACAGGAATTGGGCACTTTCCGAATAGTTCAACTCCCCACTTATAATTATGTAAATCTTTTTCTCTACTAATATCTTGTATCAAATCACCTAATTGGATGGCAAAGGCATACTCATCACTGTTAGAGACATGATTGACAAAATCCAACATATTTTGTTCAGCGTACTCAGCAAGTTTTCGTCTAACGCCATTCCAATAACTGGATCGGCCGAGGTGTACATCAGCAATAAAGGCTATCTTCATAAATACAGTCCTATGCCCAGTTGAGTGACAAAAAGATAAACCGTCTTTCCCCTGTGCAATCAGTGACTAAAAGAGGTGAGATCGTAAATCCATGAAGCCTTCTTTGCTCAGTAGAAATGAATACAGTAAAGCAATTAGCGTAGTTTATGCTGCAAAAAACTTCAAGCAGGTCAATTAGGGTTTCATTCAAATGGACTTGTTGTCTGCTTTCCTTGAAAAATTGAAAGCTCATCTATTACTTTTTAGGAAACAGTATAAAAAAATACGAGTTTTAATGCGATTGTCCTGAAGAAATTTCTTGTTAATTTTTAACGCATCTTCTAATTATGATTCAAGAAAAAGTCATTTAGATTTGGGAAGTTTCCAAATCGATTATTGGAAACACACCTTTGATTCAGTTTTTAGAACCTGTTTGGAAAAGATGGTTCGTTACGAAAAATCCTAGGCAATTCAGGTACTTTATTTTCTTCTTCCTCCTTTAAATCATGAAAGTTGATTATGGAAAAGGATTATCAAATCATAGATTCCAAGTTTGAAGAATTCATCTACCCCTATGCTGATGTAGAGCGTCTTTATACAGGGACAAGGTATGGAGAAGGTCCCGTTTATTTTGGAGACAGACAATACTTTGTTTGGAGCGACATTCCCAACGACCGATTGTTATGCTGGGACGAAAGAACAGGGGCAGTCAGGGTATACCGACAACCTAATAATGGTAATGGACTGACCAATAATGGTAATGGCAATACCAGAGATCGTCAAGGACGCTTAATCACATGTGAACAAGGAGCTCGTCGAGTGATTCGGGAAGAATGGGATGGCAAAATTACGATCTTAGCTGATAAATATGAAGGCAAACGTATCAATTCCCCCAATGATGTGGTGGTCAAATCGGATGACACCGTATGGTTTACAGATCCTGCTTATGGGATTGTGGATGATTATGATGGGAATGTGGCCGAAAGTGAATTGGGTAACGATTATGTGTTTCGATGCGACCCTCAAACTGGATCGCTGGAAGTCGTTGCCGATGATTTGGAAAAACCCAATGGATTGGCATTTTCTCCAGATGAGAAAATCCTTTACATTTCCGATACGAGTGGTTTTGGTGGTGAAGGAGCACACCATATCAAAGCATACGATGTGGTTGATGGTAAAAAGCTGACCAATGGTCGAGTGGTTGCTGTAACGGATGTTGGAATTCCGGATGGATTTCGTCTGGATATAGAAGGGTTCATTTGGAGCAGTGCAGGCGATGGTGTCCATTGTTTTTCTCCAGAAGGTGCATTGCTTGGCAAAATCCGCATTCCAGAAGTTGTAAGCAATGTGACTTTTGGGGGAATCAAAAAAAATCGCCTATTCATGACGGGCGTTACCTCCCTTTATTCTGTTTTTCTGTGCCGTCGTGGTCTACAGTGGCCTTGAGGTGATTTCCAAGAATGAATTTTCGCATTGTTAGAGCCTCTTTAAAAATTATGGCTTTTTATAGATTTCAGAGGCTTGTTAGCTTTAGAGCCTAGATTTCTTTACTAAACACAATTCAATAATTCAAGGAACAAACGAAACAGTTTACTCTCTTTCCAATGGAAGTTGTATGGTGATGGTTGTTCCTTTTCCCTCCTCAGATTCAACCTCAATTTGTCCTTGGTGTTGTTCAATAATTCCATAGGCAATCGACATCCCCATCCCTGTTCCTTCTCCGACACGCTTGGTTGTAAAAAAAGGCTCAAACATTTTTTCTTTCACTTGCCTGCTCATTCCAATACCAGTGTCCTGAAAGGAAATATGCAGTTCCTTATTTTTTATAGTGCCACAAATCGTGATACTCCCTTTCGTGCTGTCCCCCATTTGCCGTTGCTTTTGTTCGATTGCTTCGCAACTATTCACTATAATGTTCATAAAGAGCTGATTGAGCTTGGCAGGATAACATTCCAGCATAGGTCTATCCTCGAATTCATAAATGAAATCCGTGCTTTTTTCGTATCGGGTTTGAATGAGCCTGAGTGTGGATTCCAGGCTGGCCATCAAATCCACAGTTTTTTTATCCGCTTCATCCAATCGGGAAAACGTCCGAAGATCTTCTACGATTGTTTTAATGCGCTTACTGCCTTCGGCCACACCTTGTAATGACACCTGAAAACCTCCAAACTGTTGGTCAAAGTATTCTATAATCTCAGAGTCACCCTCTTCAACTAATTGGAGCAAAGCCGTTTGAAATTCCTGTAATTTTTTTTCCAGGTTGCAACCTCCTATGTAAATAAAGTTGATGGGATTATTAATCTCATGAGCAATTCCAGCAACTAAGGTACCCAGTCCTGCCATTTTTTCTGCTTGCACCAGTTGGGATTGAGTTTGTTTGAGCTGTTGATGTTGTTTTTCCAATTGAGATAATGCCTCCTGGAGTTTTTGAGTTCTTTCAACGATCTGAGTTTCCAGAGTCTGATTGAACTTCTGGAGTTCCCGCACCAGGACTGCATTCTTGAGTATCTGTCGATAGTAATCTACGGCGCTGGCCAAGGTATCCATTAACTCCCTCGTACCCCCTTCCTTCCTGATATATCCAAAAGGACGAAACTTATTCATCACATCATAAGGATCTTTTAAATTCTGGTAGGCCGAATGAAAAATGATAGGAAGGTGGGAAAATTTTCGTTTGATTTCAGTAAATGTTTCAAAGCCATCTTTACCCTGCATCTTAATATCCAGCACAACTGCTGAGACTTCCGCATTGACTGCCTGAATACCGTCATCTCCATTGGCGCAAAATAGCAATCGATACTCTTCTTCCAAAACGTAGGCTAATGCGTCCCGAATGCCTGGGTCGTCGTCAATCACCAAAATTAGAGGAACTGCTTCTTCAAGAGTCGCTACGGAGGACAAACCATTTTTCTTTGTCTCAGAAGGAGGGTATACTTGATTATCCCGCTCTTCATCTAGGGAATGAGGGGAATCTGTTTTAAAAAGATCAAATTCATCGGATTTCATTGATCATTTTCTAGAGCTTAATGTTAACATTTTTCTAATCTTACTTTCGACTTTAGTCGTGTATCATATACTAAGATGACCTTTTGGGCAAACTCTAAACCGAAGCCCATTCCTGATTCAGGTTTTGTTGAAAACAACATTATACATTTTAGGTAAATTTCCCAAACAAATCTTATTCCAGAGTGCAAAGTTGGTTTTATTGGTTCCGTCCACTCGAATTGTCTTTTTTTATTAAAACATAAACTTATATTATTGATATTATGTGAACCGCTTTGCCATAGGAATTATCCTTATCAACTATGTTTTCTAATTCTACCATCTAGGCAGGAGCGGATGGTCTGTAGGATGAGTAAGCCTTTTGTTACTGGGTTGTTCCGTCAATAGAGTATGATGGTTGCTGAATACTAACATTTACAATTAAGGATGACATGCATATTTATGTTGTTATTTTAACTTACAAGGTTCCCATAGAAACAATAATGGAAGCCGCTCCGGCACATCGGGAATACCTGCAAACTTTCTATGAGGACCAAACGGTTTTATTTTCAGGAATTCAGTGTGCAAAAACAGGAGGTGTGATTGTAATGCGTTCTGAAAATGATACACGAGTTCAGGAATTGGTGAAAAACGATCCTTTTCACACACAAGATCTCGCCAGTTATGATTGGATTTCGTTTGAAGTTCGAAAAGCACAACCATATATCGAGGAGTGGATTCATGGCAAATAACAAAGGAATCAATCCATGTGCCCGCAATCAAAATCAGAAAGGACATTTAACACCTTGCCAAGAGACGAAGGAAGATGCGGTGTTGCAGGAAGCGCATTTCTTAATGAGTAAACATGGATTGATTGAACAAGGATGGACGTTTCGCTTTGATAATGCAAAAATACGAGCAGGACAATGCCGATACGACAAAAAAGAGATTTCTCTCTCAAGGAACTTTGCCAATCATGCACCCGCAGCTGAAATTACAGATACACTACTTCATGAAATCGCGCATGCCCTGGTTGGCACACGAGGCCATCACCAGAAGTGGAGAAAGACAGCCATTGCGATTGGTTGTAGTGGGAATCGCTGTCATTCGCTACAATTCACTCAGCCAAAATACATACAGCGTTGTTTAAAGGGATGCTGGGAACGGAAAGTACACCGTCGGCAAAAAAATTTAATATGCCGGTTCTGTAGAAGTAAGGTGGTTTATCAACTCAATGAATAAGGCATTTACTGTTTGGTTTTAAATTCACTTTTCTTTTCGGCCTTCTGTTTTTTACGTCGAAAATCGTCCAGATCAACTACTTTATTTGGTTCTTGAGGTTTCTCATTGGATCGAGGGCCAGGCGTGAATTGTTTGGGAGTAAAAGTTCGCAGATAGGGCAGTTGGTGCAATATGACGGCAACCACAATCACAATACCATAGGTATACAGACGCTCCAGGGGCCACAATAGGGCAGTGGCACATGTTGCTGCAACAATCAGGATTATTAGACGAAATAGCATGTTGTTTCTCCCCATTAAAAAACAGAGAAAATGAATAGATGCTTGTGAAAACAACAAGTCATCATTTATAGAATAATTGGGTCGAACTCATTTTTCAAGTTTCAAGACGGCCATAAATGCTTCTTGAGGAACTTCCACAGTCCCCAATCGTTTCATTCGTTTTTTCCCCTCCTTTTGCTTTTCTAGCAGTTTACGCTTGCGTGTAATATCACCCCCATAGCATTTTGCAGTCACATTTTTTCGTAGAGCTCCCAGTGTTTCTCGTGCAATAATTTTTGAACCAATGGCTGCCTGAATGGCTACTTCATACATTTGTCGAGGGATCAATGTTTTCATTTTTGCAGCCAGCTCTCTCCCACGATAATAGGCATTGACTTTGGGAACAATCAGAGACAGTGCATCCACCTGTTTTCCATTGATCATCACATCCAATTTAACCAGATCGCCTTTACGATAATCGATCAGTTCATAATCGAAAGACGCATATCCCTTGGAAATCGATTTGAGCCGGTCATAAAAATTAGCAACAATTTCATTCAACGGGAACTCATAGGTGAGTAAAGTCCGATTTGGCGCTGGATATTCAACACTGACTTGAATGCCACGACGTTCCTGACACAACGTCATCAGATTTCCCAAAAATTCGGGAGGAGTTAAAATCTTACCCCGAATGAACGGCTCTTCAATGAAGTCAATTTCCAGAGGAGGCGGTAATTGAGAAGGGTTATCGATGTCCAGAATGGTCTTGTCTTTCAAATGAACGCGATAAATCACTGTGGGGGCTGTTGCAATCAATTGTACTTTGAATTCCCGTTCCAAGCGTTCCTGAGCAATTTCCATATGAAGCAAGCCCAGAAAACCGCAACGAAACCCGAACCCTAGTGCCGCGGATGTTTCAGGTTCATAAGTGATGGAGGAATCATTGAGGGCCAGTTTACGCAGGGCTTCTTTGAGATCTTCATACTGTTCATTGTCAGCGGGATAGATCCCACTAAATACCATCGGTTTGGCTTCCGCATAACCCGGCAAAGGTTCTTGTGCTGGATTGCTGCACAAAGTCACCGTATCCCCGATTTTAGTATGTCCAATCGTTTTGATCGAAGCACAAATGTATCCCACTTCTCCGGCAGTCAGCTCTTTCCTCACCTCCTGGAAAGGATTAAAAATTCCCAATTCCGTCACTTCGTACTCTTGTCCTGTTGCCATAAAACGGACTCTATCCCCTGTATGAACAGCACCATCAATGACACGAACCATGACCACAATGCCTGTATATGAATCAAACCAGGAATCAAAAATCAAAGCGCGTAGTGGCAATGCAGGATCGCCATCTGGGGGGGGAACCAGTTGAACAATTTGCTCCAGTATTTCAGCAATTCCAATCTTCTCTTTGGCACTTGCCCGCACGGCCATACTGGTATCCAGTCCGATCACATCTTCTATTTCCTGACATGCTCGTTGAGGATCGGCTGTGGGCAGATCAATTTTATTCAAAATAGGTAAAATTTCGAGATCATTTTCTAAGGCCAGGTAAACATTGGCCAGTGTTTGTGCTTCTACTCCCTGTGCTGCATCTACAATCAATAAAGCGCCTTCACAAGCAGCCAAAGAGCGGGAAACTTCATAAGTGAAATCAACATGTCCCGGTGTATCGATCAGATTCAAAATGTAAGTATTTCCATCTTCTGCCTGATAGATCAATCGTGCCGATTGGGATTTGATGGTGATCCCTCGTTCTCGTTCAATATCCATGCTATCCAATAGCTGATCCTGTGATTCCCGTTCACTGACGGCCCCTGTCACTTCCATCAAGCGATCCGCCAGGGTCGATTTTCCATGATCAATGTGAGCAATAATTGAAAAATTCCGAATGTATTTCTGATCCAACTTCAATCTCCTTTTTCGTAGACTCGGCCTGCGATCTGACAAAGTCTATTATTATCATAACTCTGAAAAAATGTTGATACAAACCAGCAGTTCCTTGGATGCCTCTGGGAAAAATTGAGATTAACCCACTGGTTTTACAGGTTTTTCTTGAGTATTTTGTAAAAAAATTCTACATTTCAATCCCACTCTACACAAGAGCTGATGAAATTGCCCTCCTCTTCTTGATACAAATGATATGAATACCTTCCTCTTTGTTTTCGTAATTGCCCTCCTGGTCAGTACAACATTTATCTTATTTTTACTCTATTCGGGTTCCGGGCGTTTTTTTACAAAGCAGCAATCCTCTTTAAGAGATTCCCATGTCAAAGAAATTCCTCGTTTAGGAGGAGTCGGCATCACGTTGGGATTTCTCATTACAATCAGCTTGGCCTACAGTCTGATTGGCGGTTTACCCAATTCACCAGAAAATCCATTATCGCTTGCTTTGCAAGGACCATTATTTATTTTTCTGATTGGAGGATTTTCTATTTTTACTGTTGGGTTGGCAGATGACATTTGGAATATCCGGATACGCTATAAGTTATTGGGGCAAATCCTTGTTGCCGCTTTTGTCAGTTGGTTTGGTTTGAGCATAGAAAAAATAGATCTTCCCGTTTATGGTGCACAGGAATTGGGTTTTTTCGCCTTTCCGTTAACGACTCTATGGATCGTGGGGGTCATGAATGCTTTGAATCTTATTGATGGACTCGATGGTTTGGCAAGTGGTGTCTCCATGATTGCGCTAACAGGTTTGTTGGTTATTTCCATCATACAAGTCGATGTCGTTATCATTGTATTTTCATTAGCATTAATTGGTTCCATCTTAGGCTTCTGGCTATTCAATAGACACCCCGCCTCTATTTTTATGGGAGATTCAGGCAGTTTATTTTTAGGATACTGCTTGTCGACTCTTTCTATCTGGGGAATGAGAAATTCAGAAACAGGTGCCGTCAATCTATTGCCAATTGTCCTCTTAGGTTTACCCATTCTCGATACACTGTTTTCATTTTTTCGACGTCAGCTTCAAGGTATTCCATTTTATTCTGCAGACAAAAATCATATGCACCATCGGTTATTGGCAAAAGGGTACAGCATTCCCCAGGCTGTTTTGGTGATGTATCTGATTGCAACAGGGTTTAGCATCTTGGCACTTGCCGTATATTGGCAGCCAGATTGGTATTTAGTTATGTGCTTAGCTGCCATATTACTGGGATATTTCTCTTTGCTTTTTCTGGAATACAAAGAAATCAAAGCTCCTTTCAAGATGATGAAAGAAACGGCGACCTTAAAACGACAACGTTCTTTTGTCAACGCATTATCCGAGCATATTGATGTCTTTTTCGAAAAAGATACTTCATTGGATGATTTGCTCAAAAGTTTTGCTTTTTGGGCATCTCAAATGAAAATCGCTGCTTATTCCATCGAAGCCGGAAAGAAACTGAACACTCACTATCAAGCATCATTGTCTGCTACAAAAACCATTTCTCGCCAATTGATTTACGAGAAAGGGCACGTTCGAATTAGACTGGATTTTTATGCAGATGAACTGGATGTAGACTCAGACGTGAAAGGAAAATTGATGGACAGGGTTGTTCAGGAATTCATCAAAAATATGTGTCGGTTTGCTGAAGATGAAACAGACATAGAAGATGTTATCTCCGCACCTCTGCATCGAAAAGAAACAACAGAGCACATCGCAACGCCTAATTCGCTGGATTATAACTAAGTACAACTAGTCAGCAATAAGTATTCAAATTCTTATCAGACAGTCTTACTCTTATTCTTAATCTGAAATCTTGGGAAATTGGGGGATTAAGATTAAGAATTTGTGTACTTCATTGTGAATATTTGTACTAAGGTTATGACAGATATCCACCATCACGTAGTGACTGTTGCCACATAAGATCCTCTAAACTCAACAGCCAGTGTGTCTTCTTCATAGATCACACAGTGTAAAGGAATACGGCCCAATCTTTTTTTCTGCAGCATTTTCTTGAATTTGTGCAACATCGCATCATCTGGCTTTGGGCAGATTGCCTGAAAATCTTCAGTAACAGGTTTAAGATAGGAAATTTTGCTCTCTTGAATAATAATATGAGCGTCTATGTCCATTTCTCTCAGAAGAACATAAACCATTCCCCATCCTGCTAACGTGACTAAGCAGTTTAAACTTCCACCAAATGCTGTTTGTTTGTGATTGAGGTTTTTTTCCAGGGGAGCACTCAGTGTCAAACCATTTTCATTGTAGGTTTCTACAGCAAGACCCATATGCTGGGTTAGTACAATGTCACGATGAAAACGCTGCTCCAGTTCTTTTACTAAATCCATAGTGTTTAATTATAAAATATGAGTATCACAGAAATTTGGTACTGATTTGGTTGCAAAAGCAGGATCCAATTTCATGGTTACTGAGAAATTGCTGACTTGATATTAGTATAAATGGCATTAATATCTCCTATTCCATCAATAGTGCGCAGTTTCCCTGTATCTTGATAGTAGTCAATCAAAGGTGCGGTCTGATTGTGATAGGCATTCAAACGTTCTCGTACTGTTTCTTCTGTGTCATCTTTTCGATGAACCAGATCTTCACCCGTCACATCATCTTTACCTGGAACTTTGGGAGGATTGAATTCAATATGATAGGTCCGGCCACTGGCTAAATGAACCCGTCGTCCAACGGCTCGTTGGATTAGCACATCATCTTTGACAATCAAACTGACCACATAATCAATGGCTTCATTACGTTCTTTTAACATCTCATCCAGTTTTTCTGCCTGCACAACAGTACGAGGAAATCCATCCAAGAGGTAACCGGCTTGACAGTCGTCTTCTTTGATACGATCCCGGATGATACCAACTATGAGTTCGTCGGCAACTAACTGACCCGATTCCATTGCGGCTTTGGCTTGCAAACCAACTTCAGTGCCTGCGGCAACAGCTGCTCTTAACATATCTCCGGTAGAAAGCTGAACGATGTTTAGGTCTTTTACCAATTTTTGTGCCTGTGTTCCTTTGCCGGAGCTAGGAGGACCTAAAAAAATCAAACGCATAGTATTTCCTTTCATGAAGAGTAAAATATATTAATATCAATGATATACAAACAAAAATGTACTTATCTCTCACCATCAAGGTCCCTCAATGGCCTCATGCAAAAACTTCTTTCCTTCGTAACGGTCCACTCCCTGTCCTTGTCCATAGAGCTTAAATTTATAAATTACCAGTCCTTCCAGTCCAACAGGCCCTCGTGCGTGTGTCTTGTTGGTACTGATACCCACTTCTGCGCCAAAGCCATAACGAAATCCATCGGCAAACCGTGTCGAGGCATTCCAAAATGCACTTGCGGTATCCACTTGATTCATGAACCATTCTGCATGTTCTTCATTTTCTGTGACAATGGAATCCGTGTGCTTGGAACCGTATGAATTGATATGTGTTACGGCCTCCTGCAAAGAAGAAACTGATTTAATTGACAAAATCAAATCGGTATATTCCGTAGACCAGTCTTCTTCAACAGCATCCATCACTTGCAGGGAAGCAACATGTTTCAACCGTTCTTTGGTGACAGGACAAACTCTCAATTCAACTTGGGCATCCTGTAGTTTAAGTAAAATTTTAGCAAGCAACTCTTCTGGAGTGTTTTGATGCACCAATAACGTTTCCATCGCATTACAAACGGCAGGATATTGCAATTTGGCATCTAAAACAATTTCTTCACATTTTTGCGGATCTGCTGATTCGTCCAAATAGACATGGCATATTCCGTCAGCATGAGCCAAAACAGGTGCTTTGGAATGAGCCTGGATGTGCTGAACCAAAGCATTACTGCCACGCGGAATGATCAGATCAATGCATTCACTCATTTGTAAAATCTGAGAAACTTCTTCTCGGGTATTCAGCAAATTGATCGCACCATTTGGCATGAAATCAAACTGCTCCAATGCCTCCCAAATGACCTCAGCCAATACCTGGTTAGAATGTTGTGCCTCACTACCTCCTTTCAAAATCACGGCGTTTCCCGATTTAATCGCCAATGCTGAGATTTGCACAACGACTTCCGGCCTTGATTCAAAAATGATCAAGAGAACACCAATGGGACACGTGATCTGATAGAGATCCAGACCATGATCCAATCGTGTTGCTTGTTGTATTTGACCAACGGGATCCGGCAATTGTGCAACACTTTCCATATTAAGTGCCATTTGCTCAATCTTATCTTCATTTAGCAAAAGACGTTTGTATGCAGAAGACGACAGTTTACCAGTCTCTACCATTTTCTGTCCTGCTTCCTGATCCAATTGATTGGCCTGAAGAATTTTTTTCGTACTCCGCCGCAAATGATTTGCTACAGTATCCAAAACCTGATTTTTTTGCTCGGTTGGTAAATTGGCCAACTGGATAGAAGCATCACGTGCCGCTTTGGCTTGGCTGGCTAAAAGATTGTCCGTCATCAAAAATTGCTAAAGTGGGTTGATAAAATTTCTAGTGATCCAAAAAGGTTATCTGAAAATATATGGGCATGATCATGTTTTCGACCACCTGAAGTCCCTTTTCTTATTAAGAGAGCGGGGCTGACCTTCGGTTAGGAGGGGTTGGCACTCTGACCCACAACCTTCCCTAACCCGCTTCTGCGGACGGCCTCCTTGGTAAGGAGGGGAAATCGTTTTTTTACAACTGGCCGAAAATATGACCAACCCCAAATATATAAAATATGTTGTTATGAAGCATATTGATGCCATGATCAAGACAGTTTTGTGCAGGATCATGTTGAGGCGAATGATTTTTGCTCAACTGAGGGTCCTATATTCGAAAAAATCAGCATCGAGATCGACAATACCAAACACTCGGTTTGTCTGATGTACTTTCAGATGAACCAGGTCATAACGACGATCCAGCGCGACAATTTCAAAATCTTCCTGCTTTTCTGCAATTCCCAAAGAAAAAAAATAATCTCCTTGAATCAAACTCATTTCGAGTGAAATTTTAAAAATAACAAATTCCCCCGACTTTGGTGATTGTACAGAGACTTCCTCAAACCATGAATTACTACCATAAACTTCAACCCCATCCAGCCTCTTGACAGTTAAGCCATAAATGGGAAAATCAACGGCTTCATGAAAAAAAACTTTAACATAAATCTCCAAAGGCTCATGAGACGTGACCACGACTGGATCAAATTCATCCTTACAAACCAGACAATAATCAAAAATCTCTGCCTTTTTTGTGCCATAACGATGTTCATGGTGATTATAAGATTTTCTCTGTGCACAACAATCACCCGTGGGCTTTTCTGCAAAAAATTGAGCCAATGGAGTATTTTCTGAATCAACAGGAGTTGATTCATATCCAATATGAGCAAATTCTTTTGTTGCTGTTTTTGATTTCTGAGCAGACGAAGATGTCACTGGTTTTTCTGGCGTATTCACAATTTCCACATAGTGATTGACGATGTCTTTTGCATGGCCCATGTTGATCATTCTGCCTTCCTCCATCAGAATGGCCGAATCACAATGCCGTACAATGGCATTGGTATCATGCGTTACCAAAAAAATCGTTTTGCCTTCTTTACGGAATTGCTCAAATTTCCGGAAACATTTTCTTTGGAAGCGCACATCTCCGACCGCTAAGGCTTCATCGACAATCAAAATATCGGGCTCGACATGGATTGCGGCAGAAAAAGCCAAACGGACATACATTCCTGACGAATATGTCCGCACAGGCTGCTCCACAAATTCTCCCAGTTCTGAAAATTCAATAATGGATGGCAACTTCTCTTCTATTTCATCTTTGGAAAGCCCACTAATCACACCACTCAAGGTCACATTGTCCCGTCCTGTAAAGTTTGGGTTAAATCCCGCTCCTAATTCCAGTAAAGCAGAGATTCTGCCATGAATTTTGATCAAACCACCAGTTGGTTGTAGAACGCCTGCAATGATTTGGAGCAGTGTCGACTTACCAGAACCATTTCGACCAATCAAACCATAGGTTTGTCCATGGGGAATTTGAAAAGAAATATCACGCAATGCCCAAAATTCCTGATGGTATTTTTTCTTAAAAGGATGCAAAAACTCTAAAAATCGGGCGCGATTGGACGAAAAAATTTTATACTTCTTCGAAACTTGATCAACGATCACCGCAGGCGTATCCACCATCACAACACATCCGCAAAATCAGGTTTCAATTTTCGGAATGCTATTCCTCCGATTATAAAAATCAGTAAACAAACAGCCCAGTAGTACATGCCCAATTCCATATTTTCCCAAAATGGACGATGATAGAGAAAAGAAGCGCGATACCCTTCCACGATATAAAACATGGGATTGAGTTTGAGAAAGAAATGCAACTTTTCCGGAAGCATGCCCAATGTCCAAAAAATAGGAGTCGCCCAAAACCAGACTTGGAGCAGAACTCCAACCAATTGGCTGGTATCTCTCAAGAAAACGTTAATCCCTGAAAAAAGCCAGCCCAGCCCTAACATCATGAACATCATGATAAACCAGTAGTAAATGAATTGCAGATTATACACAGAGAACGGAATTCCATTGAACACCAGCATCACCAGTAAGATTAACAGCATGATCAGGTGACTGATACCACTGGAAACCAACGAAATGAATGGAAGAATCTCACTCGGAAACAATGTACGCTTGATCAATGTGCTGTTGTTCAGTACAGAACTGGTTGTGGTGCCAAGCATCTCATTGAAAGTACTCCAGGGAACAAAAGCACAAAAAAACCAGACCACAAAAGGGATGTTGTTGGTGGGACGGACTTTGAATCCCAACGAAAAAACAAACCAATAGATAAAAACCATCATGATTGGATGAATCACAGACCAAAATATCCCAATAATCGAGCCAACATATCGGCTTTTGATTTCACGCATGGCCATCACACGAATCATGTATCGGTTATGGATAATCCTTTTGATCAGATTGTAGAATGGTCTCATGCAGAAACTACTCCTTGCTTAATTCGTTTGTAGCAGCTTGGTGAGCATTTGTTTCAGAGCACTTTGCCAAGAAGGTGGAGTCTGCTTGGTTAATCTCATGTATCTGTCACAATTCAAGACAGAAAAGGTCGGACGTTTTGCTGGCAAAGGATATTCTGTGGTTGGAATTGGCCGCACAGGAGTGGATTGGGGCAAATAATCCAGTTCATGTGCTATTTGAATGATTGCTTTGGCAAATTCATACCAGCTACACTGTCCATGGTTGGAGAAATGCACAATACCTGCCGCATCCACTTTCAGTAAAGAAATCATAGCCTGTGCCAAATCCACTGTCCAGGTGGGAGAACCCACTTGATCACAGACAACTTTCAGATCGGGACGTTCTTTTGCCAGCCGTAGAATGGTTTTTACAAAATTATGTCCGGCTACACCATACAACCAGGAAGTGCGTATGATTAGATAATCCACAGAACTTTTTTGGATAGCATGCTCTCCTGCCAGTTTTGTTTGTGCATAGATTCCCTGAGGACGGGGCTGATCGGATTCGAGGTAAGGTATTGATTGATTGCCATCAAACACAAAATCTGTAGAAAAATGCACCAGCTTCACTTGCTTTTTGGTACAAATCTGAGCTAAATGTCGAACTCCTTCTTGATTGATCTGTGTGGCCTGAGAAACGTCTGTTTCTGCCTGGTCCACCTGGGTATATGCCGCACAATTGACAAGGACTTGGGGATTGAAATGATGGATATTTTGTTCAATCGATTCCGGTTGTGTAATATCCAGTTCAGTCTCCAAAGGAGCATGGTAGTCCCACGTGTGCAGGGAATCATTGCTTTGCTGGAGTGACTGAATGAGGTCATGGGCAAACATCCCATTGGCCCCTGCAATTAGAAGCTTCATGATATAACAAACAGCTTGTGTAAAGTATCAATGATGGTTGGAAAATCTGCAGGAAAGATTGTGCGAAAATCGAGCCATACCTGCTCATCTTGAATTCGCCCAATAATGGGAGTTTTTTGTTGGCGAAAAAATTCCTGGATCCATTCTGCTGTTTTGCTGGGGTGATGAAGAATCAATGAATACGAATCCAGGTAAACTTCGGGGAGTGCTCCTCCGCCTGTCAAAGAGGATGCTGGCCTTAACTCCACCTTCCATTGTGAATCTTGAGGAATGTGCAAACCATTGAGCACACTCTCGGCTTTTTTTTGGATATCAGTTGGAGTTTGTTCCAATAAACCAATGGTAGGAATCTTTTCTGGCAATGAGGATACATCAAAATAGGCGACTAAATGAGCCTCCAGCAAGGCTAAGGTGATCTTATCTAAACGCAGTGCCCGATATAACGGATGGCGGGATAACTTCTGGATTAATGCTTTGCGTCCTACAACAACTCCAGCCTGTGTGCTGCCCAATAATTTATCCCCACTGAATGTGACTAAATCGGCACCGGTACGGATTTCCTGTTGTACAGTCGGCATAATTTGCAATGCAGGCTGCTGAAAACGATAAAAATTGCCGCTTCCTAAATCATAAAAAGATGATAGTTGATATCGCTTTGCTAACTCTGCTATTTGTGCCATTGGGGTTTCTTCAACAAAACCACGGATCGCATAGTTGGAAGGGTGCACTTTCATCAAAGCTGACGTATTTTCTGTGATAGCATTCTCATAATCCGAAATACGTGTTCGGTTGGTCGTACCAACCTCGACAAGCGTGACACCAGCAGCTCTCATAATGTCAGGAATGCGAAAGGAACCCCCAATCTCTATCAACTCTCCACGGGAAACAATCACTTCTTTTCCAGTTGCCAATGCCATGAGCATCAAGTACACCGCCGCAGCATTATTATTGACCACGACTGCATCTTCTGCTCCAGATAGAATGCGCAAATGATTTTTGACTCCTTCCCCACGGCTTCCTCGTTTGCCTGTCGTCAAGTCATATTCGACAGTTGAGTAGGCAGACAACAGAGGTAAAATAGAATTGATGAGCTGTTTTGAAATGGGGGCACGGCCTAGATTGGTATGAATCACAATGCCTGTGGCATTGATCACAGAGCGCATGCTCATTTGGCCATACTGGGCCACTTGCAATGCCACATGTTGTAGAACTTCTTCTTTACTCGAGAAAAAAGAAACATTCTGGGCCTGCTCATCATCAGAAAGCTGAGTAATCTGATCCCGTAAGTTCTGGAGTACCTCATGCACCAAAAAGCGCACAGGTTTACCAAAAGACAAGTTTTGTTGCTTTAGGTATTGATCCACTTCTGTCACCGAAGGCAACAAACTGTACAGTGAAGATTTGTAGGACATTATTCTTTATCTTCTGATTTCGCTACTTCTTCAGGAGATGCTGCTTTTCTTTTTGTAGCAGCAGTTGTTTTTCTTTTTGTAGCAGCAGTTTTTTTCCTGGTTGTTGTTTTCTTTTTTGCAGTACTGGTTTTGGCTGCTTTAGCTGCCGTCTCTTCAGAACCTGCATTGGTTTCTACGGTTTCTCCTGCATTCTCATTCTCCACAGGCTTTTCTACTTTATCCGCAGCTTTTTTTGCTGTGGATTTCGTAGCCCTGGTACCTGTGCGCGTTTTTGATGCAGTCGTTTTTGCTTTTGTCGAAGTTCTAGTTGATCTTGTTTTTGTAGACTTTGCAGTGGTTTTCTTACGAGGTCGAGCCTTTTTGGGAGTTGCTTCTACTTCTCCAGGCTCATTCTCTTGAGCAGCCTCTGTTTTTGTTTCCTCCTCAGATGAAATCGCTTTTATTTCTTCGGAATCACTCTCTTGGGAATCCTCTGTTTCTTTCTCTGGTGGCGTCGTCTCTATTTCTTCGGAGTCGCTTTGCGGAGAAACTGATACTTCTGCATCTCCTTCAGGTTTTTCAGTATCCAATGCTTCATCATTCTCTACAGTGCCCTCATTTTCCTCAGCTTCCACTGAATCGATATCCTGCTGAGTCAAATCTGTTTCTGCAATTTTTTCAAATTCTCCCACTTCTGCTTCTTCTGAATCATGCGCTCCTGTGACTTGATTCTCTTCAGCTTCTATTGCCTCTGATTGCAACGCGTCAGGGATTTCCCTAACAGGATCAGCACCTTCGACCCCTTGAGGATCATCGCGATGGATGCTGCTATAAAGTATAGTACCAGGAGGGATATTCTTTAATTTTTCACGATTAGGATCTTCTGCACGTCGTTCTACCTTGTTGTTTTCACCATCCGGTGAAGGTTGATGTACACTACTGAATAAGGTTGGAATCTTAGGAGGCTCCTCTGAAGGCAACTCGCTCTCGACCTTCTCCTCATCCAAGGTATCCACCTCTGTCTCAATGACCGGTTCGACTTCTACAGATTCGTCCGGAGTATCCGTTACTACCTCAGTAACCTGCTCTGCTTCCACCACATTTTTCGACCTCGATTTATCACGTTTACGGGGAGAACGAGAACGTTTGCTTTTTCCTTTTCCGTCTTCTTGATCTTGTTTTTCTCGTAGATTCCGCTGTTCACTATCAGGAGTAATGGTTTGGGTGCCTGTTTTGGTTTTCAATTCAAAGATAGGCAACTTTCCTGATTCCATCGAAAGATCGGCTGACAAGACTATTTTGATGCCAAACTCTGCTTCCAATTCATCCAATTGTTGACGTTTCTTATTGAATAAAAAGTTGGACAATTCGACAGAAATACGGCTATGGATCTCAGAAGCATCTTCTGTTGCCGCCAATTCTCTAATTTTTCGCAATACGGCATTTGCGAGAGATGCAATAGACAGAACCATCCCAACCCCACCACATGTTGGACAAACCGTTTTTGTTTCTTGAGACAGAGCTGTTGCAATGCGTTGGCGACTCATCTCCAGCAATCCAAATTGTGAAATACTACCCAGGGTCCACTTAGCTTTGTCGTGTTGTAGACATTCTTCCATTGTTTTTATCACCAGATTGCGATTTTTTTCAGAAATCATGTCGATAAAATCAATGACGATCAGTCCTCCCAGATTGCGGAGTTGCAGCTGGCGTGAAATTTCCTCTGCAGCTTCTAGATTCGTACGTAATGCTGTATCTTCAATGTCTTTTCCCTGATTGAAACGTCCTGAGTTGACATCAATGGCAACCAGTGCTTCTGTCGAATCGATGACCAGGCTCCCACCAGAAGCTAAAGGGACCTGGTTGCTGCTAAGCTGTTCTATTTGAGCTTCAATATCGTAAGCCGAAAAGAGGGAGCGCTCTCCAAGATAAAATTGCAACCGCTTTTGCTTGGCCGGAATACTGGCTTTGAAAAATTCGCGAGCTCGCTGGAATGCTTCTGGATGATCAATCCAAATCTCTGCAATATCATCAATAAAAAAGTCCCGTAGTGTCCGAACTACCACATCTTCTTCTTCATAGATCAATTGTGGATTTTTAGTGCTTTCATATTTTTTCTGGATTTTGTTCCATTTGCGCCGCAACATCAAAAAATCCCGTTTTAATTCTGACAAACTTCGGTTCACACCAGCAGTGCGGATGATGGCAGAATCTTTTTCACCACATAATCCATCCAGCAGATGTTTCAGACGTGTGCGTGCTTCCGCATCTTCTATTTTTTTGGAGACTCCTCCTTTATCACTGTTAGGCATGAACACCAGAAAACGACCAGGAAGGCTAATATTGGTCGTCAAACTCACCCCTTTATTTCCCATTTCATTTCGAGTGACCTGAACCATGACAGGCTGACCAGGTTTTAAAACATGTTCAATCGCAGTCCTTCCTCTTTTGCCGGAGGAATTTTTGAAGAGGTGTGGATTGACATCAGAAAAGGCAAGGAATCCATGGCGTTCCCCACCATAATCAATAAAGGCAGCTTGAAACGAAGTCTGCACTTTGACAACAATTCCGTGATAAATATTTCCAACAATCCGTTTATGGTGGGTTTGCTCAATATGCAAATTTTCGAGCACATTTCCTGTGACTGTAGCAATCCTGGTTTCGTCATCATCGACATTGACCAGCATTTTTTTGATATTTTTTGGCATTCGTTTTCCTAAATTATTAATTCTATACTATCAGACAGGTGACCAGGTTACTTCCTATAACAAGGCTCCATGTCAAAGGATCTTATTTACGATTCATGCCCAACTCTCCAACCTTTCTGTAAGAGAGACAGACTAAGCAGTGGAATGGTTTGGAAGTTTTCTATTTTAGGAAGGCAAAAAGTAAGAGGCAGAATGCCCCGAAGTTGCTTTTGAAACACTGATTATTCTGGAATATGGCGCTTACTACAAACAATCGGTCTGATCATCGATAAATTCGGTTTTTGTATATTCTCCTTTTTCGTCTTTCAAAATCATTTCAATACGTTTTTCAGCTTTCTCCAAAAATTGATGGCATTCTCGGCTCCAACGAATTCCTTGCTCAAATGAAGTCATTGCTTCTTCCAAAGTCAAAGAGCCGTTTTCTAGCTTGTTTACCGCTTCTTCCAGATGATGCAGTGCGTCCTCGAAGGTTTTTTCTGTCATATACCTTTATTAGAATCCTCCTCTGTTTGCATCCTATCTCATTCCAACGATGCAAACGTGCTTTCCATTCTTTCATTTCATGAATGCTAAGGGTAGCATAGTCCTGCATTTTAAATCAATAGGTTTTTCACAGCACAGATGGCCTGATCGGTTTGCATAAACAATGCTGTTCCATCAATGCCATCGGTGAGGGAGAAAATCCTCTCCATCTGAGGTTTGACTATAGTAATGTTTTTGCTAACTTGTGAACTTTGATTATTACTCATAACATTTAATTTATCTATTTCCATGTTCTTTTGTATCTACGGTGAATACCATATAAGAGGTAAGGAGAAAATATCTTTTGGCTTAGATAGACTTTTGTATTTCACGTAAAGTAAGATAACACCCCAAACCACCTGTTATTGAATTCCCAATAACATTGGTGAGAACGTTCAAAGCTAAATGATCTGTATTAAGTACAATAACGTTCAAAGCTAAATGATCTGTATTAAGTACAATGAGGAAGAATATGATAGTAGCAACATTGGAAAAGACCCAATACATAAAAATCTTTGTGTCGAGACCCATGACATGTTTTTTTACGACGATCCTTACTGCCCAGGCAACAATAATCGCTTCTACCAAGTTGATAAATATTATTCTCTCACTAGCAGGTATTTCATTTGGTATCAAAATCCAAAGAAACAGTGATGCCGTCCAACCTATTATCCATCCACCTATTAATGGTCCATTTTCAATTTTTGGCGAAGTAATCAACTTGGATAGTACATATCCTACAGTTGTTCCAGCTAGCCTCGCAGCAAAAGCATGAATAAAAAATATAATACCTATTTTTAGGTAGGCATCGGGTATATCAAAAAAAGGGAGAAGCAGTAACTTCCGGGATTCTGCTAACAAAGACGCAAGAGCAAAACCTCCCGTAGCAATAATTACGGCATTTAACAAATTGAAATTCTTTGCAAATTCAGGAGGGTTGCGATCCATTTCTTGAGTCGTTAGTTTTTTCTGAGGCAATGGTCGTACGTGCTCACTTTTTATTGACGTAAATACTTGCGAGTATGGCATGTTCTTTTTGGCTTTTTTGCCAGGAACATCAAGCTTAATTGCCCTTCGGAAGTTTTTCTCCTCTTCCTCTAAGTTTTGATAAATGACATCTCGAAAATGAATACTAGTAGTAACGTTCGCAAGGAGAGCTAAGAAAGAAATTTTTTGTTCTCTGGATAATTGTAGTTGAGTGGTCATCCTTTCCATGATTTTTTGAAGCAGTAGCTTTTGTGCCCACACCAATGACAGATTGTTAAACATCTCATGGAACTCTCTGACAGCTTCGTTATTATCACGATGAGCAATTAATATTCCGTCAACCTTGCCAGCGTATTCATTAAAACGATTCAAAGCCCGAATCTGCCTGTAAATATAAACGGCAAATGAGATTGCAACAAAGCTTAATAGGCTAGGTAGTATTACAATAGAAGTGGTTGAAGATATTTGGAGGTCTATCGATATGCCAGTATGAGTTTTTATAGTCTGCGAGACGGCTTCAAAGTTGAGGAAGGGGATTAAAACTGAAAACCCAAAAACACCAGCTGTAATTGAACCAACTGACCAATCAGACTCATTTGGCTTTTTTACGTATCGATTATATAAATGGTATACTAACCATCCCAAAGCAAATATCACGATTCTATAAATAAGATTGTTGGGTATATTAAATATCAGATAATGAATCATTGTTGCTAATGGCGCCACAAAGATAAACTTTTTTAGAATCGGATAACTATTATTTGTTAGACAATAAATTATTATAAACATGCCTATATTGAGCAAAGCCAAACAACTCAGGCATTCTGCTGTAAATGCTAATTCGAGCTCGAAAAAAATGAAGCTGAAAAACGAATAAAACACATATGCAACTAATCCAATTGAAAGCACACTGGCCAATACGAGCAAAAAGTAAATGGGCAAAAGATATCTTACTATTTTTGACTTACTAGCACTTTTGACGACGGGAACGAAAGTGGCTATTATTCTGCCTTCAATGAAAAACCTGAAGAATTCCCCTAGCACGTTCTGAAAATTCATCTGCATTTTCAGTTGACCGCCAGTGAGCATAAAGAAGGCTCGTTCGGAGATCCAGAGGCTCTTATCATTTAAAGCCTTTTGAATAAGATCGTTCACTTGTATTGATTTGTCGTATCGAAAAGCGTTAAGGATTTTTGCCTTTACCAGAGTATTTCCATTTCTAAACTCCTGAATCAGGTCGTCTAGAACACTCTTATACAAGTGCTCGTTATCGAAGGTCAGGTTACTAAAAATGCACTCAAATGCCAACAAAGTCATTTCGAGCCTTAAAAGCTTTTCAATGACTTTGTTTGCGTGGCTGAATTTATCTCTATGCTGAAGTATCATGTTGATAAAATCATCAACATTTTCATCAAGTCCACCAATAAATAACGCGGTTTCTTTCCACCAAATGTTGGTGAAAAAATTCTGTGGAATAACAGTTGTTGTACTTCTATAGTTTTTCAAGATATAAAACGATGAGAAATACTCTTGGAAACGATTATGTATAAACCGCACCTCACGACTTTTTTCACTAAACTCTAACAATTCCCCCTTTTTTGCATAGTCTATTAAGTGTAGACACAAATCACGATTTTTATCATGTTCCAGAGAGTCAGTATACTCGTCGATGTTTATTGTGGTTGCCATCCGTTCCACTGCTAAATAATAGGCTAGATGCGACATGGCAAAGATGAAATCATCCTTTGCGACCACAGTCCCTTGTTTTTTGTTTTCTCGTTGAATGAATTGGCTAACTATCAGATCAAAGAGCTGAGTCTTATTTTCCGGTATTTTTTTTGTAAATTTAGAAAAGTAGCAGATAATATCCAAATAGAATGGATTTTCACATAGCTCTAAAATACCGGTTGATGCTTCCATCTGATGAAAGATCATTTTAAAATCAACTTTTGTAAAGTATTTTTCCATATACCGCTTGATGTGTTTTCGATCAAATGGTTTGATTAAAATCTGTTGAAAAGGAAGTTCACGGTTATAGTCAAGTTCCCGACAAGAAAGTATAAAATGGGTCTCTGGCCATGCTTGAACAAAATCTGCAATTTTTTGACACCGCGCCTCATACTCCCCTGGCCTTCTAGGAAGTTCGTCTATACCGTCAAGAAAGAAGATGCAACGCGATTGTTTGATAAGATCTTCCCAATTGCGATTCGAGAGAAAATTGTAATAACCCGATGTTGAAAAGAACTCTTCTAGAAATTCATCAAAATTTGTGATGCTGCCTTCAGGATTCAAACCAGTGTAGTAGCCTAGATTAACAAAAATAGGAATTAAGTTTGTCTTCATAGATAAGCGCTGACTAACCTGTTTCGTTGCCAGATTCCTCAAAGAAACGGTCTTTCCACCCCCTGGCGGAGCAATAACTACAACTGCATTGTCCTGTGCTTCAGCAATTGCAGCCTCTAGTGAATTGAAAGTTTTTCCTCTCGAACTGTCAATCTTCTCAATATTCGATAAATTATTGAAATCCTGCTCCTTGGAGTGCCTGTTTATAGACTTGACAACATAGAATGCGGGTGGAATTTCATAAGGTAATTTTCGGCTTTGTAATTCCGTATCAACGTCGATGTAGAACCTATCACTCCACCTGTTTTTTTGATTCTTTTGTTCCAAGTTCTTTGCTAGAGAAAGCAAATACGTTTCTTCTTTGGCGGTCAAGCGAGATATCCTTCCTCTGAATCTTTTGACATAAGGTCGAGCTATTGGCCACAGTGTAATCCAGGCAGCTAGTGTCCCTAAAATTGTGGCTATTCCAACGATATTATTGAAGTCTATAGTCATTGATTCACCTCATTGAGAAGAGGAATGTAATGAAAATAATTTGTCTAATTAATCAGATTTGTTTTCAGTCCGTT